>NZ_OW659496.1:1590593-1908712 GCF_940143175.1 Erysipelothrix amsterdamensis | reverse complement strand
AGACAAAAAAACTCCCCACAAGTTATCCACAATAACTTTCGTGGAATACCGCTATTCTAATGCTTATATAGATAGTTATCCACATTTGTCCACAAAATTGTGAATGTTTATAAAATGTGGAGTTCCTAAATTAGTTATCAACACAGCGTTGAAAGAAATTTTAGAAGAGATTTTTTTAAGATTATACTCACTAATATCAACAGGATAATATGCACTTAGGAGAGGGTTATATATAGTTTCCCACATTATCCACATTGTGTTGATAAACATTGTTATGAACTTGCCTAAAAGATGGTTTATAGTTTTCCCACTCCTTTTCTGTGCAAAAAATCCTCCACATGATTTATCCCACAGATCCTAGAGGGTTACCAACATTTGCTCTAGGAATGTCACAAAAGTGGATAACTTAGACTGGTTTAAGTGGGATTAAAACGATTTTGGGTGAAAAAAGCACAAGCATCCCCATATTTTTAAACTTAATGCTTCCCCTTTTTTCACCGGTGATTTATATAAAAGGGTTATTAACTGAAAAAAACCAAAAAAAATATCGTGATTGAAAGGTGAATGTGTTACAATAACGATGATAATTCTATAAAGTTAGAATGAAATAGTATCAATTAGATGGTGAATCAGATAATCAGAACGTTATTTAAGACACTTTATTGACATTGAAAAGTATTTCTTATATAATTTTAAAGCATTTGCTCTTCGTATATATAAAGAACTGGAGGTGGTTTTCATGAAGAGAACTTATCAACCGAGCAAACGGAAACACCAAAAGGTCCATGGTTTTAGAGCCCGTATGAAAACAGTAGGCGGTCGCCGCGTGCTTTCACGTCGTAGATCAAAAGGAAGAAAAGTGTTATCTGCATAACAGTCACCCTTATGGGTGACTTTTTTGTCATAGTGGAAGTGAAAAAAAATGAGAGAAGAATATAGAGTAAAAAAAGCAGCAGAATTTCAAAAAATCATGGGGGCTCGTCGATTTAAAAATACTAAAGCTTTTACAGTATATATAGATAAAAGAACTAAAGATAACTCACGTTATGGAATTGCAGCACCGAAAAAATTAGGAAATGCGGTAGTGCGTAACAAAACAAAACGCCAAATAAGAAGCATGCTCCAAGATATCAATATGTTTGATACTCCTTATGATTACATTGTTCTGGTTCGAAAAAAATATTACGAACAGAGTTATGAGGAAAATCAAAAAGACTTGGAAAACCTTATAAAAACGGTTAAAATATAAAGTGAGTATTTTTAGATTAGGAGATAGGTATGAAAAAATATAAAAAACTGATTATTTTCAGTATTTTGCTACTAGCATTAACTGGATGTACTCAAGTTATTGATCCACAAACGAAACAAGTATATGCCGACAAGATTATTAGTTTAGGTGATTCATGGACATGGGGTAGTGATACGTGGTTCGGAGCACTATTTGTATGGCCAATTGCTCAAGCATTAAACTTTTTCTCACAATACATTGGAACAATTGGTTCTATTGTTGTTGTAACATTAATTATTAAACTTATTACAATTAAAGGCTCAATTAAAGCAACTGTGCAACAACAAAAAATGCAATTAATTGGTCCTGAACAAGCACGTATTGAAGCGAAGTATCAAGGTCGTAATGATCAACAAGCCAAACTTCAAAAAGCTACAGAGATGCAGAAATTGTTTGAAAAACATGAAATCAATCCAATGAGTGCTTTAGGAGGAACATTCCTTCAATTGCCTATTATGATTGCAATGTATCAAGCAGTTATGCGTTCAGAAGCAATTATTAATGGTACTGTATTTGGACAAACTTTAGAATTAACGCCTATGCAAGGATTTACACAAGGAAATATTATTATCATTGGAATCTTTATTCTAATGGCTTTATCACAATTCCTTTCAATGTTCTTGCCACAATATCTCGCTAAACAAAAGATTCGCAAACGTTCATATGAAAAACAACCAGCTAATCAAGCAAATATGATGATGTACTCATCATTAATTATGATTGTTGTTCTTGCTCTTAACTGGCAAGTAGGTATGAGTTTATACTGGATGGTTTCGGCTCTTGCACAGTTAGTGCAGACATTATTTATTAATCATAAATACGGCGCAAAATAATAAAAGGAGGAATACACGTGAAGCAATATACAGCTAGGTCTTTAGATGATGTTCTTAAAAATGTCGCTAAAGAAAAGAATGTTGAACAAAGTGATCTTATCTATTATGTCATTGAAGAGAAATCAGGTTTCTTAGGCATCGGGTCGAGTGTTACTGCTGAAGTGTTTGCCCTTGATGATGTCAAATTGTTTGTTGAAGAATATTTTGAAAAATTCTTTACAGGTTTGGGATTAAAAGTTGAACAAGAAATTACTGTCAAAAATAATAACGTTAAGGTTTCATTAAATGCTGACAACAATGCAATCCTCATTGGTAAAAATGGGAAGTCATTGGAAGGTATGAATATGTTACTTAAACATGTAGTAAATTCAGAGTTTAAACGTCGTTTTTATGTCATGATTGATATAAACAACTATAAAACAGATCGTTATCAAAAGCTTAAGGCAATGGCAAAACGGATTGCTAAAAATGTAAGTCGATCAAAAATTGATGCATCTTTAGACCCTATGCCAAACGACGAACGTCGTGTGATTCATAAAGAATTGACTAATTTCCCAGGAATTCGCACACAGAGCGAAGGTTCTGGAAGAGATCGTCATCTTAAGATTGTATATGATCCAAACAAAGAGTAAGGGAAGTCCCTTATTCTTTTTTGCTTAATGGAGGAATGTATGAAAGTTATCGTAGGATTAGGAAATCCAGGAAAACAATATGAGAATACAAGACATAATGCCGGTTTTCTTGTGATTGATGAGGTTGCATCGAAATTAGGTGTTTCAATCTCAACCAATAAATTTAAAGCTCTCATTGCAGAGACATTTGTAGGAACAGAGAAAGTAGTTTTAGTCAAACCACAAACTTATATGAATCTCTCAGGTGAAGCTGTTGGGGAGGTCATGCGTTATTATAATGTCGATTTAGAGGATCTTCTTGTAATTAGTGATGATATGGATATAACGGTAGGATCTCTCAGATTGAGAGAAAAAGGTTCGTCGGGTGGACAAAAAGGGATTAAGAGTATTATTGATCACTTAGGATCTAATGAATTCTTAAGGCTTAAAGTTGGAATTGGTAAGAGCACTCAAATTAAAACCGTTGATTGGGTTCTCGGTAAAATTGATGAAGATACGGCGATTTCTTTAGGTGCTAAATGTGTTAGTGACTTTATTAGTGGAAAACGCACTGATCAGCTGATGAATGAATACAATATAAGAGTCTAGTGATGAATTGGTTATATAATTATTTAGAAAAACATGAACTTGTTAAAGAGTACACCCAGGGCAAAAGCATTTTTGCCCATTTAAGCGTGGTTCAAGAAGCACTTTTAGTTCTAGGATCAAGTAAAATTAGTAAGAAACCGTTATTCATTATTAAGGAAAACGAACAACAAGCATCAAATTTATATAATGAGATTAAACATCTTGATGAGAATGCGAATGTCGTATATTACAATCATGAAGAATCACTTCGAGTTGAAGCCATTGTTCAATCAGAAATTATGAAAGCCAATCGAATTGACGCATTATATAAAATTGTGAATGGTGATTTTGATATTTGTATTACGCATGCCATCGCATCTGTAAGAAAGCTGTCTTCTGCGGAGGTGCTTAAGGCATCAATCATAAAGATTAAGACTGGTGATGAGTGGGAGCCACTGCAGCTTGCTCGAGAACTTGAACGTCTAGGATATACACGTGTTAAATATGTTGAGAAACCATTTACGTATGCCATTCGTGGAGGGGTTTGTGATGTGTTCTCAATCCAGATGGATCAACCGCTTCGAATTGAGTTTTTTGATGTGGAGGTCGACAGTCTTCGATATTTTGATATTGAAAATCAGCGATCTTTATCAAGAGTTGAAGAGGCGACGATTGCGTTCGCAACCGATATCCTTCTTAAAGAAAATGATATAGAAGAAATTAGTAATGCATTAACTCATAAAATAGAGGGAATCGAAAATAACGATTTGATTCATGAAATGGAACAGAAGCGTGAGTTACTACAAATGAATCAATTTGATGTAACGTTGTATCCTCTTCTTTCTTTTTGGTCAAATCATGCAACCATCTATGATTATCTCAAAGACGCAAACACATATATGAGTCCAATTGAAGCGATCGAAAGAACGCTCAAGCAAAATGCTTTGGATTCTCACACTTTTATTGAAGAACAGTATGAGATGAATCAGATGATTTATGTTTCAGATATTTTTGAGTCATTTGAACGTATTAAAGCGAAACATACGTATCGAGAAATCTTCGAATATCAGACTGAAGGCGAAGTGTTTATTCCTTGGCATTCGGCAAATATCGTATCCGAGAGTATTGAACAAACCATGAAATGGCTTCGAAAAGAAGCCATCACTCAAAAAGTAGTAATCACTCTAGATGAAGATACAATGGAAGATTTTATTAAGACAATGCTCCAACAAGGTGTTGAATATCAAGTTCTAACGGACCAACCAGCATCAAATGGAATCTATATCGACTATGGACATATAACCTCAGGTTTTATTCTTGAGGACCTAAATACAGTTGTTTATACTGCTAATGAATTGTATAAGTACAAGAAAAAAATGTTCCGCTACGATAATAAATTCTTAAAAGCAGAATCTTTAAGTCAGCTTTCTGATCTTGATACATTGGATTATGTTGTCCACAGACAATATGGAATTGGAAAATATATGGGAATCACGACAAAAGAAATTGAGGGAATCCATAAAGATTTCATGAGAATTCTTTATCGTGATGGTGATGAGTTGTTTGTACCACTCGAACAATTTAATCTCGTAAGAAAGTTTATGTCGCGTGAAGCGGCATCTGTGCGCCTTAGTAAGCTTGGAACAAGTACATGGCAAAAGAATAAAGAGCGTATTAAACAAGATGTAGCGGATGTAGCAGATAAGCTTGTTACACTCTACTCTACAAGAATGGATGCAAGTGGATTTGCTTTCAGTCCGGATACAGAGTATCAAAAGCAATTTGAAGATGCATTTGAATATGAATTAACTCATGATCAGAAAACCGCAATTGATGAGATTAAGCGTGATATGGAACGCGATGTTCCGATGGATCGTTTGCTATGTGGTGATGTTGGTTTTGGGAAAACGGAAGTCGCTATTCGAGCTGCATTTAAAGCTTTTGTAGATCATAAACAAGTCGTGTTCCTTTGTCCAACAACAATCCTTTCTCAACAACATGCTCGAACACTGAAAGAACGTCTCAGTGACTTTCCTGTGACCATTGAGGTTTTAAATCGATTTGTATCGGATAAAGAAAAAAATGAAATAATTCAACGCGTGAAAGACGGTAAAGTTGATATTTTAGTAGGTACACACCGTGTTTTATCGCGTGATGTTAAGTTTAAAGATCTAGGACTTTTAATTATTGATGAAGAACAACGCTTCGGTGTTGAGCATAAAGAACGTATTAAGGAGTTTAAGGTGTCTGTGGATGTATTATCGCTCAGTGCGACTCCAATACCACGAACACTCCAAATGTCTCTTATAGGACTCCGTAGTTTATCACAGCTTAATACTCCACCCTCAAACCGTCTTCCAGTCATGACTTATATTATTGAGAAAAACCAGAAAACGATTAATGATATTATTTCAAAGGAATTAAGCCGGGATGGACAAGTGTTTTACCTATTTAATAATGTAGAGCAAATATATTCTGTTGCTTCAGTCATAGCCAATCATGTTGAAGAAGCAAAAGTCGCCGTCGTACATGGACAAATGGAACGACACGAAATTGAAGATGTTATGATTCGATTTATAAGTAAAGAGATAAATGTACTGGTATGTACGACAATCATTGAAACAGGAATTGATATTCCAAATGCGAATACAATTATTGTTGATAATGCACATCGTTTTGGTTTGTCACAACTCTATCAAATCAAGGGTCGTGTTGGTCGTTCAGATCGTCTCGCCTATGCATACTTTGTTGTTCCCAATAAACGTGGGCTAACAGAGTTGGCACAGAAAAGACTTCAGGCCATCAAAGAATTCACTCAACTTGGTAGTGGTTATAAGATTGCGATGCGCGATTTAACCATTCGAGGTGCTGGAGAACTCTTAGGTGGAAATCAATCAGGGTTTATTGATACCGTCGGTATCGACTTATATGTACAACTTCTTAAAGAAGCCATTGCGAAAAGACAAGGTAAAGAAGTAATTGATGTTGAAGAACAAGAACGCTTTAATCTAAAAGTGGATGGATATTTACCAGAAGACTTTACCAGTGATGATGGTGAAAAATTAGATCTATACCAACAAATTAATCAGATACAAACGCTTGATGAGTTAAAGCATTTTAACGAGATGATCGATGACCGCTATGGTAAATTACCGAACTCTGTTAAGATGTTATTAGAAAAAACACGTCTTGAGTTGTTCTTAAACGATAAGCGTATTAAGTCCTTTAAGGAACGTGTTAATAAAGTAGAATTAGTCTTTACAGAGGAGTATAGTAGCCAAGTCGATGGTGTACATTTATTCGAATTAATCTCTGAAAAGTCGAGTGAAATCAAGATAAAGTATTTAAATCAAACCATTATTATTACCATGCCAATGTATACAGAGTGGGCTGAGGATCTGATTTACATACTTGAAAATTTAAAGGAGCAACAATTATGAGACTTGATAAATATTTAAAAGTATCACGAATCATTAAACGCCGTACTGTAGCCAAAGAACTTGCAGATGATGATCGTGTCTTTATTAATGGAAAAAAAGCAAAACCTTCATCTGAGGTTTCGCTAGAAGACGAAATTGAAATTCGATTTGAACACCGTCATATAAAAATTGAAGTCACATTTTTAAGTGATAAAATATTAAGAAGTAATCCACCAATGTATGAGCTTATTTCAGATCAACGCATCGATCGGAACGTTCAAAAAAACTGACAACTCTTGCATTTTTTGAGAATGTCAGTATAATGAGTGTAGATAAATAAACTAACAAAAAAAGAAAGAGAAGTGGAAAGATGGGACAAACAGTTACGAAAACGCGAATAGCTAAGAATCCAACAATTAAATTTGCATCAATCATTCTTGGTATTTTGATAGTATCCGTTTCATGCCTAATGTTATCTAAATCTGCAAAAGAATTAGTATCAACATTCCAATTGAACCAACAACTTAAAAGCGAACGCTCAAATTTAAAAGTACTTGAAACAAAACAAGGTGAACTTGCTCTTGAAAAAGCAAAACTTCAAGATCCTACTTATGTTCAAAACTATGCTCGAGGGAAACACCTCTTGTCAAAGTCAGAAGAACAAGTATTTATCTTACCTAAAACAGAATAATACGAAAAAGAGTAACGAAAATCGCTACTCTTTTTTTATGTCTAATTATAATTGATTCATGGTCTCTATCATCTGTTTACGCTTCACTTCGTAACGAACAATTTCATGATTATTAATCAGCAAGGGATCAAAATAAAATTGTTGGATTTGTCGATTCTCATAGGTTGAAATATTAATCGTTCGATTTTCTAAATCGTATGCTGAAGTGTATTGTGTGTACTGTACTTGTTCTTTTTCATCTACAATAAGACCATAAGGGATATCGACGGTATTTAGAATACGGAAAACTTTATCCAGAGCTTGATCATCATGAGGTTGATTCGAAAGACTATTAAATACAGTAGCTCGGACAAATCGTGATTGCGGTGTAAAATCACCAGGTAAACCAAATAAACCATTTCCCATTCCTGAGCTTAAAGTTTCAAACTTTCCAAATTTCCGCGATGGATAAATGTGGCTATTCATTGAAACATAATTTTGGAGGTTTTGAACATGCCAAGGAAATTCGGGTTGATTGGTAAACGTTCCAATTTCATTCGGATAAATATCAAACGAACCAGCTGAGGAAGGTTCGAGTACGATGCTGGCACCGGTACGGTCTACAAAGACATAATGTTGTGGAATTACGTTTCCATGAATATTTGGCTCACTTGATATTGCGACTTCTTTAATAGCTTTACGGTGTAAATCAACGATTGAATCGCAGTTTAGAAGTGCCCAGGTAACAAATTCTTCACCTCGTAAGGCTTGCTTACCCATTAACTCTATCGCACTACTTGGAGCGTAATCAGCATACTCATTTCCAAAATAAAAACTACCACCTGCGAGTCCATGTTCATTCATACCATCCATTAATAAAATATCTTGGGTCGAATCGTTAAGGCTGATTCCTGCTGCAGCATTTTTCGCAACAATCGGAGAGAGCATATTATTAATGGCTGTTCCACGAGGGACAATCACTCCACAAACGGGTAAAAATGTATCAAATTCTTGGGTTCTTCCCCAATAAGTATTATTTTGCTTTGATATTACTTGTATTCCTGTACACATATAAGTACCGCCTTTCTCGTCTCTAATATATTAACATTTTATGTGAGCAATGGGTGAATAAGCATTAAAAAAGGCTAACCAAATGAACGGTCTAGCCTTTTATTTTTGAGAGAGATAATGGTTTACTTTGTAAGCAAGAGAAATCGTCTTCGCGTCTGTGATTTGATTTGCTTCGATATCATCAATGATGTCTTTAATATCTCGAGTATAAACATTTAGAACTTCATTTTCATCAAGGTCTTGACCAACGTAATCTAAATCAGTTGCATAATAAAGATACAAGACTTCATCTAGATATGCGGGAGATGGATGAATATATCCAAGTGGAACCAATGTTTTTGCGATAAACCCAATTTCTTCACGTAATTCCCGTAATGCGGCGTCAATTGGGAGTTCTTCTTGATCAATTTTTCCAGCAGGGAATTCTCGCATAATGTGTTCAACACCATATCGATATTGATCTACACAGTAGAATGCTTTATCATCATGGGTTGCGGCAATACACACGCCACCATCATGCTTTAAAATCTCAGCTTCAAACATTCCGGTCTGTGTTTCAAATTCAACGTTATAAACATCGACAATCTTTCCTTGATACTTCAGTACTTCATTCAGTTTTAAGCCGTCTCTTACCATCTAATCTTCCTTCTTTATAATGTGTTTAACCAGAACTCCAAAAGCAATACAGAACATGACTAATGTAAGGATTGTGAGAAAAGTAGTATTAAGAAAATAGTTAATAACAACTAATAGTACTACAATTCCTAAAACAAGCATATATACATTGTCATTTGATGCTTTTTCAAATCCTTTTTTAATTTGTTCAATCATAATTGTTTCCTCTAATAATTTCTTCTTCCCTTACATAATAATCCAAATTACTCAAACACACAACTTTTAGAATAGAGCGTGCGATACCATGCTATAATATTCAAAGAAGAGGTGGCAACATGACATTATTTGTATCATTTGAAGGTCCAGATGGAAGCGGTAAAACGACAATTACCAAGATTGTTTCGGAGTATTTTGAGAAGAAGAATCAACCAGTTCTCTGTACTCGAGAACCAGGCGGAATTCGTATTTCTGAAAAAATTAGAGAGCTGATTCTTGATCCAGAACATGAAGAAATGGATGATCGCACAGAGGCATTACTTTATGCTGCGAGTCGTCGACAACATTTAATTGAGAAAATAAAACCTGCACTCAGTAGAGGAGAGCTTGTGATTTGTGATCGATTTATAGATAGTTCTCTTGCTTATCAAGGCTATGCACGTGGTATTGGTATTGATGATGTTTGGGATATAAATATGTTTGCTATCGATGGATTTTTGCCAGACTTAACAATCTTCTTGGATTTAAAACCTGAAGAAGGTTTGAAGCGTATTGGTGTTCGTGGATATAAAGATCGATTGGAGCTTGAAGGGGATATCTTTCATGAAAAAGTGTACCAAGGGTACCAAGAAGTGATTCGTCGTTTTCCTAATCGGATTAAGATTGTAGATGCAGCCCAATCCATTGAAGATGTTGCTGCGGATGTGATTAAGATTATCGAGATGCAGTTAAGTCATGAATAACATCCAAAATCAAACCAAAGCTCTAAATCTATTTCACCGCCAACAATCTAAAAATCGTGTTTCTCACGCGTATTTGATTGTTGGTGATTATGGGACGCTTGATTACGCTAAATATATGGCTATGAGTATGATGTGTGGCGAACAGGACATCGGTGCCTGCGGATCTTGCAGTACATGTCAGCGAGTTGAATCTGAAAACCATGCGGATTTCAGATTACTAAGTGGAAAAGAACAAAGTATTAAAAAATCTGAGATAATCAGTTTGAAAGAGTATTTTAGTCAATCTTCTATTGAAACTGCGGGTCATCAAGTCTACATAATCGAAGATGTTGATAATGCTACAGTTGAAGCAATGAATAGTCTTCTAAAATTTTTAGAAGAACCAGAGGGTGATATTGTCGCAATCTTAACAACACGCAGTGAAAACCGAGTTCTCGAGACTATACGCTCTAGATGTCTAACGGTTCAACTCGAATCGATGAATCATAAAGTCTTATTTGATAAGGCAAGTGAACAAGGAATTGATGATGTAGATGCTTATTTATTATCGAGGATGAATCATAATTTGGAAGAACTTGAGCTTCAAAGTAATAGTGAAGTGTATAAAGAAGCTAGTTCAATCTTCTTTGATGTTCTTGAATGTTTGAATCAACGTGACTATTTATCCGCGATACTGACGCTACAAGTAGAAGGAATTAAGAAAAAGAGATTGGATCGAGAACGCTTGTTATTGTTATTCGAACTCTTGGAATTATCTTTTTCATCACAAGGACAACAAGAACAAACGATACACGTTCGTACAAATAACATAACAAATGTAGATCGGATTCATTTACTTCAAATTGTTTTAAGTTTAAAAGATCGTATAAGACCTGGCGTCAATATTAATTTGGTTATTGATCAATTTGGATATGAATTAACGAAATACTACAAGAACCTTTAATCTCGATTAAAGGTTTATCTATTTTAGGAGAATCTAATGATAAAACAACAAAGCTTTAAAAATGAAAAACCAACACTTTTCCTTGTCGCAACTCCGATTGGGAATTTAAATGAAATGACACCAAGAGCGATTGAGATATTAAAGACTGTAGATATTATTGCTGCAGAGGATACGCGTAACGCTCGCAAACTCTGTTCACACTTCGAAATTAATACAAAAATGATCAGTCATCATATGCATAATGAACAAGAATCTACAAAAGGGATTATTGATTTGTTAGAGTCAGGGATGAATATTGGTTTGGTAAGTGATGCAGGATATCCACTTATCTCTGATCCAGGACAGACCTTAGTGCGAGATGTGATTGCAGCAGGGTATAATGTTGTGCCAATTTCAGGGAGTAGTGCATTTCTCAATGCTTTAGTCGCATCAGGGCTAATCGTTCAACCATTCGCATTTATGGGCTTTATGGAACATAAAGAAGGACAACTTAAAAAGCAATTAATACAAAACAAAGATTTACCAATGACAACAATCTATTATTTATCAGTTCATAAATTAGAAAAGACACTTGAAATCGTGTATGATGTGTTAGGTAATCGAAAGATTTGTCTTGTGCGTGAGATTACAAAAATGCACGAGGAGTTTATACGTGGTACGGTTACCGAGGTTATGGAGTCTGTTGAAACGATAAAAGGTGAGTTTGTAATTGTTATTGAAGCAAATACTGAAGTATCAGAAGTTAGTTTTGATGATTTAATCATTCGCATCAAGGAACAGATCAATGCAGGAAATTCTGTTTCGCGTTCAATTTCTTCTGTGGCCAAAGAGAATGGTGTTTCAAAAAATGAACTCTATTCTTACTATCACGAGAATAAATAGGAGGCCGTAATGAAAATATTTGATTACGAAGATATTCAATTAATTCCAAATAAATGTATTGTGAAAAGTCGCTCGGAATGCGATACAAGCGTTAAATTGGGAAATCGAACCTTTGAGATGCCTGTTGTTCCTGCAAACATGCAAACAATAATCGATGAACCGCTCGCTATTTGGTTAGCAGAACATAATTACTTTTATGTTATGCATCGTTTTAACGAGGAACGTCGTTATGGCTTTATTCAAGATATGAATCAACGCGGTCTTTATGCATCAATTAGTGTTGGTGTTAAAGATTCAGAGTATGATTTTGTACGTCGATTGGCAGCGGAAAATGTAATTCCCGACTATATCACAATCGATATTGCTCATGGTCATTCAGAACAAGTTATCCGAATGATTAAGCATATTAAAGAATTCTTACCAACCACATTTGTGATTGCAGGAAATGTTGGAACCCCAGAAGCGGTTCGTGAACTTGAAAATGCAGGTGCTGATGCCACAAAAGTTGGTATTGGACCGGGTAAGGTATGTATTACAAAATTAAAAACAGGGTTTGGAACTGGTGGATGGCAATTATCCGCATTATCATGGTGTGCTAAAGCAGCCCGAAAACCTTTAATTGCAGATGGTGGAATCCGAGATCATGGTGATATCGCTAAATCAATTCGTTTTGGCGCTACGATGTGTATGGTTGGATCACTCTTTGCTGGACATGAAGAGTCACCTGGAGAAACAATCGATATTGATGGTGTTGCATTCAAAGAATACTTTGGAAGTGCATCACAGTTTCAAAAAGGTGAACACAAAAACGTTGAAGGAAAGCGTATCCTAATAGAGCATAAAGGTAAAATCGAAGATACTCTAAGAGAAATGCAACAGGATCTTCAATCATCAATTTCATATGCCGGAGGTCGTGATTTAGAAGCGATTCGTAAGGTTGATTACGTGATTGTTAAGAACAGTATTTTTAATGGAGATCGTTAGATTAAAGCAAATATTCTTGAAAAAGTATATTTTATGCTATAATTAAGATGGTGATGATAATGAGTATCAAACTTACTAAACAAAGACAAGAGATTTTAGATTTAATCCAAGCATCTGAAGGTCATATGACGGCAGATCAAATTCATACAAAACTTAAAGAAGGTGATGTATCAATTGGAATTGCTACGGTCTATAGAAATTTAAATGTACTCTATAATGAAAAATTAATAAACCGTGTTAGACATCCAGAACTTGGATTTATCTATGATAAAAATCTACACGATCATTATCATTTTAGATGCAGAGAATGCAATCGCATTGAAGATGTGGAATTAGATTACCGAAAGGAATTACATCAACTCGTCGAAGAAGAACTAGGATGTCTTGTGTTAGATCACGACATCACATTCGAGGGTATTTGTAAGGACTGTTTGGCGAAATCAAGTCAAAAATAGTAGTAAGAAAAAAAAGGAGCCTGAGCTCCTTTTTTGTGTTGCCGTTCATCATAAGGTGAACGGTTTTTATTTGTAACCTAACGCTACTTTACCTACTGCTTCATTTACTTTTTCATAACTATATAAATCTAATTGAGAAAAACATTCAACAAGTTGATCAACTGTAACAGATTGAAGATGTTCAACGATTGCTGTTGCGGTTAAAGCTTCAAGTTCTTCTTCTAAACCTAATAAGTACGTTGGAGTTGTTTCTAAAGCCTCGGCGATATCATAAATTTTTGACTGAGGAAGATCGATCACACCCGCTTCAATTTTAGCGATTGTAGAACGTGATGTATAACCCACAGCAACAGCAAGTTCCTGTTGAGAAATACGTAGTTCTTTACGACGAGCTTTCAGTCTTTGACCTAATATATTCGACATAATTACTCCTTCACCTCAATGAATATAGCATTTATATCTTTAATTTGCAATATCTATTCAGTGAGTGTGAAATTTCCATATAAAATCAGACTATTCTAGTATTAATTTGGTGAATTACAAGCCCTATTTCGGTATTTATGAATGTGATGGTAAAAAAAGTGGACATTTTATGATAAAAATAATTGACTAAATATGTGAAAACCAATAATATCACTTTGTGATTAGAAATCACTTTAAATGATACTTGTAAGGAGGAAAGAAAATGAAAACGAGAATCATTAAAAGCGGATTAACATTTCTGTTAATCACAATGGTATTATTGTCTATAAGTACATCATTTGTATCTGCAGAAGGACATCCTTCTACAAGTGAAAAAACCATTACAGACTCAATACAAATAGATAATATGGATGAAGGAGAGGTACGAGTGTTTAAAACTGCGAAACCGATCCCAAACAGTATTAATCGTTGGGAAATATCGATAGATGTGTATGGACGTTTAAAACGAGAACCGTCTGATATTGTTTTAGTACTCGATACATCTGGAAGTATGGACCCACAGAAAAACCCACAAGGAATTGACCGTATTTCTAAAGCAAAAGCTGAGGCAGTTCATTTTGTGAATGAAATTTTCGAAAGAGATGCCTCAGCACGCGTTGCACTGGTATCTTATGGAACCAAAGTATCTTCAAACTCATTTCATACGAAACAAGAGGCGAATTTATTAATCAACGAAATTAAAAGTCTTAAAGCAGAGGGAGGCACGTTTACACAAGGGGCTTTATATGAAGCAAAATCGTTATTAAATCAAAGTACCGCACCCAATCAAACAATTGTATTACTTTCAGATGGACAACCGACTTACCGTTATCCACTTAAAACAAATATAAATCACGATTTACTTCGTTACGATAACAACGTTATTGTCCAAAAACGTTACAATGGTCAACAACGACCTTTTGATATCGCTATATCCAGTTCAAATAACCATGCGATACCTGGATACCGATTTAAGTCACTACCGAATACGAATGTATTTGATTATAATGCAATGGTTTATGGAACGGGGAATGAATATTATTTAGATGAGCTTGGAGAACTTAGAAACCAAGGCAATCAAAGTTATTTTGTCTATATGTCCTCAGCCGACGCAGCCATTACCGAATCCAATCAAATCCATCAAGAGCAAATTCATTTATACGCAATCGGATTTGATACTGACGCTAAGGGAACAGAAATCCTAAAACGTATCAGTAATGACAATTATTTTGATGCTTCATCAAGTCGCGATAATTTGGATGACATATTCAAGAAAATTTCGAACAATATTTATTCTGCAGCGAAAGACATTCGTATTGAAGATCCAATGACGGATGCCTTTGTCGTTGATGAATCAAGCTTAACAGAAGAATTAAAAGCAATGTTTGATGGAACTCATCAACGCTTCAACATTCGAAGTCAAGGTTTACTCGATGAGGAAGGGGATATCCAACATTTTGGGTATAAATATGAAGTATCAACCAAGCCAACGTCTTCCATCAGCGAGAAGGATTTCTACGAACTTAATAAAACAACGATGATTACATATAATGATGTTAATAATCAAAGCGTTAAGAAAACAATCAAGGTACCACAAGCTAAGCCCACACCGGTACGACTTAAAACTGAGGTTTATAAAGCTGATAAATCTCGAGATTTAAATACAAAATATCAAATGGATGTTTTATTTAAATCAAAAGATATGGAACATAAACTACGTAATGAAAGTGCATTAAATAAAGTCTCGACTTCCTGGTCTTTTACCGACCATGGGACATATGATGTCATGATTGATGCACTGAAAGTTGAAGGGGAAACGCATAATTTAGATGATTATGATGTTGTGTACGAATACTACGAGCATGAAAATGGTGTGCTTAAACCTGTCTCGGGTTTAAACATCCACAAAGATCCTGAATCCTATGAAGTTGTTGTTAAGCTGTATCAAAAACCATTAGGGACCATCACAATTGATAAGCTCGTAAAACAGGGATCAAAAACCGTTTATCCTGATGATACATTCATCTTTGAGGTATATAATGAAGACTATAAAATTGATGAAATTCTATTAAAATCAGGAGAATCACGTACGCTTAATCACCTACCCATCGGTAAATATCAAATCCGTGAGAAAGAACGAGAAGGTTATACATCAAGAAATCCCCACCAAACCTTTGAAGTTACTTATTCCAGTCGTGAGCATGTCCTGTATTTTGTGAATGATGTGGAGAATAAAACATCTTACTTGGTAGAAAAAGTTTGGGTTGGTGGAACGATGCGTCAAAGTGATGTACGTATTGATTTGAAACAAAATGGAATACCACTTAATACTCCTAAAGTTCTAGAAAAGGGACATTTGAAACTCGAGTTTACTGATCTTCCTCGTTTTGATAAGGAAGGGAATGAATACGAATATTCCCCTTATGAAATGGATATTCCGGATCATTTTGAATCTTCTGTAGTAGGGAATAAGATTACGAATACATACGTTATACCTCAAAGAAGCTATACAGTTACAAAAGTCTGGGATGGCGGTCCACTCATTAAACCAACTATAATGATTCAGCTCTATCAAAACAATCAGCCTTATAAATACATTGAACTTGAATCGGGTCAAACGTCATACACCTGGAATGAACTTCCAGAGACGGATGAGCAAGGAAATGCATTCAATTACCATGTAGAAGAAATGAATGTTCCCGAGAATTATGAGATGCATGTTGAAGCGTCAACAATCACGAATACCTACATCAGTCCAACTCGTGATATTTCTGTTACAAAAGAGTGGATTGGTGGTCCTGCTACAAAACCAACGATAGAAATTGCATTGCTTGCTGATGGTCATGAGGTAGCACGTCACGTGATGGAATCCGGAACCACCCAAATTACATTTAAAAATCAACCAATTTATGACCGCAATGGACTACCGATAAGCTATAAGGCAATTGAAACTCAAGGTGCACAAGATTATATCAACATTCCTTCGGATAAACCACTTGTTATTAAAAACGAATACCGCCAACCACGAATTACTGATCCAATCATCGCAACCAAAGAGTGGATTGGCGGTCCATCGGAAAAACCTGATGTGGAGATGATTCTTTATCGTCAAAGCACATCCACACCGGAACGTGTCGATTCTAAAGTATTAAGTAGTGGACAAACTAAAGTTCTATTTTCCGATTTAGAAAAAACGGACAAGGACGGAAATCTTTATACATATTGGATTGAAGAAGGTAATCAAGAACTCATGTTCAATGAGCACCACTATGCCGTAGAGCGTAAGGATGCCTTCACAATTGTAAATCGCTATCAATCCCCTAAGACAACATTTACGATGAATAAAGTATGGAATGGTGGTCCTGAAATTAAACCAGATATTAAAGTACAACTCTTGAAAAATGGTGAAAATGTAGGGAGTCCAGTAATACTTCATCACGGAGAAACAAGTTACACATGGTCTGATCTAGATGAATTTGACATTAACGGGAATAAAAATGACTATCGCGTACGAGAGGTTCGTGAACCTAAAGGTTACGTACAAGAAATTGATCCGTCAGGTTCTAAGATTACAAATCATTTCGAGCCCGAGATGAGAACAATCAATGCTTATCTATATTGGGAACATGGTCCAGATCAAAAGCCTACCGTAACATTTAATCTCTATCAAATGATTGATGGTATTGAAACACCAGTTGGAGATCCAAAGACCTTAGAAACAGGTGTTTCAAGTGTATCGTGGGATGTACCGGCGCAAACAAAAGAAGGTAAAGATATCGAGTATTTCGTGAAGCAAACAAATCTTACTGACGATTATACAATGCGCTATGGTTCAGACCGCTTAATTGTAATCAATACCTACCATCCTCCTGTTCATGAAATTATTCTCAACAAGAAGTGGGTAGGTGGCGCTATGACACACGCAGCAGCAGAATTTACACTTTACCGAGATGGAAATATTTATGATGTTGTGAAACTTGGTAATAATGAAACAAGCTATACATGGCTTGTGGATTCAAAAGATTTAAAAGGTAATGAAATTACGTATAAACTTGAAGAAACGTCAGTACCGGATCATTTCGTTTCTGAAACAATTGATGCATGGACATTCCGAAATACTTATACATCACCGAAACGAGATGTAACAGTTACGAAGCATTGGATCAATGCACCTGAAAGTGTTCCAACGGTTCGTCTCCAACTTCTAAGAAATAATGAACCAATTGGTGATCCCATCTCATTAGAAAACGGACAAACAACCTATACGTGGTCAAATCTTGATGAAACAGATAATCAAGGAAATGCTTATGAATACCGTGTTCATGAAATTGATCCTCCAAAAGGTTATGTGGTTCAATATAGTGAAGATGGATTGGAAATTTTCAATAAATATCAAGGTGATGTATCAAGCATTCAAAAAGATAAACCAGATCCTCAAACTCCTATAGAAAAAGTTACTGAAGCTAAAAAAGTAAACATTGATAAGGCAACGAAACCTGATGTACTCCCACAAACAGGCGTTGGGAATCGTGTTTTAAGCATTTCTGGAAGTTTAACGATAGGAATGGGTATCCTTTTATTATTGAAAAAGAGAAATTAATTTGATAAATAGAAACCTCGTATCGTTAAAAGTACGAGGTTTTGTCTTATTGTAGAGCGCACATAAATAGGCTATAATTAAGGGGAAATTCTGGCGGAGGAAATCAAATGAAAAACAATAAAAATTACTATATAACAACCGCTATTGCTTATACATCAGCAAAACCTCATATTGGAAACATTTATGAGATTGTGCTAGCAGATAGTATTGCACGTTTTAAACGTGCTCAAGGTTATAATGTTCGTTTCCAAACAGGAACGGATGAGCATGGTCAAAAAATAGAAGATAATGCGAAAGAACACAATATGTTACCGAAAGATTATGTCGATAATATTTCAGGTGTGATTCGTGGTCTATTTGATCTTATGAATGTACAGTACGATTATTTTATTCGTACAACTGATGACTATCATAAAGAACAAGTTCAAAAGGTTTTCAAGAAACTTTTTGATCAAGGTGATTTATACAAAGGAAATTATGAAGGATGGTACTGTAAGTCATGTGAGTCATTCTATTCTGATTCACAGGTAGAAGACGAAACATGTCCCGAGTGTGGTGCGAAAGTTGTACGTCAACAAGAATCATGTTACTTCTTTAAAATGAGTAACTATCAAGAGCGTCTAGTCCAATATATCAAGGATAATCCTTCATTTATTCAACCTGAATCACGTAAGAATGAGATGCTTCAAAACTTCCTTAAAGAAGATCTCTATGATCTTGCGGTTTCACGAACAAGTTTCAAGTGGGGAATCCCGGTAGACTTTGATCCTGAACATGTTGTGTATGTTTGGATTGATGCTTTGATTAACTATATTACTGGTTTAGGATATGATGTTGATGGGAAGAACGGTCCACTCTTTGATGAGTTTTGGCCTGCAGATGTTCATTTAATTGGTAAAGACATTTTGCGTTTCCACACAATTTACTGGCCAATTCTATTAATGGCCCTTGATGTTGAGTTACCAAAACAAATATTCGGACACCCATGGTTACTTACTGGAGACAGTAAGATGAGTAAATCCAAGGGGAATGCAGTTTATGTTGATGATCTTACATCTGTCTTGGGTGTCGATCCTGTTCGATACATCATGCTTCATGAAATGCCATTTGAACGTGATGGCCATCTCACATATGAATTAATGATTGAACGCATTAATACAGATCTTGCGAATATTATTGGAAACCTTGTTAACCGTACAATCTCAATGACAAATAAATACTTTGATGGTGTGTTAACGGTTAACAACGTACATGACGATATGGATGATGAGTTGATTGCTGCATGTAAAAACTTAATTCCAAATGTTGAAGCGAAGATGGATACGCTTCATGTAGCGGATGCAATTTCTGAGATTGTTTCCTTATTTAGAAAAGGGAATAAATATATTGATGATACTCAACCTTGGGTTCTTGCGAAGGACGAAACGAAACAAGATCGCCTTCAAACAGTACTTTATAATCTAACGGAATTGATTCGTATTGGTGGTATCGCTCTGGAATCATTTGTTCCAGAAACATCACAGCGTATTCTTGCACAATTACAAACAGAACATACATCGTTTGAAAGTGCGCAGACATTTGGTCTCTTTGAACTTAATAAACCAGTTGTTTCAAAAACAGACATCATCTTTAATCGTTTAGATGTGAAAGAAACACTTGAGTTATTAGAAAAGGAGGTAGAACCTGTGATAGAAACAAGCATTGTTGAAGAAGAAACAAAAGAAATAACTTTTGATCAATTCCAAGATGTTGAACTTCGTACGGGTACAATCACTAAAGTTGATAAACACCCTAAAGCAGATAAGCTCTATGTATTACAAGTTGATTTAGGCAGTAAAGAAGTAACTGTCGTAAGCAGTCTTGTAGAATTCTTTACTGAAGAAGAACTCCTCAATCATAAAGTTGTTCTTGTAGCAAACCTCAAACCCGTTAAACTACGCGGTGTTATGTCAAATGGTATGATTCTTACAGCCGAAGAAGGCGATAAAGTAAGACTTGTAACCGGTGGTGATGTAGCAAACGGAACGTTATTACGATAAGATAGGTATTGTATAGAAAAGAGGGTGCTTTATGAAAATTGTATTAGTAAGACATGGTTATACGACTTCTAATGAAGAAGGAACGTATTCAGGTTGGTCTGATGTTCATTTGTCAAAACAAGGAATCGAAGACTTAAAACAATATAAATTGGAGTACGCATATCCAAAAACAGAGCGTTATTACACATCTGATTTAACACGTACCATTGATACGTTTGAAATTCTTTACGGAAAAGAAACACCAATCTATGAATCAAGTAAAGAATTACGAGAAATATACTTTGGTGATTATGAAGATGTACATGGGGATGATGTATCGGAAAACTATTTTGATGGATTCCTTATCAATAAACGCATTGCTCATGGAGAAACGTTGACAGAATTTAGCTATCGCATTATATCTAAGTTGGAGTGCATTCTCAAAGATATGAAAGCAAACAGTGTGGAATCTTCTACAATTGTTTGTCATTCAGGTGTTATTAAAACATTGTTAATATTCTTAGAAAACAGGCCCTTCTTAGACTTTAGAGAAATTCATGCACCCAATGGAATGGGATACATACTTGATGTTGATTTCGATGATTCGTTAAATCGCATTATCTTAAATAACGTAGAGGAATTACCTAAAAAATAAAAAAGACACGTATGTATGATGATAAGCTCCCCTTAAAGTAGACACCCGAAATAAATAAAATCGGGCACTACAAAAAAGGAGGAGCTTTTTCTATGGGGAGAAAGAATAAATATCCAGCCGAAATAAAAGAACAAGCAATTAATGAATATTTGAATGGCATAAAAGGTGCACCAGAAATAGCTGAAGAATTATCTATTGATTCTAGTACATTACGTAGTTGGGTGAAAAAGTATCAAACTTATGGTATTGAAGTTTTTTCAGATAAAGATCGAAACAAAAGTTATTCGAAAGAGCTCAAGGAATCCGCAATTAGGGATTATCTTGAAGGCGCAGGTTCTCTTAAAGATATTAGTATTAAATATGGTATAAGTTCCCATGAGGTTTTGCGCGGATGGATAAAAAAGTATAATAGACTTGAAACTATAAAGGATTACGATCCTAAAGGAGAAGTCTATATGACAAAAGGTAGAAAAACAACAATTGAGGAGCGTCAGGAAATTGTCGCATATTGTATTGAACATGACTACGATTATAAGGGGACTGCTGAGCGCTATGAACTTTCTTATGCTCAGGTTTATCAGTGGGTGAAAAAGTATAACGAATTGGGAGATGATGGTCTTCTTGATAAACGTGGCAAGCGAAAACAAGAAGATCAACTTAGTAATGAAGAACGTTTAGAACGTAAAGTAAAACTACTTGAAAGACAACTCGAACTGAAAGAACGCGAGAACATTCTATTAAAAAAAGTGAAGGAAATCGAAAGGGGGCGATATTCTCCAAAGCAAAACAAGAAGTAAAGTATCTCGCAGTGCAGGAACTACATCATAAACATGGCTGGAGTATTCAGTGGATGTGTAAGGTACTTAAAATCGCAAGAAGTAGTTATTATAAATGGACGCATCGTGTTGAAACAAGCAATGAAATTGAAAATCATGAGCTTTGCAATCTCATTCTTGATTATGATGAACTATTTGGACATATCTTAGGCTATCGACGCATGACGGATTGGATCAATGAGTTGAATAGCGTTCAATATAACTCGAAGAGGATTCATAGACTCATGAAGATGCTAGGGGTGAAATCAGTGATTCGTCAAAAGTCTAAAAAATATTCACGAAGCACTCCTGAAATCACAGCTGAAAATATTTTAAATCGAAATTTCTTTGCCGCAAAACCGAATGAAAAATGGCTGACAGACGTCACAGAATTTAAGATTAAAGGTTCAAGTAAGAAACTATATCTCAGTGCGATTATTGATCTTTATGATTTAAGTGTTGTGGCGTATCAAATAAGTGATCGGAACAATAATCAACTTGTGTTTGATACTTATCATAAAGCTATCGCGAGATATCCAGAGGCAAAACCTTTATTTCACAGTGACCGCGGATTCCAATACACAAGTAGGGCATTTAGGAAACAGCTAGAAGATCAAGGAGTGATGCAAAGTATGTCTAGAGTGGGACATTGTATTGATAATGGTCCTATGGAAGGATTTTGGGGAACAATCAAATCAGAAATGTACTACCCTAATGAATTCAGTACAAGAAGCGAATTGAAGAAAGCAATTGAAGTGTATATTGATTTTTATAACAACAAGAGACTTCAGAAACGCTTCAAAAACAAAACACCAATGATGGTTCGAACTGAAGCGCTAGGAACAGAGACACCTGTAGTCTACGCGATTCCAACTAACAAGAAGATTGAAGCTTACTGGTCAAACATTAGAGAAAAACAAATGCAGTCACTTGTAGCATAAAAAAGATGATTCATCATAAAGTGATAAATCATCTTGGATATTTTATTTATTTCACCTGTCTACTTGACAGGGAGCAGTTCAGTATACGTGTCTTTCTTTTATATATTTCTCTATGAATCTTTTCTAACAGAGAGGTAGTATTCAAAATAAACATTAAGATCTATAACTTCAACATTAACCCGATAAACATCATGAGGTTTGTCTGAAAGTACAAATGAAGAAACTTTGTCTTTAAGTAACTCTAATTCGCTTGAAGTAACAAAATCCGAATCAATATTCATTACTCTGTCACTGACATAGATTGATGAAGAAGCACTGATTCCTTTGGAGAATAAAGAATCTCCCTCATCGTCACGATAGATCACTGCTTCGGTATTGATGTCATCGATTGGTTTTAAGTTGTTCTTGATGTACTCTGTTGTTTTTGGATGACGATTATCAATGTTTATAAGGTAATCATTCACATATTCACGGTCTTTTACCTTATAAGCAACGACAAAGTTAAGTGTATCGCCATTAGGTTGAAGTTCAGTATTTTTAAGGTCTTCTTTATATGTTTCAATGAGTTCGCTACGTGAACCTGTAAATCGGTAACCTTCCGTCAAGGTATTATTGAAGATATAAATTTGATTAATTTGCTTTTCTTCATTGAAGAGAATGTTTGTATCTTTCAAAGTATCAGGGTTTACAACAGCAGGATAAAGTGGTTTTAATAACTCATCCTTAATATTGAAACGACGTTTTATTTTACTTCCATTTTTGAGTTTGTACTCGATGTATATGGGAGTATATTCCGAAGTATCGTCAAGATTTGAGCTTACTAAAGGTTCATTTTCTTTCAATTGGCTAATGATTGAATAATGGAACGTATTTGTAAGTTGGAGTAATTCTGGATGTTCACGCGTAATATGTAGGTCTTTTTGAAAAAGATAGTTTCCGCCATTGGTGAGGACGTTTTCATTATCGTTTCCATAAACCTCACCTTGAGATGTAATGGTGACGGACTCAATTTTATCAATCTTTGGAATGTAGTATGTATATCCGAGCCCATTGGTTACATATAAGATTGTACAGAATACCATTAACACAAGCGCAAAGATTGTATAGTTTTTTAGAATTCCTGTCATATTTTTCAGTGAGCGATTTTTGATAATGTTTAATAGCGTAAAGAGCAGTAGCGCAATTAAAATAGGCATAATTACCGAACCTACAGTAAGTGTTCGATTTCCCATCGCAAAGATTGGAAGCAAGAAAACTAATACGATACCTGTAAATAAATAAATGATTAATGGGAAGAACCAATTATTAACAAATGGTGTCTCACTTTTCTCGGATTTACGACCATCGTGAATTACAAGAGATACCGACAAGAGTATGAGTCCAAGGATCAACCAATAGGAAGCATAAAGACCCATATCATAGGGAGAATTCATCGATTTTAATCCGAATAATATGGAAGTAGGCGGTGATAAAAAGGCCAAAGAGTCCATTCTCATAGATGTGTAACCAATTACAAATGTGGATGCAAAGAGTTCCAATGCACCGAACGCTAAAAAAGGTGCTACAAAGATAATTACGGTATAAATCAATGCGTCGGAAAGTGTTCCTGTATTCATTAAAACAAACATCACAGGTGTTGTCGTTGCGAAGAAGATTGCGAGCAACTGGAAGTAAGTTTCAATGTGATACCACTTTAAGGACTCATTGAATAATAGATTATTGAGTCCGTAGCCTGAGAAATAGGCGATGGTGAACGGAATAAAAATAATGAGAAGAGAAGCAACATAGTTTGTTAGAAATAAGTCACTGCGCTTAATGGGTAATGAATGAAATACGTCAACGGATTTCTTGCTACTTAAGTAGTTAAAGAGAATCATTGGTGTCACGATCGACAAAAATATTGTGATGATTATGGGTACATACACCGAACCAGTAGAATAATTTTCATAACTATGTCGGTCAGGAGTTTGAATCCAACGAATTAAAGTTGGTATTGGAAACGAAGTCATTAGAAGAATTGTATAGAATAAGAGTAAACCTTTGTATTTCTTAAAGTTAAACTTTAAGTAATCAAAATTAATTCTTGAGTTAATCAATGTTTTCATGATTTTTATTCTCCATTTCATAAATAAATATCTCTTCGAGCGTTACATCGTTATGTTCGATGAGTAATGGATTCATTGAATTGAGATCCATTTCAATTTTTTCACGATCGCCCTTGAGAATTATCGAAAAAATTCGTGCCGATCCCGTTACATTCAGAGGATTCATAAAATCAAAGTCTGTTATTTTCTTCTCCAAATCAAATGCAATTTGGTAACGGTGATAAATTGAACCAAAGTCATTCGTTGATTGATTCATCATAATATTATTTTCATCAATAATAGCAACAGTATCGCAAATATCTTCAAGTTCTCTTAAGTTATGAGATGAAATAATAATGGTTGAATTATGATCGATAATCATTTCTCCAAGCAATTGTTTAATTCGAAATCTCATAATCGGATCAAGCCCATCAAACGCTTCATCAAGTAACAAAATCTTTGGTTTTGATGCGAGAGCGAGTAAAAGTGATACTTGACGCTTCATTCCTTTTGATAATGCGTTTATTTTACGATTTTCGTCTAAACCAAATAAGCTAAGAAGATCGCGGTAATAATTGTCATCAAAGGACTTATAGAAAACTTTATAGAATTGTTGCATATCTTTAATCGTTGATTGACTAAAGAAGAATGGATCATCCCCAACAAAGAACAAGTCTTTTTTAGTTTCGGGGTTATCATAGACCAGTTGGTCATTAATTAAAACGACACCTGCATCTGCATGGAGTACCCCACTTATAAGGCGTAAAAGGGTCGATTTACCCGAACCGTTTTTACCTACAAGCCCGATAATCGAACCATCATTAAATGTAATGTTGATGTCCTCAAGTACTATTTTGTTATCAAATTTTTTATTAACATTAGTGAATCGTATCATTATGTGACTCCTTCAATATATTGAGTATTGTATCTTGTGTTTCTCCTAATTCAAGTAATTTATGATAGATTGCAGTGAGTTCTTGATAGGCATCGCTGACAAGGTTACTGACACCTTTCTCATGCTCGCTTACAAAAGATCCCTTTCCGGGAATTGAATAGATAAGACCATTCATCTCGCATTCATGATAAGCCTTAGAAACGGTATTTGGATTTACACCGAGATCTTTGGCAAGGGAACGAACGGTTGGAAGTTGTTCATGTGGTTGGAGTATCCCCATAGCTATAAACTTTCCAACTTGTTGAATAATCTGTTCAAATATTGGTGTTGCGTTTCGTGTATTAATTGTAAACATAGATACCTCCCATCTGTACCACTTACATTAATACAGTATTACATCATGGCGTATGTGTCAAGTTTGAATAAATAAGTGAACTTAAATCATTATCAACTCGAATGTTGTATAATTGTGATAAAATACCAACGGAGGCTTTTATATGTATGATGTTATAGTAGTAGGAGGCGGTCATGCCGGTGTTGAAGCAGCAGTTGCTTCAGCCAGAATGGGGCAAAGAACAGCACTCTTTACGTTAAATGTAGATAAAATTGCATCAATGCCTTGCAATCCATCAATTGGTGGACCTGCAAAGGGTATTGTTGTTCGAGAAATTGAAGCGCTTGGCGGCGTCATGGGGAAGATTGCGGATAAGACCGCTTTACAATTTCGAATATTAAATTCAAGTAAGGGACCCGGTGTTCAATGCTTGCGTGTTCAGTCTGATAAATTAGCTTATTCGCGTGCGATGCGTGATGCTGTGCTTGCTGAACCAGGAATCGAAATCGTTCAGAAAATGGTGGAAGGTGTTGTAGCTGAAAATGGTGTTGTTACCGGTGTTCGTTGTAAAGGTGATGAATTTGTAGCTGCTAAGACCGTTATTATTACCAGTGGAACTTACATGAGTTCAAAGATTTTACTTTCTTCAACAGTTACTGTTAGTGGACCGGATGGAGATCCAACAACGAATAATCTTTCTGAATCTTTACGTGCATTGGGGTTAAAGACATTCCGTCTTAAAACAGGAACACCTGCACGTGTTTACACAGATAGTATTGATTTTAGTAAAACGACGATTCAACCCGGTGACGATGAACCGTATTATTTCTCTAACAGTACCAAGAAGGATGATGTAATTAAGGAACAATACCCTTGTTACTTAACTTATACAAATCCTACAACACATGATTTAATTGAAGCTAATCTCGATAAATCGAGTATGTATTCAGGCGTTGTTGAGGGAGTTGGTGCACGTTATTGTCCATCGATTGAAGATAAAATTGTTCGATTCGCAGATAAAAATCGTCATCAAATCTTTTTAGAACCCGAATCTGCGGAGTTAGATACGACTTATGTGCAAGGACTTTCTTCATCATTACCCGAAGATGTTCAAGATGCGATGATTCGTACTGTTCCTGGATTGGAAAACTGTCGTGTTCAACGCTATGGTTATGCTATCGAATATGATGCAATTGATCCGATTCAATTAAAACCATCACTTGAAATCATGACTGTTGAAAACTTATTTACAGCAGGTCAGATTAACGGAACTTCAGGTTATGAAGAAGCTGCCGGACAAGGACTTATGGCAGGAATTAATGCAGCGCTCAAAAACCAAGGTAAAGAGCCACTTATTCTTAAACGTGATGAAGCTTATATCGGCGTAATGCTCGATGACCTTGTTACTAAGGGGACTTTAGAGCCTTACCGTCTTTTAACGTCACGTGCTGAATATCGACTCTTGCTGCGTCATGACAATGCATATCGTCGTTTATCACACTTTGGTAACGAGATTGGATTGTTAAGTGATGAAGATTATGAGAAAATAGAGTTAGATATTCAAATCATTGATGAATTTATTGAAGCAAGTAAAACAATCAAATTGCCACATAATCCAGAATTTGAAGCTTATTTTGCTGAAAAAGATTCACCATTCCAAGCACATGATCTAACTATCTATGATGCGGTAAAAAGACCGGGTATAGAGTTGTTAGAGGTATTGGATCTGATGGACATGGAAGTTCGTAAAGACTTAGCATTCCAAATCCAAGTAGAAATCAAGTATGAAGGTTATATTAAGAAAGCCATGAAAGAAGCAGAAAAACTTCGATCAATGGAGAATATTAAATTACCTGAAGATATTAACTATGATTCTATTGAAAACTTATCAATTGAGGGGCGTCAAAAACTGACTGCTGTAAGACCGATCACAATGGGTCAAGCATCGCGTATTTCAGGTGTTAATCCAGCAGATATTGCAATTCTTGCTATGGTACTCAAACACAAAGGATAGGGTGGAAATTATGAATATTGGAACAATTGGAACAGGGGTTATTGTCGAAGAATTTATTAAATCAACACAAGATTTATCAGGTGTTTCGTTTAAAGCTGTTTATTCACGAACGCAAGGTAGAGCAGATGCTTTAGCAAAGCGTTTTGGTATCAAACAGACACATACAAGTCTTGATGCTTTATTTTCGGATTCGTTGGTGGATACGATCTATATCGCTTCCCCAAACAGTCTTCACTATGAGCAGGCTTATGCTGCGCTTAAGGCCGGAAAGCATGTGATTGTAGAAAAACCTTTTGTTGAAACGGAGGAACGAGCACAACAATTAATCCGTTATGCTCAGGACCATAATTTATTCCTCTTTGAGGCAATTTGCAATATTCATTTACCGCATTATCAATTTATAAAATCAAATTTAGAGGTTATTGGTAATATAAAACTAGTTCAGTGTAATTTTAGTCAATATTCAAGCCGCTATGATGCACTGTTAGCAGGCGAAACACCAAATGTATTTAATCCTCATTTTTCAGGGGGTGCTTTAGCCGATATCAACATTTATAATATTCACTTTGTTGTTGGAATTTTCGGTATGCCGGATGAAGTAAAGTATTATGCGAACAAACATCCAAATGGTATCGATACATCTGGAATTTTAATAATGAAGTATCCTACGATGACAGTGGAGTGTGTCGGTGCTAAAGATAGTTTTTCTCAAAACTTTGGCCAAATTCAGGGTGATAAAGGTTATATTTATATCCCAGAAAGCGTCAGCAGTATTGAGTCGGTAAGTATTGTTACGAAAGATTCAAAAGAATTAATCAACATTCAAGATTTACCAAGATTAGCATATCAAGTAGAAGTATTTGAGCGTGCAATTCGTACTCAAGATTTTGCACTTCGTGATCTGTACTTAGAACAAACATTAAGTGTCGTGAGAGTTGCGGAAAAAGCACGGAAAACTGCTAATAATTATTCAAAGCCAACCCAGTAGGGTTGGTTTTTTTTGATAATCATCTAAAACCACATTTAGTTGTAAATTCTAAGATCTCTTTAAACTGCTAATAGATAACTAAAATGGCTGTAATGAAATAGTTCGTTAATCTAATATGTATGGGCTACTTCTCCATTTCTTTTCGATAAAATAAAACCAGTGTTTTCCAGATTATTTATACTTAAAATCAAAGTTTTGCCACTGATAAAATATTTTTCATATTTGTGCACATCTACAGAGAGATCTATTTATACATGTCGTAATTTTATTAGTGATTTCCTTTCTATTCACGATTCGTACTGATATAAAAAAATGCAACATCATTGGTAAGGTAGCACATACTGCTTTTTAATTATTAATTATGATATAATGTGCCAAAGCGAGGTTATATCATGTCAACAAACGAACAAATTTTAGTCATGACACCTCCAATACCTATATTATCGAAGTAAATAGAGTGTATTGAAGGTATAAAACAGAACATAAAATATAGTTGTTTTAAGTGTACCTTCCTGTACTGAAATTAATAGATAAATAGGAAGCGAAAAAATAATAATGAAAAAAATAATAAATATTGCCATCATCGCCCATGTCGATGCTGGTAAGAGTACGCTTGTTGATGGGATTTTATCCACGTCAGGTGCTTTTAAACTTGAGCAAAAGGCAGTCGATCGTGTGATGGATCGTAATGATCTCGAGAAAGAACGTGGGATTACGATCTACTCTAAAAACTGTTCGGTCTTCTATAAAGATACGAAAATTAATATTGTAGATACACCAGGTCATGCAGATTTTGCTGGAGAAGTAGAACGTATAATCAAAACGGTTGATACTGTAATTTTGTTAGTAGACTCTGTGGAAGGACCAATGCCTCAAACACGGTTCGTCCTTCGCAAAGCACTTGAACAGAATCTAAAGCCAATAGTCTTAATTAATAAAATGGATAAGTCTGAGCGTCGTCCAGATGAAGTTCTCGAAGAAATTTATGATTTATTCTTGGATCTTGATGCAGATGAATCACAACTGTTTTTTCCAATACTATATGGTGTAACACGGGATTTTAAGGTAAGTCGTCATCAAGATGTACGTGATGCATCGATGGATGTGCTATTTGATACAATTCTCGAACATACGGATGTCTATACAGACAAAGATACCCAGCCATTACAGATGCAAGTTTCAACTCTTGATTACGACGCATATCTAGGACGTTTGGGAATTGGACGTATTCATCAAGGGGTATTGGAACAAGGACAGGGTATATCTGTTATTAATAACTTTGGGAAACATTCTCACTCGCGAATTAAAAAGATGTTTGTTTACAAGGGTGTAACACATAAAGAAGTTACGCGAGCTCATAGTGGAGATATCGTAGTAATAGCAGGAATATCGAGTATCACCGTAGGGGATACAATCTGTTCACTAGATGCTCCGATTCCTATGGAAGCGATTATGGTAGAGCAACCCACGATGTCCATGAACTTTTATGTGAATTCCTCTCCATTACAAGGAAAAGAAGGTAAGTATATTACAAGTCGAAATATTAAAGAGCGACTTGATCGAGAGTTGGAGGTTAACGTGGGTATGAAGGTCGAGTCCGGTCTATCATCTGATTACTTCACTGTATCAGGACGAGGTGAGTTGCATCTTTCTGTTTTGATTGAAACGATGCGACGAGAAGGTTACGAACTCTCAATTGGAAAACCGCACGTAATTCTTAAAGAATGCAACGGAATAATGTATGAACCAATCGATCTCGTAATTATTGAAACACCTGAAAAGTATAGCGGTAAGATTATTGAGCAAATGAGCCTTCGTCATGGAAATTTATATGATGTCGAACAAAGCAAGAACAATATTCGACAATATTGGTATATCCCAGCACGCCACATATTAGGGTTTAGAACAGACCTCATTAATTTGACGCATGGTAACGCGATTATGATGCGTGAACATTATAAGTATGATGTTCAGCAAGGAACCCTGAATATGCCCAAACGTGGGTCACTCATATCTAACGCTTCGGGTAATTCAATGGCATTCCCTATGTTTCATATTCAAGATCGTGGCAGATTTTTTATTGGTGCTCAAACGGAAGTCTATCCAGGAATGATAGTTGGGGTTACGAACAAAGAAAATGATATGTGGGTAAATGTAATTCGAAACAAACGATTAAATAGCTACCGAGGTAATGGACGTGGTGGTAAAGAAGAAGCTTTGAAACTTGAGGATCCGATTACACTCACCTTAGAGTATGCTCTTGACTATATTACTGAGGATGATCTTGTTGAGGTGACACCCTTGAATATTAGATTACGTAAGAAAAATTTACGACAATAAATGAAACAATAACGAAATAGATAATTAATCAATTGATTAGGGAGCTTCGGCTCCTTTTTTTGATAAATTAAAGAGCAAAAATTTCTTTGGGTCATTTTGTTGTGAGCCCATCTACCACATTTAGTTGTAAATTCTAAGACCTCTTTACAATTTAGGCTACTGTATGTAAAAATTTAACACGCTAATTAGTGTGGAGGGGATAAAATGATACGAAAAATCTGTATCTTTGTAATGTTTATTTTACTTTTCAGTGCTTATCAAATAGATAATGTTTCCGCAGATGTGAATTATGAATTCCAAGACTTGAACCGGGATGTTGGTGCAAGTATGCGCGGAATTTGTAATCGTAAGGAATCCTGTGTTAGCGGGTCTAAAACTTACACAATACAATGGCTCGGAATGGAGAGTGGTGACGAACCGGTATCCTTGGTCATGCAAGAGGAGTTTAAGAATAATTTTTCGATTGAAATTGGTAAAATATCAAATCTTACCAAGGACACAAAATCTATAACAATTGATAATTTAGCATTACAAGATTCTATGGATTTTAATTTGGAAGACTCCAATGTTTATCACAAAGTGTATGGATTTAAAATTCATGGTGAAACACCGGACGCTTCGGAATATCGAGTAATCCAGCACCAGAATACAATTAATATTTATCGAATAAAAAATCAAACAATTAAATTTTCGGTAGTACATGATGGTCCCATCAATGATGTAAAGTCGTTACAGTTTATCTTAACGAAAAATGGGGAGCGGTCAAAGAGTCTTCAAACAACACATCATTTACGTATCTCGAGACAGCATTATTCATTTATCACAACAAAGTATGACGATGACCAAAAACCATTTACTTTTGATATCATTACGGATGGAGATGATCGAATTCAAATCGAAAAAAAAGTTATTAATGATTATGAGTTTGAATTCCGACTTCGTCAAAATATTACGAAAGAAATTCCATTAATAGGCTTAAACTTGAAAAGTGTTACGGGCGAAATTGTCCTTATAAATGAAAAACAAAAAGAGCTTGTAGGTACTGTTAAGGATGAGAAGGTAATGTTTAAAAATGTTCATCACGATGATTTAGATACGTCATTTAAAATTAAACGCTATACACTGAGTGACCCAAGTGTTGAGTTAAACATTAATGAGGACAAGCTTAAGAATATATCTAAAATAAATGTAGAACGATTTATTAATAAAAAATATCAAATTGAATGGGGACCTAATATTCTCACTTATCCAAACGTTAAATCGACAGATACAATTGATATTCATCTTTTAGAAGATAATCAAGCAACACATATTAAAAAATCGGTAGCTTTTAATCAGTCGCACCTTTTATTCAAGCTAAATCTTTCAAAAAAGCCATCGTTTTCTGTTGGTGATGAGTTTGTGATTGCAGCAAACGATTCGAAAATATATATTGATCGTGCAATTCAGCCATTACATATTGAAATTCAGAAGGCATATAAACCCAAAAAAGAAGAGGATATTGATATTTCATTAGAAATTTTGATTCCAAACATTAATGGTGGAAAGGTCGATCCAAATGAATTATTGAGTGTAGACGGGTTTGTAATTCAAGAATATTCAAAACAAGAATTGAAGCCAAATCTTGAAGAAATACTCTCTGTTGAAGGATTTAGTGTAAATGAGACCATCGCTGAGGAACCAAAAAACGTACTGCTTCCAGATCCTATATTTCTAGAAGGATACAGTATTGATGAGATACCCAATCACGAGTTTTACCACGGTATGGAAGCAATTATGGAGAAAGAATTCATTAAGCAAAAAAACTTAGAACAGATTTTGGAACAAGATCGTAAAAACCGTATTGCATATGAATTGAGCATCAAAGAATATGAGGAGCAGTTAAAACCAATCAGTCTCGAAAATCATCTCGAAGGTGAGCAAATTGAATTGAACGAAAATCCAATCACCATTGAAAATATTAATCAATCAAGTCAAAAATTAGAAAAAAAGGGATTGTTTAATGATAATCAGCAGGTTTATTTCATGTTAGATGTGAACGGGCACGCGATACAGGATCATCCATCATTTGACACGATGCCTCTTCTAGTGGGTACAGAGATACCGGAAGAAATAATAGATTTAAGCAAAATGGACGAAGCATATAAAGTCTTAGATTTTATTGAGACTCAAAAGCGCATTAACTTAGAACGAATTTTACTACAAGACATAGAAAATCGAATCCATCATGAACAAGAATCTGTAAAGATAATGAATGATCTTTATAAAGAACGTTCAACCATTGAACACCAAATGGATGTTTATGAAATAGCAGCGTCATACTTAATTGACGGAGTGGAGATGGAAAATAAGAATCATAATGACATAAGCAGTTTCAAAGAGACTAAAGAAAGAGATGCTTTAACGGTTATGAGAACAACACCATCAGATACTAAATCACTTAAAAAAGACAGAACTCAAAAGCAAAAACAAAACCAAGTTGGAACAGATATACAAAACTTTGATGAAAAATTGATTACCCGGGGAATAGAGAATAACAAAGATAGCGTTCTTCCCAAAACAGGGAAACAAAAACACAGTAATATTTGGAGTGAATTCCTCATATTGACGGGTGTTTGTGTATTATTATCGAAAAGGTATAAAAATAGAATTGTTAAATAGTACATAAAAGACAGTATTGACTGTCTTTTATGCTTTTTTGCCCAAATATTTGTCTCTAGGTTTTGTTGTGGAAATCTGTGAAATACGCTATAATTACAACGTAGTTTCGATTCTAATCTTAAGAATCAAAGATGATAAAAATGTGTTAATAAAAGATGCATTGCAATTGGAGGCTTCATGAATTTTTTAGAATTTATTAGTAAAATTGAAGCGTTGGGGATTGTTGTTTCAGAAGAAATGAAACAACAATTTTTAACGTACAAGAATCTTATTCAAGAAGTGAATAAAGTCTTAAATTTAACGGGAATCGATGATGATGAGGGGATATTTTTAAAGCATTTTTATGATTCATTGCTTATCTCGCCATTAATAAAAGAAAACAGTAGCATTGCAGACATTGGGAGTGGTGCTGGATTTCCAGGAATCGTTCTTGCAATTGCGCGTCCCGATGTCACAGTAACGTGTATCGAGCCAACAACAAAGCGAACAAACTTCTTAGAACGTGTTGTACAAGAGTGCGGCTTAAAAAATACAATCGTTTTAAATGGTCGTGCAGAAGATGTTATCGGAGAACTTCGTGAGTCTTTTGATGTCGCAACAGCACGTGCCGTTGCTTATCTTGATATACTCAGTGAATTATGTTTGCCTTTTGTCAAAGTTGGTGGCGTATTTTTAGCAATGAAAGGAACAAAAGGAATCGAGGAATATGAAGATTCCCTAAAGGCTATCAAAATCCTGGGAGGAGAATTAATTCAAACTCATAAATTTTGTGATGATATCATGGGCGACCGCTATAATTTAGAGATTAAAAAAGTGAAGTCCGCTTCGAAGAAGTATCCAAGAAGTTATGCTAAAATTAAGAAGACACCACTGTCTGGGAGGAATCATGATTGATCGTAGAGAAATAGCTATTGAAAAAATTAAACCTAACCGTAATCAACCACGGCTAACTTTTAACGATGAGAGTTTGTTGGAATTGGGTCAATCGATTAGTGAAAATGGCCTTCTTCAACCGATTGTTGTTCGTGAAGTCAACGAGACAGATGAATATGAAATTATTGCCGGAGAACGTCGTTATCGAGCAATGCGAATGTTCGGTTTTACAGAAGTTCCGTGCATTATCAGTAATATTGACGATGATAAAAGTGCAACATTAGCGCTTATCGAAAATATACAGCGAGAAGATTTAAGTGTGTTAGAAGAAGCGAAAGCATATCGCGATATTTTACGAATTCAAAAAATAACTCAAAAGGAACTCGCAACCAAAGTAGGGAAATCACAATCAGCGATTGCGAATAAAATCCGTTTACTTGAATTGCCTGAACCCGTACTCGAAGCCTTAGGAGAGCGTAGAATTACTGAGCGTCATGCTCGTGCTCTATTAAGTGTTGAAAAAGAAAAAACTGAAGAAGTTTTAGACGAAATCCTTAATAAAAAGTTGAATGTTAAAGAGACAGAGACCCTCATTAACAAACCACGAAAGAAAAAAACAGTAACACGTGGTATTTCTCAACACATTAAGATTGGTATTAATACAATCAAGCAATCGATCGGAATGATTGAAAAAACAGGAATTACGGTAAAACATGAAATGGAAGAAACGAATGATGAGGTTATCATTACGATACGCTTCCCTAAATAACTTAAGAATATAACAAAGGATGTGAGTCAATGGGGAAAATAATTGCTGTAGCTAATCAAAAAGGTGGCGTTGGGAAAACAACGACGAGTATTAATTTATCTGCTGGGTTAGCCTACTTAGGCCAAAAAGTTCTATTAGTAGACCTTGACCCCCAAGGAAATGCATCTCAAGGTGTAGGTGCAAATAGAATGGCGATTAAAGACAGTACCTATGATTTAATTCTTTCTGAAAAAGAAGTAAGCGACATTAAAATGTCTTTGAATACTCCCCCAATGGATTTAATTCCCGCAACAATTGATCTTGCTGGAGCAGATCTCGAGATGGTTGAGTTTAAGATTGGTCGTGAGCGTCTTTTAAAGAATAAATTAATTAAAGCAAAGGATGACTATGATTATATTATTATAGATTGTCCACCATCATTAGGTTTGTTAAATACAAATGCACTGACGGCTGCGGATTCAGTCATAATACCGGTTCAATGTGAGTATTATGCACTTGAAGGGTTAACACAATTGTTATCCACAATCCGGCTTGTACAAAAGCTGTTTAATCCAGATTTAAAAATAGAAGGCGTTTTACTTACGATGTTTGATGTTCGTACTCGTTTGAGTGTTGAGGTTCAACAAGAAGTTCGTAAATATTTTAAAGAACGTGTCTATAAGAGTAATATCCCTAGAAATGTTAAGTTGTCAGAAGCTCCTTCTCGTGGAAACTCAATCTTCGAATATGATTTAAAATCGGAAGGCGCTAAAGCATACGCATCTCTAGCGAAAGAAGTCTTATCATATAATAAGAAACGGAGTGACTCGAATGGCAGAGAAAGATAGTAATCGTTTAGGTCGTGGACTGGGTGCAATTTTTGGTGATGATGTATCTTCAGTACTTGAGGATATTCAACAAGGCAATAATGATGAATTTACGGGTGTTAAAACAAGCCTTAAAGTCAAAGATATTCGCACAAATCCATACCAACCGCGTCGACATTTTGACGAGGATAAATTAGAAGAATTATCACAATCAATTTCAACACATGGTTTGTTTACACCGATTTTAGTTCGTGAAACGAATAAGGGATACGAACTTGTAGCTGGAGAGCGTCGTTTACGTGCTACCAAACGCGCAAATATCGAAGAAATCGCAGCGATCGTTGTGGATTTTGATGATTCACAGATGATGGAAATTGCGATTATCGAGAACGTTCAACGTGAAGATTTAAATGTAATTGAAGAGGCGATGGGATATAGTTCATTAATTGATCGTTTAGGTTTAACTCAAGAAGAAGTTGCGAAACGAGTAAGTAAATCCCGTAGTCATATTACAAACTTATTACGTTTATTAAGACTTCCAAAATCTGTACAAGAAATGGTCAGTGATAATAAACTCACAATGGGTCATGTGCGCCCACTTGTCACAATCGAAGATCCAAAAGAAATTGAACGCATTGCGGAAGAAATTTTAAGTAAGAAGTTATCGGTACGGGAAGCAGAACGTCTCATCAATAAAGAAGATGTGAAACCTGTTGAACCGAAGTTACGTAATAAAGATTATGATTATGCACAATCATTATTCGAACGACGCTTACAAACACGCGTTAATATCGCGAATAATAAAGTGGTGATTTCGTTTGATGACGACGAAGATTTAAATCGTATTTTAGAGTTGCTTGATATTATTGAGTAAGGACGCCAAAGCGTCCTTTTTCTATCTTTCATAGTAATTTCTCATATCGCTAAAACGATAATGATATTGTAACGTTAGAGGTGAAATTATGACACAAGAGCGACAAACAGAACTAAAAAAATCCAATAAAAGGAATCAACATTTAATAAAAATTGCAGTCGTACTAATGTTAATGGTAATTGGGCTTTTAGTTTATCAAAAATCACAAACTCAAGTCCAAGAAGTCAAAGATGATACCTTAGTTCGAGATGTATCGATCTTAGTAGAAACGTTTGGTGATACACTTAATGAGAATGCAGAAGAATTCTACCAAAATCTCGTAAAAACAGATACAATTCGATCATTTCGTCTGAACCCTTTAGATATGTGTGTTGGTGGAAATCAAAGTGTCCAAGCAAGAATTTATGTCGTAAATATTGAGGAAGAAAATCCTGAAACAAAGAATATAGAATATAAACCTGAGTATTTGATTTCAGGAGCGACAGAAATTATGTATGATAATAAAGAAGTAAAAGGGTATAGACGATGGATTGATCGTTCACCGACCATTGAAGGAATTCATGAGCTGGTTAAAACGAATCAACTTGATTGCTATATTCCTTAAAATAGAATAGAGGGGATTTTATGAAGTATATTTTAGATGTGGATACAGGTATTGATGATACGTTTTCAATTGTATATATGTGTGCGCAAAAAGAATAGAGTTTAATTGGAATTACCACGGTTTATGGAAATATTGATGTGGAAGGAGCAACACAGAATACACTAGACCTTCTCCATTACTTTAATCAAAATCATATTCCTGTGTATCAAGGATGCACGCATGCTCGTAGGGACAATACTTATGAACGTCTTGCTGGTGGGATTAGATTTCATGGTAAAAATGGAATTGGAAATGCTGTTTTAACCCAATCTCCTAACATGAAAGCTACAAAACATGCAGTTGATTTTCTTATTGAGTCTGCGGAAAAGTATGGTAAAGACCTTGTGATTATCGCATCAGGTCCTCTTACAAACCTCGCTAAAGCAATTGAGAGAAATCCTAAGGCTATGGCTGGAATCGGTAATCTTGTCTTAATGGGAGGTGCATTTAGTGTTCCAGGTAATGTAAGTAAGTTTGCAGAAGCAAACATTGCTCAAGATGATTTAAGCAGTAAGATCGTTCTCGGAAGTTCAACACCGATTACAATGATTGGCTTGGATGTTACGACTCGGGCAATCATTACCAAAGAGGATGTAGCCCACTGGCAGTCATCAGCGCCCGAGCTTTATCAAATTGTCCTTTATTACCTCGACGCATATAAAGATGCGTATCCGTTGTGGGATGGCTGCGCATTACATGATCCACTTGCGGTTTTTGCGGCACTTAATCCTAACTTAATCACAGGACCTCACGTTAATCTGGACGTCCTCACAGATCAAGAGCAAAAAGGGCGCACGATTCTTAATGTAGACGCTTATCGTGAAGGCAAATCCCCCAACGTAAAAGTTGCGCTTGATGCAGATATTGAGGGTTTTAAGAAGTCATTACTTGGTGATATCGATGCCCTTATAGCACGTATATCGTGATACAATGGCATAAAGGAGTGGTTTTATGATTTTAGCGTTTACAGGTGCCGGAATTAGTAAGGCATCGGGAATAAGTACATTTATGGAACAACCTGAAGTTCGGGATCGATTGCATCGAAGTTTTGCGACACAACATCCCGAAGCATATCGAGAAACAATAGCAGAATTGTATTACATCATTCAAAAGGCAGAACCGAATGACGCTCATCGGGCCCTTTCGGAATATAACATTCCAATTATCACGATGAATATCGATGGTTTACATGAAAAAGCAGGCAGTTCCCCCATTGCTTTACACGGATCAATGCCAAATGAGAATGAGCTCGCTTATGCGGATCAACTTTTCAATAAGCCGGTATTATATGGAGATCCTGCTCCAAGTTATCGACGCGCCTATGAAAAAGTAGATTCATTAAAAGAGGGGGACATTTTACTTGTTATTGGAGCATCACGATTTACTGCGGTCGCAACAGATTTACGCGAAATTGCGTATGCGAATGGTGTGGAGATCATAGAGATTCAAGAGAATGCTGTTGAGCAAGTTCGAGAAACACTTGAATCTATAATTAACGATTAAAAAGAGAATTCATTGCGCATTCTCTTTTTTTTACCTATAATATGCGTATGATAACAGATACAATAGTAGCAATTATAACGGCGCTACAAGAAAGTGCCATCAATGTTTTAAGAATTAGTGGTGTGGATGCCATCGATATCGTGAATCAAATATTTTCACGCGATTTAGAGCATGTGGATTCACATACAGTTCATTACGGTCATATTATTGACCCCGTGAACAAACAAGTTGTTGACGAGGTTCTCGTCAGTGTTTTTAGAGCGCCTCGAACTTACACCCGTGAAGATGTAGTTGAAATTAGTTGTCACGGTGGTGTATTGGTGACAAAGAAAGTTTTAAGTTTATGTTTATCAGTTGGAGCACGTATGGCTGAACCGGGAGAGTACACACAGCGTGCATTCCTTAATGGACGCATTGACCTGTCTCAAGCAGAATCGGTGATGGAATTGATTCAAGCTCCAAATGAATTTGCGCAAGAACTTGCAATTTCTGGTGTTCAAGGGAATGTTCGTAAATTAATTGAACCCTTTCTCGAACGTCTAATTCAGATGATCGCAAATATCGAGGTTAATATTGATTATCCCGAATATGATGATGTTGAAGTGCTAACAGAAGCTGTGATTTTACCCGAAGCGAAGCGGTTTTTAGAAGATCTAGGTAAAATTCTTAAAGAATCACAGAGTGGTCGAATCATGAAAGAAGGCGTTAAGACTGTTATACTGGGTAAACCTAACGTTGGGAAATCAAGTATTCTTAATGTTCTCCTTGAAGAAGATAAAGCAATCGTAACGGAGATTGCAGGAACGACACGAGATTTAGTCGAAGGATGGATTCGATTAGAGAATGTAGCCCTTCACTTAATTGATACAGCAGGTTTGCGTGATACCGGAGACCGAATTGAACAAATCGGGATTGAAAAAAGTCGAAAAGCACTCGAATCTGCAGAACTTGTAATTGTGGTTTTCGATGCATCACGAGCTCGTGATCAAGAAGATATTGATTTATTAGAAGCAACAAAACATAAAGAACGCATTATTGTTTACAATAAAAAAGATCTCGTTAATCGAGAACCGGATGGTTTATACGTAAGTGCTTTAGAAGGTGATGTGCATGAACTTGTGGATGAAATCAATAAGCGTTATGTTGAACATACCAAAGCATTAACAAAACCTACTTTATCCAATGAACGTCATATTGCACAGGTACAAAAAAGTTACCTCGCAATGCAACGTGCACTTGAAGCATTGGAATTTGGAATGGAACTCGATTTGGTAACTATTGATTTAAATGAGTCTTATGTAGAACTCGCTTCAATTATTAAACCGAAAAAAGATATTAATGTGCTGGATGAAATCTTTGCGCGTTTCTGTCTGGGAAAATAAATTTTGGCTCCTATGGGAGCCTTTCGTATCGTCAATAAGGAGTAAGAAAATGGAATATGGTTGGATTGACTCGCATGCACACATTGCATCAGAAGGTTTAGTTGAATCTTTTGATGAATTGGTGTCCAATGCGAAAAGTGAAGGCATTGATAAGATATGCATTATTTGTGGATCGTTAAAAGAAATAGAAGATGCACTGGAAAAGACTAAATCAGACACAGATATGTTTGATCTAGCAATTGGTATTCACCCTTGTGATGTGAAAGATGCACATGAAGGTGATCTTGAAAAGATGATGGCATATCTTGAACATCCTCAAGTTGTTTGTGTTGGTGAGATTGGTCTTGATTATTATTGGGATGATTCTAATCGTGAAGAACAAAAGGCCGTCTTTAAGCGACAACTTGAGATTGCGAATGAATTCGGTAAACCGGTCGCAATTCATGTTCGTAATGGAGAACTGAATGCTATGGAAGATGTTCTTCAAATTCTTGAGTCCCATCCTGCAAGAGCATCAGGAATTGTACATTGTTATAGTGATACGGTAGAGAATGCGAAACGTCTTTTTGAATTAGGCTTTTATATTGGTGTAGGAGGCATTCTTACGTTTAAAAATGGTCAAAACGTCCGGGATGTATTAAACATCGCACCTATTGACCGTATTTTAACGGAAACAGATTCTCCGTATCTAGCGCCAGTACCCAAACGGGGTAAACGAAACGAACCTGCTTTTGTACGGTATACGGGCGAGAAAATTGGTGAATTGAAAGATTTAACTCCACAACAAGTTAAATCCCAAATCCACCAAAATTATAAGACGCTCTTCAAACGTTAAAAAAGAATCCCAAGGGATTCTTTTTTAGTTTAAAACACAGGGACTGAAGCACCGCTTGTTTCTTCAATAATTAATGCTTTCACTGCATCTGTTTGATACAGTTCCACAATTCGTTTTAGATCTTTACGATCTTTATCTTCAGTTCGAATTGCAATGAGATTTACATAGTCGGAATTTTCTTCCGTTAACGTTTCTAGTTTAATTGCATCTTGACTTGGGGTAAAGCCAGCATCGACAGCAATCCCGGAGTTAATCGCTGCAAGTGGTACCTCTGCAAGTGCACCGGGAAGGTTGGATGCCTCGAGTTCAAAAATATCAAAGTTATGTGGGTTTTCAACGATATCTTTCTTATCTGGAAGCTTCGCATCATTTAATTTCAAAAGACCGTGAGTTTGAAGTAATTGTAATGCACGAGCCCCATTTGTTCGATCGCTTGGAATCGCAATCTTGTCACCATCTTTCAATTCAGATAAGTCTTTAATTGATCGTGAATAAAGTCCCAGTGGTGAATAGAATGTATCTGCAACTGCAGTGAGTTCGTAACCATTTTGTTGACTCTCATCATCTAAGTAAATATGATGTTGGAACGCATTCATATCAATTTCTTTTGAGTTTAAAGCTGCATTAGGTTGTGGATAGTCTGAGAAATAAACCAGTTCGACGTTTATACCTTCTTGAGCTGCTTGCTCCACAACATAGTTCCAGCTTTTTGTTTGGTCACCACCATGGAGACCGACGCGTACAACGTTTTCTTTAGACTTTGAGCCGCAACCGACTAATGTTAATAATGTTATAAATAATATAAGTGTTTTTTTCATAATGTTCTCCTTAATGTGTTGTTTTCTTAATAATAAAATTACCAAGGCTTTGTATGATTGATACAAAAACTAGAATTACGAGGACTGCTACAATTGATATATCGGTATTATATTTGTTATGACCATAACGAATAACGTAGTCGCCCAATCCACCGCCACCTACTACGCCTCCAAGTGTCGTAAGACCAAGAAGACTAATCAGTGTGATTGTGGTGGAACGGACAAGAGAGGGGATGCTTTCGCGTAGATAGACTCTGATGACAATTTGGAAGGTAGAAAGACCCATAGATTGTGCGGCTTCGATGAGTCCACGATCTATTTCAGATAAACTTAAATCGACTTGTCGTACGAAGAAAGGTGTACATCCTACTACAAGTGGGAAGATGGTGCCTTCGACACCAATAGCCGTACTTGAAACCATTTTCGTAATTGGAATGAGTGCCGTAAGTAAAATCACGAAAGGTATGGATCTAAAAATATTTACACAAGTATCAAGTACGTGATAGATTACAGAATTCGGTTTGAGTCCATCCTCCCGTGTTAATACGAGAATAACACCAAAGAATAGACCTGCAATTATGGAATAAATCCCTGCTTTGGTAAGCATATAAAGTGTCTGTTGGATGCTTTCTATAAATTCTGGCCAATATTGTATTAGATTGGGTATTAGGCTATTTACCATTTTCAATTACCTCCACATTAATATTACGTTGACGTAAATTATCCAATGCTTCACATTTACGTGATCCTGATAGAATGATGAGCATTGTACCCACGATTTCGCTTTGAACAATCTCAACATTCGCATGAATGATGCTTGCACTAACGTTATATTGTTGTGATATCTCAGAAATAACAGATTCGCGCGTATTTGAACCAATAAAATCAATTCTTACGAGACTTTGATCATCTTTTAAATCTAAAATATCTGGATTCGTTTTAAAGAGATCGATGGTTTCAAGCGTATTTGTAGTTGTATCCACAAAGTCTTTCGTGATTTGTGCAGTTGGATTTGCGAATATTTCTTTAACAGAATTCACTTCTTTAACTTCACCATCCTCCATAACCGCAACGCGATCACAGATGTCTTTTACCACATCCATTTCATGGGTAATAATCACAATCGTTATACCTAAGTCTGTATTTACTTTTTTTAACAGTTTTAAGATTGTTTTTGTAGTTTGTGGATCAAGAGCACTTGTTGCTTCATCACACAGAAGGATATCTGGGTCATTGGCGAGAGCACGGGCAATTCCTACGCGTTGCTTTTGGCCGCCCGATAATTGACTGGGGTAAGCATTTGCTTTGTCCTGAAGGCCGACAAGCTCTAAGAGGTCCGTAACTTTTTTAGTTAAGACTTCTTTCGAAAGTTTTTGATCTTTAAGTGGGAATGCGATATTTTGGAAGACGGTTCGTGATTTCATAAGATTAAACTGTTGGAAAATCATGCCGATTTTTTTTCGTTGTTTTCGTAATTGTTGAGACTGATGATGTCGGTTTTGGAAACTTACTTTAGATAGATCTGGATTTAGTTGTGTTCCATTTACAATAACATTTCCTGATGTTGGAACTTCAAGCAAATTGATACAACGCACAAGGGTACTTTTTCCGGCACCACTAAATCCAATTACACCGAATACTTCACCTTTTTGGATATCAAGTGAAACATTTTTAAGTGCGTGAACGGCTTTATCATTTGTATAAAAAGTTTTATTTATATTTTGGAGTTTGATCATTTTGTTTCGCGATCCTTTCTTGGTGTTCGTCTTTGATTGTTTGGAGGAGTTCAGGGTCAATCATTAAATCAAGTGCGGTCAACGCAAGCAGTTGTGCACCAAGGTGAATGGAGTTGAGCCCTTGGGTGCTACATGCTGCTGCTTTAAATTCTGGACTATGACCTGCGATAAAAGTGTCCGATATGCTTATGGTTGGTTGGATTGTTGGTACAACATAGCTTACATTTCCAACATCACTAGAGCCAAATGTAGAACCATCTCGTTCAATAACATCAAAACCATATTCTTGAAGATGCTTAAGGTAGAGTTTGTCAAAGGAGGGAGTAATAACGGTATCATCGACAGCGTTTTGGAATAATCCAAATTCATAGTGGCATCCTGTGGATAATGCAGCGCCCTTTACAATATTTTCAAATCGATTGTAGACATCTGAGAGGGTAGCACGGGTATTTGCTCTTAAGTAGAAACGTCCCTTCGCAAATTCGGGTACGATATTTGGTGCTACACCGCCATCGGTAATAATTCCATGAATCATGACATCTTGAGGAAGATGTTGTCGTAAGGCATTACTTGCATTAAATACTTGGATGAGTGCTTCAAGTGCATTGATTCCTAATTCAGGTGCAGCCGCTGCATGACTGGGTTTTCCGAAGAAGGATACATCGACAGGGTCGTTTGCCAGGGTTTCCACAGTGAGACTGTGTAAGTAACCGGGGTGGACACATAACGCTGCATCCACATCATCAAAATAATGGTCTCGGACAAAGCTCGCTTTGGCACTTCCGTTTGTTCCACCTTCTTCTCCAGGTGTCCCATAAATACGGATTTCACCACCGATATCATCGATTATCGACTTGAGTGCAGTCGCGGCGAGTATGGATGTAATACCAAAGAGATTATGACCACAGGCATGCCCGATGCCGGGAAGGGCATCATATTCCGCAAGAAATACAATTACAGGACCCGTTTTTTTTGTCGTATAGCGAGCATCAAAGCCTGTCGAATGACCTGCCACACCAACAGTGACCGAAAACCCCTCTTCAGTACAAAGAGAACTTAAAAGACTGCAGGCATAGACCTCTTCATTACATATCTCTGGATGTGCATGAAGATCAAGCGCGAGTTCTTTATAATGATCAATACGCTTCAAGACAGCTGATTCAATACTATTTTTCATAAACTTTCCTCCTGACAAATAAAAAACGCCCATCCCAAAGGATGAGCGTGCTCATGTTACCACCTTAATTTATTAATACCTCACGGATATTAACCTCTTCAAGTTCTATCAAACTCTATCGCTTTAACGGGCGCTCCCGGCGTAGCCTAAATCTTCCGAATTCAACTACACAGCTCCAAGGCCATTTTCAGTATGTGTCCATCCATCTGCTCTCACCAACACAGACTCTCTGTAAAACTTTTCACGAACTTACTTTCCTTTTCATTGCTTTTCATCATTATCTTCCAAAATGTAATATTTGTCAACCAATTCATTTAACATTTCACATTGCGTGACATATGATATACATAAGGAGTGTGATTTAATGAACCGATTAGATAAGCAAAAAATATATTTTAATTCACAGATTACAAAACCAATAGCATTCAGAAAAGAAGCATTAGATAAACTCGAAAAAGGGCTGAAAGCTTATGAAACAAAGATCTACGCAGCGTTTAAACAAGACCTGTCTAAACCTGAAATGGAGGTATACACAACAGAAATTGCAGTTGTATATCGATCGATTCGTGATGCGAAAAAAAATCTTAGACAATGGATGAAACAACAAAAAGTCAAAACACCTTTTGTTCTCGCAGGAAGAAAGAGCTTTAAACTTTATGAACCTTTGGGAAATACATTGATCATCGGTCCTTTTAATTATCCTTTACAACTTGTCCTTGTTCCACTTGTAGGGGCTATCGCAGCAGGTAATACGGCTGTTATCAAGACATCAGAGCTAACACCTGCTATCTCAAGTGTTATTCATGAATTGATTTCTGATTTTTTCATCGAAGATTACATTGTGGTCGTAGAGGGGGATGTATCCGTAAATCAAGAACTTCTCAAACAACCTTTTGATTTCATTTTCTTCACCGGAAGCACACAAGTAGGGAAAATTGTTATGAAATATGCCGCAGAAAATCTAACACCAGTAGTTCTTGAACTCGGTGGAAAAAGTCCATGTGTAGTAACCGAAAATGCAAATATTTCACTAAGTGCAAAACGTATTGCTTGGGGGAAATTTCTTAATAATGGGCAGACCTGTGTGGCACCAGACTATGTTTTAGTTTCACGAAAGCATGAAGAGGCATTGACTCAAGCACTTATCAAGGAAATAAGAGCCATGTATGGCGATGATATCAAAAACAATGAAGACTATGGCCGTATCGTGAATATAAAGCACGCAGACCGCCTCAAACAGATCCTGGAGGCACATAAAGATGATATTGTCTTTGGAGGCAGGAGTAATGGAACATATATCGAACCGACGTTACTCTCTTTAGAGTGTGATAAGGGTAAGGTTATGGAATCTGAAATATTTGGACCGATCTTACCGATAATTGCATTTGATACATTGGAAGAGGCCTATACAATAATTGAAAATAATCCAAAACCTCTATCCTTATATATGTTCACAGAGTCCTATGAAGAACAAGAAGCAATTCTTAATCGTATTCAATTTGGTGGCGGATGCATTAATGATACAATATTGCATCTTGTAAATGACGCACTTCCTTTTGGTGGGATTGGAAATTCTGGAATTGGAACATATCATGGTTTTTCAAGTTTTGAAGTCTTTTCAAATTGTAAATCAATGATGAAATCAAATTCATTTCCGCTATCGATAATGTACCCACCTTATCATCAGACCAAATTTAAGTTCATCAAAAAAATATTTAAATAATATTTGAACAAAAAATTTATAGGGTATTTATTTCTATTTAATAATAAAAAAAAGTTATGGCTGAAAAATGGATTTCATTATAATAATAAAGAAGAAAACCCAAAATGATCCTGTGTATTTTCGATTGAAAAAAAGCAAGATTCTTATATGAAAAGAACCACTCTATATATAAGGATAGAAAAATCGTAAATTCAGCGATTATTTAGACATAAAAATATGAGTTCAAAAAAAATGGAAACTAGAAATTTTAAAATTAATTTGAAAGACTTATGATATAATACAAACGATATTAAGAGAGGTAATAATATGAAAACAAAAGATTTAGCCTTAGAGGCATTAATTGCGGCAGTATATATTGCAGTTACGGTTCTTCTAAAACCTATTTCATATAGCTTTATGCAAGTTCGTATTTCAGAAGTTATGTTGATTCTTGTTTTATTTAACCGCAAACACGCATATGGATTAATTATTGGATGTCTATTAGCGAATTTTGTAAGTGATGCAGGGATTCTTGATGTAATTTTTGGAACTTTAGCAACAGCAATTACATGCTTACTAATGAGTATTACAAAAGATGATCATTTAGCGCTTGTGTGGCCAGCACTTGTGAATGGAATCATCGTGGGAGCAATGTTAGGTTATGTTCTCAATGTTCCTTACTTACCAGCTATGGGATGGGTATTTTTAGGTGAATTTATCGCAACATTTGTATCAGGTATTTTCTTGATTAAGCCATTGAAGAAAAATACCAAGATGCAAGAAATATTTGGATAATCACATAATTTCCCACAATTGAATTGATATCGCAAAAACTCACTATCTAAGTGAGTTTTTTAATTTCACAACGTCTTCACAAACAAGCGAAAAGCAAAATTATTTGCCAAACAAATATTCTTATGCTATTCTTCACAGGTCTTTTTTGAAAGGAGACATTTTAATGAAGAAATACTTAGTGATTATCTACATGGTGGTCATGGTAACAATCATTAGTGGATGTGCCGTGAATGCGGACGCCAATGTGGATATTACCTATCCAGTACTTAATGACATCGCTGAAAATAGCGATGAACCCTATAGGTTTAAAATTAGCGAAAAAATTGAAGATTTAGAAGAGCCTGGTGTTGAAGAACGCGAAGCTTCTGAGGTTGTCTCGGGTGGAGCCAGTTGGATCTATGCCAAGACACAAGATGGTGTACGTGGTACAAAAACAACAAAATACAAAGAAACATATAACATAAAAGACGAATTGTTATCACGTGTAGAAATTCCTGAAGCAGCTGTCATCGAGCCAACAACGCCCACTCTTTACGAAGGTGGACAAAAAGCTCAAGCAGGTGCTTATTACGAAGCAAGCCGTATTACACGATACGGAGTTGATTGTGACGGCTGTAATATGAACAGTGCGGGTGAAGGCGGTACTGCTGCCGGAGTTCGTGTAAGTACTACAGCAGTTCAACAAGGAGACGGTTCTTGGTTGCCAGGAATTACATATAACGGATATTACATCATTGCAACATCAAGCTCGATTCCAATGTGCTCGATTGTTGAGATATCAAACCACACAGTAAGTGGTAAAGGAATTGAGTACAATGTACCGTTCCGCGCAATTGTATTAGACCGTGGTGGTGCCATTCAAGGGTCAAAAATTGACTTATTTGTTGGTACGGAAACCAATATGGGTGTAACCCAAGGTTCAGTGCAAAATGCTCATGTTGAAATTATAAGCGTGGGTAACGGCTGTTAAAGCTGATGGTAGGGTCTTAAGTAGCCAAAGGTCCTATCAACAAAGACCGAGTATACTCGGTTTTTTTTGTTTTTAAAACATGATATAATTGACACATGAACAAACTAAAGATACAAGAAGTAATTGTCGTAGAAGGAAAGCATGATAAGGAGAAAATCCTTAAATGTGTTGATGCCGATGTTATTATGTCCAGTGGCACCCACATGTCTGCAGAATTCTTAGCATTATGTAAAAGAATGAATGAAGAACGTGGCATCATTGTTTTTACTGATCCTGATGGACCCGGTGAAATGATTCGACGTCGTATTATTGAGACGGTCGGATCGTGCAAACATGCATCGCTTCATGTCTTACAAACAAAAAAGAAACAAAAAGTAGGTATTGAACATGCAGACTGTGATGATATTGTCGAGGTTCTAAGTACCTGCTCTACTTTTGCTTTAAACAATGAATCCTTAACGCTTCATGAATTCCAATCTTTGGGACTCAGTGGCGCAAGTGATAGTGCATTGCGTCGTGATTTGTTATCGGAGGCGTTCCGTTTTCCTAAATCAAATGCGAAATCATGCCTGAAATATCTAAATATGCTTAACATTACAAAAGCAGACTGCCTAATGGTTTTGAAAGAGAGTAATTATGAAAACAATCGCTAACTATTCCGTGAGTATGGAATTATTACGTCGCTATGAACGACGCGCAAAGAAACACTTTGGACAAAACTTTATTATTGATCCTTCGGTTGTCCGCAATATTGCATCACAAAGTGGTGCAGGAGGAACAGTTTTGGAAATTGGTCCAGGGTTAGGTGCTCTAACGCAACAGCTGGCGGAAACGTACGATAAAGTTATTGCCTATGAAATTGATCCTCATATGGTTGAAATATTAAATGAAACACTTGAAGAATATGATAATGTGAATGTTATTCATCAAGACTTTTTAAAAGCGGATTTAAGCATGTATACAGAACCAATCACGGTTTGTGCGAATTTACCGTATTACATTACGACTCCAATTCTTTTTAGACTGATGGAGTTGGATATCGTTGCGATGACGATTATGGTTCAAAAAGAGATTGCAGATCGTCTTGGAGCGCATCCACAAACAAAGGACTACAGTTCGCTTTCGATTCAAATGCAATATTATTTTGATGTGAAGACTGTTCTAAAAGTTTCGAAGGAATCGTTTCATCCGAGACCAGGTGTTGAGAGTATTGTTATTAAACTGACACCGAAACACCAAACAATGCCTTATGATGAGAAAACATTTTTTGAATTTGTTAAGAAGTGTTTCCAGTTTAGACGCAAGACATTAGTGAATAATTTGAAGACAATCGATAAAGATGTTGACTATGCGACTGTTTTAGAGTCTTTAGGGCTTGAAACAAACATTCGTGCGGATTATTTAACCTTTGATGATTATATCCGCCTATATGGAGCTTTATATGCGTAAAAAAGCGTATGCAAAGATAACACTCTATTTGCACGCAGAAAAAAGGGTTGATAATATGCTTCATTTTAAGAATATTATCGTCCCTATTGATCTTTTTGATATGGTTTATCTAGAGAAGCATGACACCATGCATATCGAAACAGATAAAACATATTTACCGAATGATAAAAGAAATACAGTTTTTAAAGCACTCATGATCATGAAACGACAATTCAATCTTGAAGATAATTTTAAAGTTCGTATCGTGAAAAACATCCCGGCTCAAGCTGGACTTGGTGGAGGGAGTGCGGATGCAGCTTGTGTCATTCGAATGATCGATGAAATGTACCAGTTAAATCTTACGGATGAAGCATTGATTCAGATTGCACGTCAAATTGATGAGGATACGCCTTACTGTCTTTTTAACCAACCGATGATTGTGGAAGGGATTGGTGACGTATTAACACCTTTAGATTTGGATATGGATCTTTATTACCTTATTATCAAACCAAGTTTTGGTGTAAGTACGAAATCATTTTTAAAACGATTTAAAGACTTTACAGATTTAAAGATGTTTAATCGTTGTCTTGAGGCAATTCATACAAACGATTACAAGCTTTTAGTTGAAAATACGCATAATGATTTCCAACACCCTGTTATAAAACGCAATACAAGACTTAAGAAGGTAGTGCGAATTCTTGAGAAACAAGGTCTTGAAGGCGTTTGTATGAGTGGAAGCGGTACGTCGATATATGGTCTATCCAATCAAAAGGAAAAAGTCATGGAAGCGTATGAGGCGCTCGTTTTAGACTATCCGTTTATTAAATATGGAAAGATTTTAAAATCTAATGATTAATCTGAGTTCTTGTTTTCACAAAGAACTCTTTTTTTTATGAATAAATTCTGAAAGTTGATTTTAAAACACACTATTAGGGACATATCACCCATAGTTTACATTTACTTTTATGAAATATGACGGTTTTACCGAATGTAACAGTTTGAAATGTGTTAAAATGGTTGCGGAGGCGGTCACAATGAAATATGCAATTGTTTTAGCAGCGGGTAAAGGTACCCGAATGAAATCAAATCGAAACAAGGTTATGCATGAAATACTTCATAAGCCTATGATTGGTCATTTAGTTGATCATCTTGAAGCGGTTAATACCGATAAAATTGTAGTTGTTACAGGACACCAAAATGAGCAAGTAGAATCTTACTTGGGTGATCGTGTTGAATATGCATTCCAAAGTGAACAAATTGGAACTGGAGATGCTGTATTGCAAGCACAGCAACTTCATGGAAAAGAAGGTTCTACACTTTTAGTATTTGGAGATTGTGCATTAATTCAGCCAGAGACGCTAAATCATATCTATGAACAGCATGAGGGGCATGATTTAACGGTTATCTCTGCGCAATTACAAAACCCTGGGACTTATCGTCGTATTGTACGTGATAACCAAGGACACATTGATCGGATTATCGATTACCGTAATTTGACAGAATCCGAAGTGTCAATTACAGAAATCAGTCTTGGTATTTATTGTGTAAACAATGAGTTACTTTTTAAATATTTACCAGAGATTCGTGATGAGGAAGTTACAGAAGAAATTAATCTCATTCGTCTTGTAGAGATTTTGAAAAAGAATGGTCATTCAATTCAATCTTTACGTGTATCAGATCACCAAGAGTTTTTAGGTGTGAATGATCGTATGCAGCTTAATGTCTCAAATAAATGGTTACAATCACGCGTAAATGCGAAGCATCTTGCGAATGGTGTAACGATTATGGATCCACAATCAACGTACATTGGTACGGATGTTAAGATTGCGGAAGATGTAACGATTTACCCTAATAATTATATTTATGGTAATACAACTATTGGTACTGGAACTACGCTCTTACCGAACTGTTGGTTAGAAGATGCAATTGTTGGTGAAAATTCCACGATTGATGCTTCTCGCATTATTAACAGTGAAGTTAAAGATTTCGTAACATTGGGACCGTCATCACACCTTAGAATGAATACAGTTGTAGGTTCTCACGCCCGAGTTGGGAATTATGTTGAGTTCAAGAACACTCAATTCGGAGAACATTCAAACTGTGCACACTTGACATATTTAGGTGACGCAATAATTGGAAATAAAGTTAATATTGGCTGTGGCGTCGTAACCGTAAATTATGATGGCAAGAAGAAATATAAGACTGAAGTACGCGATGGAGCATTTGTCGGAAGCAATGCAAACCTAATCGCGCCAATTACTATAGGGGAAAATGCAGTGGTGGCGGCAGGATCGACCGTTAATGGCGATGTTGCTGATGGGGAGATGGCTATTGCACGGCCTCGTCAGGAAAACAAACCTGGATATGGTGCGAAATACAAGAATAAAGAGGGTAAATAAAAGACTATGAGAGAAGAAATGAAAGACAATACAGTTATTTTTGCGTTATCGTCGAACGTAGAACTAGCAGATGAGATTTGTGAGCATTTAGATTTAGAACGCGGCAAGATTGATGTACGTCATTTTGCAGACGGAGAAATCTTGATTGAACCACTTGTTTCTGTACGTGGAAAACATGTTTACATTATCCAATCTACAAGTTCACCAGTAAGTGAAACATATATGGAAGTTCTTATTGCAATTGACGCATGTAAGCGTGCATCTGCAGAAGAAATTACAATTGTAATGCCATATTATGGATATGCACGCCAAGATCGTAAGGCTCGTGCACGTCAACCAATTACTTCAAAATTGATGGCAAATCTATTACAAACAGCCGGAGCAGACCGCGTTGTGACAATAGACTTGCACGCACCACAGATTCAAGGATTTTTTGATATTCCTACAGATGACCTCACTGCAGTTGCAATGATTGGTCAATACTATAGAAATAAAGACTTCCAAGATGAAGTTGTAGTTGTATCACCAGACCACGGTGGAGCAACTCGTGCGCGTCGTCTTTCAGACACAATTCCAAACTCAACAATCGCAATTATCGATAAACGTCGTACAAAACCAAACGTTGCGGAAGCAATGAACTTAATTGGTGATGTTGACGGGAAAATTGCAGTTGTTATTGATGATATGGTTGATACAGCTGGATCACTCATGGGTGGAATCAATATGTTATATGAAAAAGGTGCTAAAGAAGTTTATTGTGCATGTACACATGGTATTCTTTCAGGACCTGCTATTGAACGTATTTCAAATTCAGATATCAAAGAGTTATTGATTACAAATACAATTTCTCTAAAAGAAGAAGCACGTCAAGAGCCAAAAATTAAAGAGATTTCTGTTGGATATATGCTTGCGAAAGCAATTGAAGCGATTCAATTACATACTCCTGTAAGTACACTCTTTGATTTATTCAATGACTAGTCAAACATTTCTTAAAGTTAATCTCATTATCGTTTTCGACACAAAAGCCGAAAACGTTTTGATGTGTCATCGACAAAAGAATCCTTATAAAGGACTCTACAACTTTGTCGGAGGCAAAAAGAATCCAGGAGAATCCGATATAGAGGGTGCCTATCGAGAACTTTTCGAGGAAAGTGGTATAACCGTAAATGATATTGAAATCAAACCATTGTTTTTTACGCAATATTTTGAAGACGGTATCGAGTTGCAAGTATTTTACGGTTACCTTAACCAAGAAGTCGTTCTCGTTCCAGAAAAAAATCCCCTATTATGGATGCCCATAACAGAGGATTTCTCGGATGACACGCGTTTTGCGGGTCAAGGTAATATCAAACATATGATGGATTTAATTTATGAATCCAAACAAGGTATGTAATGATTTAAGTGGAAACTATAGATATATGTTTTAATTAAAAGCTCTGGGTATATGATACCGAGGGCTTTTTTATATGCTTTGATCTGATCTTCATAACGTTCCACAATAATTTCTAGAGGTGCATTATCACTTTTAAAGTCTACAAGTATCAGTTCGGTTTCGTTGTATACGTAAAAATCAATTACCCCTGCATCGCCATCAATTAAATAAGGAACTTCTTGTTGGATATGTGGATAACGATAGAGTTCTTGAGTAAAAGAATGCTGGTTATAGGCTTGAAGTCTACGTTTAAATTTTGGTTCAAAATTTTCAAGGTCTGCTTCATTCCAATGTCTATGAGGGAGCTTTTCTACCGCCTCATGTAAGGTGGAACCAAAACCTGTGGCAAATTCAAATGACTTATCGAAATTTAAATCGCGATTTTTAGTAAGGATTGGAACTTCTTGATCTAAAGTCAGAGGCAATTTCTCCGTGAAAATTGTGGATATCTCCTCTTGTTCGATTGGTTTGAGACTGTTCTCCGTAAGTTCCATACCGTCGATAACTCGTAAAACGGTATTATGTGGGCTCGCAGCAAGAAGTAAATCAACTTTTCGCTTATGGTTGCGAAGTAATTGATAATCTAAAGATGTTGGTTGATATTCTTTTACTACATCAACAAGAATAAGGTGCTTTTGTGGTCGCGTAAGCGCTACGTAGAGAAGTCGAAGGTTTTCTTCAATTTCTTCGTTGTCTTGTTTAATTTCCATAACCGTTCGAATGAGATTTCGAGAAACAAAGCGCATCGGTAATTCAACATGATTCAAACCAATACCAAAGGTATCGTCATTAAGTAAAATATCACTATGGTCACGCACTCCATGCCGTCCCATACCCCACAAGAACACAATTGGAAATTGTAATCCTTTAGATTGATGGATGGTCATGGCAGTTACGATATCAGCATCTTTATTTAAGGGTGATGCTTCACTGCTTGTATCGTCTTTAAACTCCGCAACAAATCGTACAAACCCTTGTAAGGTTGGAACTGAAGCTGCTTGGTATTGGATAGCTTTTTCAAGCAGAAAGTCTAAGTTTGTTTTATCTTGAAGCGAAAGCGTGTTATTGTAGACATCATTAAGTTGAATAATTTCTTGAATAATTGAAATGAGATCTTTCGAACGCCACGATAAAACCATGGCATCAAGTGATTGATAGAGCTCTGGATTTTCAATTTCCAGTGCTTTTCGAATACTTGAAGCATCCATTAGTTTGAGGGCTGCAATTTGATCGTCAGAATAATTATAGAATGGTGATGTGAGTACTGGTACAAGATAAAAATCATGGAATGTTGTTGCGTAGTTAAGTAAAGCGACAACGGATGCGATGATTTCGGACTTGTAAAAGCCGCTTTGATCGTCAATATAATGAGGAATGTTATATTCTTCAAAAGCCTCTTTGAGATACCCTTTACTTGCATGTGATCGAACTAAAATTACCATATCTTTAAAGCGATAGCCTTGGCTATGATAATTAATAATCTCCTGAGCAATATGTTGAGCACGAAGTTGATCAGATGTTTTCTTAAATCGATTATCATGTTTTTCAATAATATGAATTTCTACAGGATGTGTATCTTCACTTTGAGCAGGAATCCCAACATTTACATGATCATGTTCATCATAGGTAATCCCGAATGTGAGGTTCATCAGTTTATCAAATACGTAGTTATTGTACTCAACAATATCTTTTTTCGAGCGATAGTTAAAGCTTAAGTATAAATTTTGTGTTGTATCATCAAGCATTAAATTTTGCATCATATTGGGTTTTGCGCCACGGAATCGATAGATTGATTGTTTAATGTCACCAACTCGAAAAATATTGTTTCCAGTCGATATTTTAGTAATAATTTCATCTTGATATTCATTGGTATCTTGAAATTCATCAACCATGATTTCTTTGTATTTATGTTTTACAAGTTCTGAAATTTCTCCGTCATTTTCGTTTAGGATACGAAGTGCCATGGATTCAAAATCATTGAAGTCCAAACAGTTTTCTTCTTCTTTTAACGAAGAAAAGGCTTCTATATAATCTTGTGTCATTTTAATTAAAAGCGAAACAGTTTCTATTTGATTGTTGAGTAATCGGAAGTGTTCATCCAATGGCATGTAATTCTCAAAAATTCGATTGACTGTTTTCTCGATTCGTTTTCGCTGTTCGGTATATACATCGTTTTTTGTATCCGCAATTACTTTGAAATTACATACCGTCGGTATTTGGTCATAAAATGAGATATCTTGTTGGTGGATGAGTGATTCCAGTGTGCGTAGTCCTTCCGTAACTTGTAGCAACATTGAACTTTGCTCGAAATACTTCTTACCTTTTTTATCGTTAGGGTCATACGATTCATCTGAGATCGCAATAATTCCTTGAACATCTTTAATAATCTCACGTACTTGACGAAGATAGAAATCAAAAAAGATTTGCTTGAATTCTTGTGGGAAGTCTTTGAAATCGGTAGCACGATATAGTGCTTTAACAGATTGAACCGCTCTTTCCGGATCTTTTTTACTGATTAACCAGTTTGCATTATCATAAATTGCATTTTCTAAGGATTTGTAATCAAGAGGATTTGTTGAGAAAACATCGAGTAGATATTTAAGATTCTCATAATCGTTTTGTAACCATTGATCAAGAGTTTTTCGCATGGCTTGACGTTGGAGTAACTTTGTTTGAGCATCATCAAGGATATTATCAGCACGCGAAGGATTTACCCCAATAATATAACCGTAGTTTTTGATAATAGTAAGACAGAACGAGTGGATTGTGGAAATTTGTGCTGTTTCAACCAAGGATATTTGTTCTGCGATAAAATCGGATTCATGTTTTCGATATTCGTCGTTAAGTGATGCAAGCAAACGTGTTTTCATCTCGGATGCGGCCGCCTCGGTAAAGGTCATAGCACACACTTCATCAATGCGGACATTATCCTGAATAATTCGTTTCATTAAACGCGCAATTAAAACTGTAGTTTTACCCGCACCAGCAGATGCGGATACAATTACATTCTGATTTAACGCTTCAATGGCCTGTTGTTGCTGGGGATTAAATGTCGTCATGTTTTATTTCCTCATCATCTTTCTTTAAATCTAAATCCTTGTCAATTTCAATACTTGAATCCTCGGGATCTAAAACTCCATTCATAACATCAGAATAGATGGTTTGGTAGATCTGGGTAAGAAGTGGTTTTATTTTATTCATATCATAGGGTTTTGTCCAAGCGGTAATTACCCCATCTTTTGATTCGCGCAAACCACCAAAATAGGTTGCACTATCATAAGAGTCTAAGGGCTGTTCAAACAACCAACCTTTATAGCGTTTTGCTTTGAGCCATTCTGCCTCGAAATCGATGTCTTTTGAAATAACACCTTTCGCGACTTTATACTCAAGAGCGGTTGTTGTTAGGTTTGGATTTTTAAATCCGTAGTAGTAAACAGCGAGACATTTTTTTTGAAATGCTTTCTCCGCAATCATCGCATACGTAAGTAATTGCAACTGTGTACCGGCTTTAACGTTTTCGGCGGTCATTGCTAATTGAGAACTTTTGTAATCGATAACTTGTACATAATGGTCATTTTCATCAATACGATCAATAATACCGCGAAGCACGATGCCGTTAAACATTGTTTCTTCACGGAACCACCGCTCTTTAGATACAACCTGGAATGATGTATCGGCCATTGAAGCATCGACAAAATCAAGATTTTGTTTCATTAAATCTTGATTTCGATCGTAGATCATACGATAGCGCGGATGAGTCATTGGAAATACTTTACGAACATCAGTCCATGGATCAATATTTTTCTTATCGTGGTAATACTCCATTACAGCATGATTAACGGTACCAATAATGCGTGGATCAAATTTAAGAATCTCAGGTTCTCGAATTTTAAGACCTCGTTCCATAAAGAATTGATAGGGGTCATTTACAAACATTTGAAATGCGGATATGGAACCGATAAGTTTTCCATCTTCTAAGTAGAGTTCTTTCGCAAGCGATGGACTTAGGCGGTGTTTGATGGATTTCCGATATGTGTTTTGAGTTAAAATCCAAGATTCAAGGGCTGCGCTGTTTTCCCGTGCAAATTGCTCAACAGGATAAGAAACCTCTTGGCCTTTTCCTTCATACGTTGCGGAGCTATACGATAGAGTCATCTTGGAATTATGATCAAAAACGTGATTTTGCATTTTAAGTGTGAATTGCGTACGTTCATCTAATCGTGGATAACCCTCAATACAACTCAAGTATGCCTCATCAATAATCCCAGTCCGTGATCGAATAGACGGGAAATTTTTAGCGGATAAATTGACGACATATAAATGATCTTGTGGTATGAGTGGGAGTGAACAATAATCAACGATACGGAGTGGGGAAACAATTTGTTGATGTGCTTGAAGTGAATCAAGATGCTCCAACATTAATAGATAGGTTTCCTCTTTGTATTCTCCTAAATGTTTTTCAAGTAAAGAACAAAGCGGCGTTAAGTCACCATGCGTATGACTTTTGATAACGTTATAACAAGCAATCAGGGTTTCTTTAAAATCTAAATTCATTATCGCGCCGAGATATTCTTTGAGACGAACAACGTCCTCTTGAATCCGACTTTGTAGTGCAAATAAATCAGGGTAAGATTCAGTTTCCTCACATAAATCATAAACGCCAAAGACATCGTTAAGTTCAAATTCAAAATGGGTGAGATAAGTAACGATATCTTCACGACGTTTTAAACCAAATGCTCCTGACTCGATTGCTTTAATTAATTGATCAATATTTGGGTCAAATGCGAAATCAAGTAAAGCACGATATTGAGATTTCATGAGATCAAATCGACGATCCTGTAATTTTAGTGGATAACCATAACGCTCGAAAATCGATTCGATAAGTGGTTCCATCATCGATTTGTTCGCAACTGCAATGGTTGCTGATTTGTACCCATTACGAATGATATCCTGCACAACGGCTTCGAGTTCACTTCGAGGATTCAAAGCAACTTTAAAAGCGATTGACTCAGGTTTTTGAGATTGTGCTTCAATAAAAGGAATGTTATGACGCGTTAAAAACGTGTACTCCGCATGGGATAATCCGTAAGCAACCGCTTCATACGCCACATCTTCTCGCACGACTGGTTTCTCAAGATATGGATCAATAAGAGATAAACATTGAAAGATTTCTTCTTGCAAGGGTGTTTCACGAGGACAAGCATCCAAACTCAAACCATATAAATACAGTTCTTGTAATAAGTCTATAAGTACATGCATCGTCTTGGGATATTTCAAGACTTCTTGAAGACGAGGGCAATTACAGGTTTGGAGTTGATTAAACACCGAAATTTCCATAGAGCGACGGTGTGTATCCGATTCAAAAAAAGCAAGCTTAAAATCACGAACAGCTACTCCGAGATAGTAATTTTGTTCAGATAATAATACATGCTTTAAATCTTCATGGAAGATTCGATTACTAACGATGATTTTGCGCATAAAAATCCCCCTTTAATATCAATTATAAGGGATAATGAGTGGAAGTGTATGGGTCTTTTAAAAATTCCTTAAATATGTCATGATATAGAAGTAAACAAAGGGGGAAACTATGGGGTTAGTTTATGCTATGAGTGAGATCAAAGATAAACGCCAGGGGGGCCATGAATGTACATTTAATGGTTTTCTCGAGGATTATTTAAACTTTGATTCGGCTCAATATAAAGAATTACTTGAAAATGTATTAGAAATGGATGATTCCATACGTGTTATGGAAAATGTCCGCATCCATATAAATAAAGATTTAGTAGCGAATAAAATTATACGCTATAAAGATGTCCATAAAATTCCGAAAGGTTATATTAAAGCGCCCTTAATTTTGTATAGTGAAGGACAAGAACGAGAATTCGCATTAATCCTTGTTGATCGTAACTATCTTGAAGCAAAAGGAATTTACTACTGCTTAACCGAACAAGGTGGAATCTTAGGGGCTTACCGTCATAATGTATTAGTATTACCAATTGAAGAAACAGAGATTATCTTGGAGTTGTTGAAGATATTACCAAGTGATCGACCAACGATTGCATCACTTCAACGCGAACAAGATCGAAGACATTATCGTGATAAAGAAATGCTTATTGAAACAGCCATCGCAAAAGGCCAAGAAAACATTACGTATATCAACCAAAGTCTTCGCGATGACCCACAAGGTCGAGCAGATCGAATTCATCAAACAATCGCATCATGGTATTTACTTAAAAAAATGCTGTATGTTCAATATATGATGGATAAGGACACCTTACTTAAAATAAACAAAGGCGATATCAAATTACATCGCCAAAAAGCAAAAGAACATTGTAATAAAATAGAATTTATACCATTTAGTGAACTTTGGAGGATATGATGAAACTAATTTCGTGGAATGTTAATGGTTTACGTGCCGTTATGAAAAAAGATTTTGAAGGAATTTTTGAAGCAATGGACACAGATGTTCTTTGTCTTCAAGAAACCAAAATGCAAGCGGGTCAATTAGATTATGATCCAGAAGGCTATTATGCATATTATAACTATGCAGAGAAAAAAGGATATTCTGGCACTGCTGTTTATACACGCATAAAACCACTTAATGTTACCTACGGAATTCAGGAAGACGAACATAATACGGAAGGTCGTGTCATAACATGTGAGTATGAAGACTTCTTTCTCGTTTGTGTTTATACACCCAACTCACAACCAGAATTAAAACGTATCGATTACCGTATGCAATGGGAAGATGATTTCAGGGAATATCTTAAAATGTTGGATGAAACAAAACCTGTTGTCTTGTGTGGGGACTTAAACGTCGCTCATAAAGAGATTGACTTGAAAAATCCTTCAGCCAATCGTAAAAACCCAGGCTTTAGTGATCAAGAACGTGAACAATTCACCAATCTCTTAGAAGCTGGATTTATTGATTCGTTCCGTGAATTACATCCAAACGCAATCAACCGTTATTCCTGGTGGAGTTACCGTGCCAATGCACGGAGTCGAAATACAGGATGGAGAATTGATTACTTCGTTGTCTCAGAGCGATTAAGAAATGCCATTGAAGCGGCAGATATTCTCGATCAGGTTTTTGGAAGTGACCATTGTCCGGTAATGATTAAACTCAATTTCTAAGAACTACCTCTTGATGATTTCGCATCAAGAGGTTTTTTTATGCAATTGTGAATCGAGTGAAAATTTAATGTTAATGATAATCGTTGTATACTCACAATCACGTATACAATGTAAACGGTATCTTAAAAATGATTAAACGATATCGGTGTAAATCCATGACTTTTGTCGATGATAATGGTATACTATCACGGTGTGTTGAAAGAAGTAGGAAAATTAATGACATTTAAAGAACTAGAATTAGAAGAAGAAATCGTAAGAGCAGTAACCGAGAAAGGTTATGAAGAGCCAACTGATATACAATCACAGGCAATTCCAATATTGCTTGGTAATCATGACTTATTAGCTCAATCTCAAACAGGTACAGGTAAAACTGCGGCGTTTGGGTTACCAATGCTAAGTTTGACTCAACCTGGAGATAAGAAACGAACAAATTCGTTAATCCTATGTCCTACACGTGAGTTATGTATGCAAGTGGCTGAAGAAATGAGAAGTTTCTCGAAGTATAAACAAGGCGTTAATATCGCATGTGTATACGGTGGTAGCCCTATTGATAAACAAATTAGAGACCTTAAACGTGGTGCAGACATTGTAGTCGCAACACCGGGTCGTTTAATGGATCATATTCGACGTAAGACAATCCGTTTAGATGATTGCCGTCATATTGTCTTGGATGAAGCTGATGAAATGCTAAATATGGGATTTATTGAGGATATTGAAGAAATTTTTTCATTCCTTCCTGAAGAACGCCAATTCGCATTCTTCTCAGCAACAATGCCTAAGGAAATCGTTAAATTAAGCGAGAAATTTTTGGTTGAACCAGAAAGAATCACACTATCTCGTAACAATCTAACTGTTTCTCGTATTAAACAAATCTATTACACTGTTGAATCAAGAGATAAAGTTGATTTAACAATTCAATTATTACAATTGCATAAAACAAGTGGAACAATGATATTCTGTAATACCAAAAAGATGGTTGATGAACTTACAACGCAATTAAATAAAGCGGGTTTCCCTGCTTTAGGGTTACATGGAGACATGAAACAAGAAATGCGTTCAATGGTAATGAGCCGCTTTAAAAAAGGTATGGTTTCTGTGTTAATTGCAACGGATGTTGCAGCACGTGGAATCGATGTTGACAGTATGGATGTAGTTATTAACTACGATATACCTCAAGAATTAGAATATTATGTACACCGTATTGGACGTACAGGTCGTGCTGGTAAAGAAGGTCTTGCGATCACTTTAGTATCACGTAGACAACGTTATGCAATTAAGCAAATCGAACGTTTATCAAATTCAACTATTGTTGAAACACCACTACCAACTAAGGAGCAATTAAACGACTTAATGGTAGATCAACTTGCTCGTGAAATCCGTAAATGGAATGATCATGAACAAGGTAAACTCTTTAATATCGCGTATGAAGGTCTTCGTAATGAGAACTTTACACAGGAAGAAATTATTGTTGCTTTCATTAATAAGATGATTAGTGAATCAAACTTAGAAGCAATCAAAGTTTCAAAACAAAAAGATGTTAAGAATAAAGGTGAAATATCACGTATTGGACTATCAGTTGGAGACCGTGATGGTATCGCTGCAGCTCACCTTGTAAGTGCAATTGCAACTGCAAGTGGAATTCGCGGAAAAGATATCGGACGTATCAAAATTGATGACAATGAAAGTACCGTGGAAGTTCCTCGTGAATTTGCACAAGATATTATTAATAAATTATCAGACACAAAAATTAATAGTAAAGATGTGACCGTTACTATGGTTGATGAATTTGCACAACCAACACCACGTGGTGGACGTAACGGACGCGGAGGACGTGACTCACGTCGTGGCGGTGGAAACGATCGTCGCCGTGATGGTGGTGGTCGTCGTGACGGAGGTCGCCGTGATGGTGGTGGACGTCGTGATGGCGCAAAACGTTCAAGCGATCAAGGTCGTCGTAGCAACAAAGGATAGCAAAAAGATGGGTTTACCCATCTTTTTTTTGTGCTTAATTCGAAAATCCTACTATTTATGCTATTATATCAATAACAACACTCTAGGAGGTCTTATGGAATATAAAGCGCTCGTTTTAAATACCGATCAGGATAAAGTCATACCAGAAGTAAAAATACTCAATACGGATGACCTAAATCATGACGTTTTAATCAAGGTCTCTTACGCCAGTGTTAACTATAAAGACGGACTTGCGATGAGACCCAAGACACGCGTTGTGGGAGAATATCCTACCGTTGTCGGTATTGATTTCACTGGTACGATCGTTGAATCGAATGTGGATAAATTTCATATTGGTGATGAAGTTATTGTAACCAGTCATGATATCTTGAAATATCAAACGGGTGGTTTTGCGGAATATGCTTCAGTTCCTGCTTCAGAAGTGACATTACTTCCGGAATCACTCAGTTTAAAAACTGCCGCAATTATTGGGACAGCCGGATATACTGCTGCACTTTCTGTTTATCGTATGATGCAACAAACAAATCCAATGAAACGTGATCCCGTATTGGTTTTAGGGGCAAGCGGTGGTGTTGGATCTGTTGCATGTGCAATTTTGGATCGGCTTGGATACCCAGTTACAGCAGTGAGTCGTAAAAAAGAAATCGCCCGTGATTATTTTGACACTTTGAATGTAAAAGAAGTTCTGCATCCAGATGAATTGACTGCGGAATCGCTCAAACCACTTGGAAAAATGATGTGGACTGCAGTTATTGATCCAATTGGGGGTAAATACAGCTCCTATCTCTTACCACATCTCAATTACGAAGGTGTTTATTTACTAAGTGGTAACACAGCGGGAGCTAAATTTGAAACCACAGTATTTCCATTTATCTTACGGGGAATCCAAGTGATCGGGATTGATTCGGTGAATAATAATCTCAAAGACGTACTGTGGGGATTAATTGCGACAGATTATAAACCTCGAAATATTCATGCACTTTGTGATCGTGAGATAAGTTTAGAAGATGTACCTCAAGCACTTGAAGATATCCTTGAAGGTAAAATGATGGGACGAACTATTGTGAAATTGTAAAAAAAGAAACCGTAGGTATCTACGGTTTCTTTTTTTCTTTGAGTTTTCTTAAGTTATTAGTACGTTGAACTTTTTTAAGTTGTTCATAATTTGAAGCGTAGGTTTTTTCTGCGGAATTTAGATTTTGAGGACGATAGAATTCTTCGTTTCTAAGTTCATCAGGTAAGTATTGGATTTTATGCCATAAATCATTGCGGTCATAATCATACATATCTTTGTCATCAACACCGACAGCATTTAACCGAAGATACTGTGGTACTTGGTGTGCTGTTTCACGTACAGTTTTTAAAGCCGCATCAATACCATGTTCTCCTGCTTTCGATTTCGGAGAAAGTGCACACTCAATTACAACGACACTTAATGGTAGTTTGGCTTCTGGAAATCCAATACGTTTTGCAGCATCAATTGCGGTAACAACACGGGCACATAGTGCGGGATTCGCAAGTCCGATATCTTCGTAGGCAATCGCAATAAGTCTGCGTTCAATGGAATCCATATCGCCCACATGAATTAATTTCGCAAGATAATAGAGTGCTGCTTGCACATCACTTCCACGAATTGACTTTTGGAATGCACTGAGGGCATCATAATGATTGTCACTGTCTTTATCCATGGAAATATTAACAGAGAGACTTAGTTTTTCAAGATGCTTTTCTGTGATGATGTCATCACGAGTGGACTGTACGAGTAGGTCAAGTGCATTAAGTGCATAACGAGCATCACCATTACAACTTGAAGCGATGGACTCTAGCACATCTTCTTGAATGACTTGATTATTTTCAAATACAGCATAAGCACGCTTAAGTATGGACACAATATTATTATAAGAGAGCGGTTTAAATTCAAATAAATGTACCCGTGATCGAATTGCGGGATTAATCGAAAAATAAGGATTTGCAGTCGTTGCACCAATCATTGTGATTAGTCCACTTTCCACATGTGGTAACAAAATATCTTGCTTATCTTTATTTAAGCGATGCACTTCATCAATAATCACAACAAGGCCACTGCTCATCTCTGCTTCAAGAAAAAGCGCATCAAGTTTCTTTTTATTATCCGTAACCGCATTAAAAAGACGATACGGTCTTTTTAACGAATTGGCGATGGCCATCGCTGTTGTTGTTTTTCCCGTACCGGGAGGTCCGAAAAATATCATGGAATGAAGATTACCGCTTTCCACGACATTACGTAAAATTTGATTTTCACCAAGTAAATGTTCTTGTCCGATGATATCATCAATCGTTTCAGGTCTTACTCGGAATGCTAATGGTTTGTTCATAAAATCACCCTATATATTGTAACATGTTTACGGTAGAATAGAGATGAGGTGATTTCATGAAAATCGTTATACAAAAAGTTAAAGAGGCAAAGGTCATCGTTGAGCAAGAAGTAGTAGGAGAAATTAAACAAGGTTATATGCTTCTTGTTGGTATGGAAACAGGTGATACGGACGCCGATATCAAAAAAGCAGTAGATAAAATAGCGTCAATCCGTTTATTTGATGATGCAGATGGAAAGATTAATCTAAGTATTCAAGATGTTGGCGGAGCGATTCTTTCGATCTCTCAGTTCACATTAGCTGCGGATTGTCGTAAAGGGAATCGACCAAGTTTCAGTAATGCAATGGAACCAACTCAAGCAAATACGATGTTTGAGGCATTTAATGTGGGATTAAGAAATCATGGCATTGATGTTGAAACGGGGATTTTTCAAACACATATGAATGTTGTTTTGGATAATGATGGACCAATCACCATCGTGCTTAATATTAAAGATGGTAAGGTAATTTAAGGTGTGGTATTATTATAGACGTTAATTGGAGATGATAACATGACAACAATACTTGATGGATTAGCTGTTTCAAAAGCAATTCGTGCTTCATTAAAAGAAGAAACGGATGCACTTCTTAAACAGGATAAGCGTGCACCTTCACTGACCGTTGTGATTGTCGGTAATGACCCTGCATCACAAACCTATGTGAATTCTAAAGTAAAACAGTGTAAGTCTGTAGGTTTTTCTTCGCAGGCTATTTCGTGTGAAGAAGATACAACCCAAGAAGCACTTTTAGAAATCATTCACACATTAAATCACGATGAACATGTGGATGGTATTTTGGTACAGTTGCCGTTACCGAAACATATTGATGAGAATGTTATTATTGAAGCTATTGATCCCAAAAAAGATGTAGATGGATTACACCCATTGAATGTTGGATATTTGGAATTAAATCGTCCAGGATTTGTTTCGTGTACGCCTAAAGGGATTGTACGATTATTAGATTGGTATAATGTGGAGATTGAAGGTAAACGTGCATTAGTGATCGGACGAAGTCGTCTTGTAGGTAAGCCAGTTTCAACGCTTTTGACCCAAAAAAATGCGACGGTAACGTTAGCACACTCAAAAACAAAAAACTTAGAGGAACTTGTTCGATCTAATGATATAATTGTGGTTGCCATGGGTAAACCCGAAGCAATTCCATCTTCATGGATTTCAGATCAACACGTACTTGTTGATGTAGGGATTCATCGCGTAGATGGGAATCTAAGAGGTGACGTAGATCGTCACGCTTATGAGATTGCAGCTTATGCGACGCCAGTTCCTAAAGGCGTAGGCCCGATGACAATAGCCAGTTTACTGGAAAATACAATGATTGCATATAAACTTAAGGAGTGTCAGCATGATTGATAAAACATATGGTTTAGGTGATATTGTACAAATGAAAAAAGATCATCCATGCAAAAAATCACAGTATTTTAAAATTACACGTATGGGTGCAGATATTAAAATTAAGTGCGAAGGGTGTGGGTCGGTCATTATGCTCACACGCCAAGATTTTGAAAAAAAATTAAAAAAAGTAATCGAAAGAAACGAGGAATTATAGATGGCATTAACAGCAGGAATTGTTGGATTACCAAACGTTGGGAAATCCACATTATTTAACGCAATCACGAAGTCACAGGTTGAAGCAGCAAACTATCCCTTTGCGACGATTGCACCAAACGTCGGTGTTGTAAAAGTAAACGACCCACGACTTGACACAATCCAAAAATTTATTGAGTCTAAGAAGATTATCCCTACAACTTTTGAGTTCACCGATATTGCTGGACTTGTAAAAGGCGCTTCAAAAGGTGAAGGATTAGGAAATCAATTTCTATCAAATATTCGTGAAGTAGATGCCATCGCGCATGTTGTGCGTTGTTTTGCGAACTCGGATATTGTGCATGAGCACGGTATTGTTGGAGATCCAATCTCAGATATCGAAATTATTGAAATTGAACTTATGCTTGCGGATTTACAAAGTGTGGAAAACCGAATTTCACGTGTAGGCCGAAAAGCTAAATCCAATGATAAAGAAGCAATGGCAGAAATGAAGTTATTAGATCGTGCTAAAGAAACACTTGAAAATAACCGTCCTTTAAGTGATCTAAATTTAAATGAAGATGATGAGAAACTTGCGCGTACATTCCATTTCTTAACTATTAAACCTGTTATTTATGTAGCGAATATCGATGAAGACAGTCTTATGGATATTGAGGGTAATGAAATGTACCAAAAAGTAAAAGCTTATGCGGAAGCACGTTCATGTCGTGTAATTCCTGTATGTGCGAAAGTCGAAGAAGATTTATCAAGTCTTGAAGATGATGAAAAAGCAGCATTCTTATCCGACTTAGGTGTGCAAGAGAGTGGTTTAGATGTCTTAGTTCGAAATAGCTATGAAATCTTAAACTTACGTACATTCTTTACGGCAGGTCCTCAAGAAATTCGTGCTTGGACCTTTGTGGATGGTATGAAAGCGCCGCAATGTGCTGGTGTGATTCATACAGACTTTGAAAAAGGATTTATTCGTTCTGAAACTTATAATGTGGAAGATTTAGAAGCATACGGAAGCGAACAAGCAATTAAAGAAGCAGGAAAAATGCGTTCTGAAGGTAAAGAATACGTCATGAAAGATGGCGATATTGTACACTTTAGATTTAATAATTAGTGAAAAGAACCCCCTATCTCCATTAAATTGGATAGGGGGTTTTATGATAATAAAAAAAAGAACCATCGATTTATTTTATGGTATAATGAAACAAAGGTAAGAGGAGGGAATCTTATGAAATTAGTATTAGCTATTGTTTCAAATGATGACAGTTCTGTAGTTTCAAATGCATTAAATAAAGAAAACTATCAAGTAACACGTCTCGCTACAACCGGAGGATTCTTACGCGCAGGGAACACAACATTAATTATCGGTGTTGATGATGATCGCGTAGAAGGATGTTTAGAAATCATTGGTAATGAATGTAGTAAACGTACGGAAGTCGTACCATCTACAGCATCCTATGATATCGGACGTTATGCGTCATTCCCTGTGGAAGTTCAAGTTGGGGGCGCAACAGTATTTGTTATGGATGTAGAACAATTCCATAAACTTTAAAAAGAAAGAACGTGAGCGTTCTTTCTTTTTAAATTAATTCAAAGTATTCTGGCCATCGATATTCCCGTATGGGCATGGGCCGGTTATTATCAAAATAGAGGACAAGTGCGGGTTTAATACCATTCCAGTTATCCACAATTTCAAAATGAGTGAGATGCCCATCGGCAATCAGTTGTTTTGCTTTCGCATGATAATTATAATATGCCATAGCTTACCCCGCTTTCATCCCTATTCTATACGATTTACTAATAAATATAAAGGCGGTAGCACTATGAAACTAACACCCAATTTAATGGTTACAAATGTGAATGAAAGCATCCTGTTTTATCAAGATGTTTTAAACATGGTTGTTTATGATAAAGTGGAGACTGAATCGGTCACTATATTCGCAATTCTTGGTATTGGTGAAACAACGTTAATGCTTGAAGAAAAGGAAACTTTGATTGGTGAATATCCAAGTCTTAAAACAGATTCAATCAATCCTTCCTTAACACTTTTTATTAAAGTTGAAGATGTTGAAGCGGAATATGAACGGCTCAAGTCTCATCCAAATTTAGTAAAAACACTGCATAAAACATTTTATGATACATGGGAATTTGCTCTAACAGATCCTGATGGTGTGGTGATTACACTTGCAGGAGGTCCCTATGAAACCGGAGAAAATTAAACAAGTATGTCTTCAAAACAAAGGGACTGTGTATGATTTTAAAGAAGAATGGAATGCAGAACGTGCGCTTGTCGGCGGAAAAATGTATTTGATGATGGGAACAAATAAAGAAGGCGATCCAATTGTAACGGTTAAAGCCGAGCCCAGCGAAGGTGCCCGCTATCGTGAGATGTATCCTGGAATAATCACCGAAGGTTACTATATGAATAAAGTTCATTGGATTTCAATTCGTATGGATAAGGAAGTGGACGAAACACTCATTGAAACACTTATTAATGGGTCGTATGAACTTATCTTTAAGAGTTTAACTAAGAAAATGCAGACTGAGATAAAATAAAAAGTTCCGAGTGGAACTTTTTATTTGGTTTCATAGTAACGTCGATGTTCGAAAACAGACTCAAGTGTATATTTCGATGCGTCTGATTTGAGTATTTGATGACTTCCATCAGTAACAAGTTGAGCTTTAAACTGTGCTTCATATTCAGGAATTGTTAACTTTGTACGTTGATCAAGATCTGTTTGATGTGTCTTGAGTAAATGATCTTTGTAATTTGGTTGTAAGATTCCCGTGAAGAATTCTCCAACAGCTCCAGAACCATAACTGTATAAGCCAATACGATCACCTGCAGTTAAGGATCCTTGTTCGAGGAGACTGAGTAGACTTAAGTAGAGTGATCCAGTATAAATATTACCGACTTGACGGTTATAGTGAGTACTCTTTTTAAAGTTTTCAAAAAGGCTTGGATGTGTTTCTTCGTTTGCGATGAGCTTTAGCGTTTTTAACCCAAGCTTTGTATAAGGGATATGGAAACAGAGTGCATTGAAATCATCGATTGTACGTTCTGTTTTCTTGAGATAATCCTCATATACTGTTGTGAAGAGACGTTGGTATTGTTCGTTTGAGTATTTCCCATCTACAAAAGCCACATCACTGTAATTCGGTCTCCAGAAATCCCAAATATCATCTGAGAAATAAGAAGCGTTTGCTTCCAACGTCATGATTTTTGGATCGGTACTTACTAACATCGCTACCGAGCCAACACCTTGAGTTGCTTCGCCACCAGTATTCAGACCGTATCGTGAAATATCACTTGCAATAACCAACGCTTTTTTACTTGGATTTAAAGCAATATGAGCTTTCGCAAGTTGAAGCCCTGCAGTTGCACCATAGCATGCTTGTTTAATCTCAATACAACGTGCAAAGGGGTTAATTCCCAATAATGTATGAATTGAGGTTGCCCCTGCTTTTGATTGGTCAATGCCAGATTCTGTAGCCAAAATAACAAGATCAATGGCTTTCTTATCCGCATCACTCAATATTTTTGAAGCAGCATTAGCCCCTAATGTAACCGTATCCTGTGATATAGGACATACAGCTTGTAGATCTTGTCCAAGTCCGAGCGTATATTTGTTTGGGTCAATCCCGCGTGCGTGCGCAAGATCAACCATATCTATATACGTTAATGGGGCATAAAACCCTATTTTATCAAGTCCAATTTCCATGGAATATCTCCTTTTTCGATATGCTCTCATTATAATAGTCTCTTGGATAATAAGCAAAAATTATGTGTAATTCAAGAATAATTCACACGAAGTAGGGTTATTTAGGCATAAACTTATGGTATCTTGTGTGAAAATGAGCGCTTTTTCTTCTCAAATGGTAAACTAGGGTTCGAGATAGAGATAGGCGTTAAGGAAAATGTTGTGTTTATAAATTGTAAACGGTATAATTGTCTAGCCGACATTTTAGAAGGAGTGATTTTTTGCGAGACGTAGTTATAGTCAGTGCTGCGCGCACTGCGATAGGTAAATTCGGGGGAAGCTTCTTGAAGACTTCAGCTGTAGAATTAGGAACAGCAGTGATTAAAGAAGCGATTCATCGTGCAAAGATTTCGCCGGAAGATGTTGAATACGTAGTAATGGGTAATGTCATCCAAACAGGATTAGGACAAAACCCTGCGCGACAAGCATCGGTGTTTTCTGGAATTCCCTATTCAACACCAGCCATGACAATTAATGAGATGTGCGGTTCGGGGATGAAGTCAATTCATCTTGGAATGCAATCCATTATGCTTGGTGAGAAGGATGTTGTAGTTGTGGGTGGTTTTGAAAATATGTCACAAGCACCTCATATAATAAAGAATGGTCGCTTTGGTTCGAAATTTCAAAACTTGGAAACAGAAGATACAATTCAAAAAGATGGTTTTGTTGACGCGTTTACCAATGAATTGATGGGTGTTACAGCAGAGACTGTTGCCGAACAATTTAATATATCCCGTGAGGATCAAGATGCGTTTGCATTAGAATCACAAGTGCGTGCAACACGTGCGCTTGAGGCGGGGCTCTTTAAAGATGAAATTGTTCCAGTTAATAACGGACGTGATCTTATCGATACGGATGAGTTTATCAGAACAAATTCTACGCTTGAAGGACTTCAACGTTTAAAACCAAGTTTTAAACTTGATGGAACGGTTACAGCGGGTAATGCTTCAGGAGTTAATGATGGTGCTGCTGCACTTGTATTAATGAGTCGTGAAAAGGCTGAGGCAATGAATTTAGATATTATTGCTACCATTAAAGGTTTTTCAGAAGTTGGGGTTGATCCTGAAATTATGGGTTATGCACCTTACTATGCAGTTAAATCCTTAGCAGAGAAAACAAATACAGATTTAAATACAGTTGATCGATTTGAATTAAACGAAGCATTTGCTTCACAATCGTTAGCGGTTTGTCGTGATTTAAATTTAGATTTAGATAAAGTTAATGTTAATGGGGGAGCAATCTCCATTGGACATCCAATTGGTGCATCTGGCGCCCGTATTATGGTAACTTTAATTTATGAATTAATTCATTCAGATACAAAACGTGGTATTGCTTCGTTATGTATTGGTGGCGGCATGGGTGTCGCAATGATGATTGAACGAGAAGAACCTACAATGTAGGTTCTTTTTTGCAGGGATTATCGCGATTGTTTAATATTTAATCCTTGACATAACCATGCTATAATAGTATGGAATTTGGAAAGAGGTACTAAAAATGAAAAAAGTTAGAGTAAGATATGCACCAAGTCCAACAGGATTTCTTCATATCGGTAACGCACGTACAGCGTTATTTGATTATTTAGTGGCAAAACACCATGGTGGTGATTTTGTACTACGTATTGAGGATACAGACATTGAACGTAATGTTGAGGGCGGTGAGGAATCACAACTTTATTTCTTAAATTGGTTAGGGATTGTACCTGATGAATCTCCAGACAAGCCAAAACCAGAATATGCTCCATACCGTCAAATGGAACGTTTAGATATTTATAATGAATATGTAGAAAAATTATTAGCAAGTGGCGATGCTTATAAGTGTTACTGTACAACTGAAGAACTTGATGAAGATTACAAACGTCAAGTTGCGGCTGGACACCAATCAACTCGTTACAGTCGCACATGTCTTCACCTTGATGATGAAACGAAACAACGTTATGAAACAGAAGGCCGTCCTTACTCTGTAAGATTACGAGTACCAACGGATGTGACCTATACGTTTAATGATATGGTTCGTGGAGAAATTTCATTTGAATCAAAAGATATTGGTGACTGGGTTATTGTGAAGTCAAACGGTATTCCTACCTATAACTTTGCAGTTGTAATTGATGACCACTTGATGGAAATCTCACACGTTTTCCGTGGGGAAGAACATATTTCAAATACACCAAAACAAATGATGCTTTATGAAATGTTTGGATGGGATATTCCTTTATTCGGTCATATGACATTAATTGTAAATGAAAATGGTAAGAAGTTATCAAAACGCGATAACTCAGTCATGCAATACATCAGTCAATATAAAGATCAAGGATATCTTCCTGAAGCTATGTTTAACTTTATGGCGCTGCTTGGTTGGTCTCCAAAGGGTGAAAAGGAACTCTTTACACATGAAGAACTGATTGCTGAATTTAGTGAAGATCGTTTATCTAAAGCACCATCAATGTTTGATGTTACAAAACTTACATGGATGAATCATCAATACTTAAAAGAAAAAGAAGACGGTGAATGGTTAAGCTTCGTGAGACCCTTTGCGGAAGCAGCACATGATCTTACAAACAAAGATGAAGCATGGATTGAAAAGTGCTTACTTCTCTTTAAAGAGCAATTGCAATATGGTGCAGAAATTGGTTCATTAATCGAACCCTACTTTGTTGAACCAGAATTAACCGATTCAGAAAAAGAAGTTTTAGAATGGGAAACAACACCCGTGGTTGCACAAGCATTCTTGAATAACTTACCAGAATCATGGGATGTGGATTCACTGAAAGAAGCATTTAATGCTGCGAAAACTGAATCTGGACTTAAGGGAAAACCGTTATTTATGGGATTACGTGTTAGTGCAACACATCAAACACATGGACCTGATTTAATGAGTGCGTTATATCTTTTAGGTCGCGACGTTGTTGAAAAACGTTTAAATGAATATATCAATAAAATTTAAGCCGACTTCCGAGCACAAGGTCTTACGAGATCCTGTGCACGGATACATTCATGTACATCATCAAGTTATTTGGGATCTGATTAACGCACCAGAGTTCCAAAGACTTAGACGCATCCATCAATTAGGTGGGACAAATCAAGTTTATCATGGCGCAGAGCACTCTCGTTTTTCTCATTCTGTCGGGGTTTATGAAGTGGTTCGTTTAATGATTGATAATGTAAATGGTCTAGCAGATACACTTTCTGATTTGGAACACGTTGCATTATTGTGTGCAGGATTGCTTCATGATGTGGGACATGGCCCTTTTTCACATGCTTTTGAGTCCGTGACATCGGTAAATCATGAAACGTTTACGGATCGAATTATTTTAGAGGATACGAACGTGCATAAGATTCTTAGCGAGGCTCATCCCGAGTTACCTCAAATGGTTGCGGATATTATTGCGCATCGCCATTCACGTAAACTCTTAACTCAAATTATCTCGAGTCAATTGGATGCAGACCGTATGGATTATCTTTTGCGGGACTCTTATTTTACGGGTGTAAGTTACGGTGAATTTGATTTATCACGAATCTTAAGAACACTTATTGTTATCGATGATAAGCTTGTTGTGAAAGAAAGCGGAATTCATGCCGTAGAGGACTATATTATGGCCCGCTATCAAATGTATTGGCAGGTTTACTTACATCCAACATCACGAAGCTTTGAAATGATTCTCTTCGCGATTTTTGAACGCATGAAGGATTTAGTTCATGAGGGAAAAGAACTGGGCGATGAATTATCGTTTTTTAAGCCTTTTGTTTCGGGTGGTAACATTAGTACACAAGAGCATTTTGAATTAGATGAATCAACCTGTTATGCTGGATTTATGTCACTTACAAAATCAAAGGATCCGATCTTAAAAGACTTGGCGTTACGTCTTTTAAATCGAAAACTCTTTAAATACGAAGATCTTGAATCTTCATATCAAGTAGATTCAATTAAAGAACGAGTTCAAAATGCAGGCTTTGACAATCGTTACTATGTTATTAGTGATCAACAGTCTCAGATTCTTTACTCTCCTTATGTGGAAAACGGTGAAGAAGGATTATGGGTTGCACTTAAAAACGGTACGCTTGTAGAATTAACCAGCGCATCCTCAATCGTTCGTGGATTCGCAACGGGTGAAAAGAAACAGGACGAAAAGATTTTCTACCCTGAGGAGGTATAATCATGAAAAAACAAACTTATATCAATATTCGTGAAAAGGTGATGAATGAATTGCCTGAAAAGACAGTTACGTTTTTATTCAGCGGATGCGGCGTTCGTCGTTCAGCGGATGCAGAATACCCTTTCTCAGCGAATCGAAACTTTTATTATGTAACAGGCATTGAAGAACCGGAAGCTGTTGTTGTTTTTGAAAAAGAAACCAATCATGAAATCTTATTTTTACGAGAAATAAATCCAGATATGGAAAAATGGGTTGGATATTTCATGACTAAAGAAGAAGCACAAGCGATTTCAGGTATTGAAGATGTTCGTTACTTTAACGAATTTGATGCATATGTAACTTCTGTGTTGGATTCAGGACTTTCAATCGGTGTTGATATGGATCACGATACCATTGGCGATGTTGAACACTCATCAGGACTTGTCTTTGCGGATGCAGTTGGCGAAGAGAATGTTGTCGATGTATTTGAATGTCTTGTACGTTGTCGTCAAATTAAGCATCCTGAAGAAGTTGAAGCAATTCGCAATGCAATCGATGTAACAGATCATGCAATCAAAGCGATGGTGGAAGAAATGAAACCAGGTGCGAATGAAAATGATATGGCTGCACGTTTCTTGTATGAAGGCAATAAGGCGCACGGTGATTTAATGTTTGACACAATTTGTGCAAGTGGTAAGAATGCGACAGTCCTCCATTACATCTCAAACAATCAACCGTTAAATGACGGTGACCTTGTATTATTAGACTTAGGAATTCGTGTAAACGGTTATGGTGCCGATATTTCTCGTACGTTTCCAATTAATGGAACGTTTACACCACGCCAAAAAGAAGTTTACCAAGAAGTCTTGAATACTTTCCACATCATCAATGAATCCGTGAAGCCAGGTATTTCGATAATGGAATTGAATGAAATCTCAAAAGAGACTTTAGGTCAATCATGTATAAAACTCGGACTTATTGATAACGTTGAGGAAGTAGGTCGTTACTACTACCATAGTATTGGACATTCACTCGGTTTGGACACACATGACGTTTGGCTTGATCGTGGGCAACCGCTTGTTCCAGGAAACGTTATTACTAACGAGCCGGGGCTTTATATTGCGGAAGAAGGAATCGGAATTCGCATTGAAACAGACCTTCTCGTAACCGAAAATGGGTGCGAAGATTTAGCCCCACAAATCATGCGAGAAGTAAGTGAAATCGAAGCGTATTTTGTGAAGTAATGTGAATGTAAAATGAAAGTGTGTGTATTGAAGCACACTTTTTTACTTTATGTAATAAACATGTTGACATTGTTGTTCAAAGCCATATAATACATAGGTGAAATACGTAAGGGGGATCTCCATCAAAACTAAAGTCACTATTAAGCAAAAATCTCGTGATGAATCATTTCATCGAACGGATAACCAAGCTGATCTTATAAACTATGGATTGTATCAACGCATAATGTATGACGAGGAAGACGCATATGTTATTCTTGATTTCACCAATGACGAGGTGTCATTTAAGCGGCAAGGTGAATGGTTAACACAAGGAGTTTTCTGTAAAGGCGAACAAACAGAGTTGCTCGTCTCAAGCGCACAGGGAATTTTAGTGTTCGAGGTTGAAGTAGAAACATTAGAAGTTAGAAGTGGTCTTCTTTATATGAGGTATCATTTGAAGCAAGCTGGGTCACATATTGATACGCTTGAATTCGAATGTAGGTGGGAACCGGAGGTATAAACTATGTCATCAAAATCATTAAGTGATATTGCATATGAAAAATTAAAGAGAAAACGTAAAGAAATTGTATTTAGTAAATTGTGGAAAGAAGTCGCTGAAGAAGTAAATTTCTCAGAAGAAATTTCAAAAAGAAAAGTGGCATCATTCTATAATGCAATGATGATGGATTCACGATTTATCTCATTAGAAGGAAATAAATGGGATTTACGCGAGCGTCATACTTTAGAAAGTTTACAAATTGACCCTGATTTATTAGATACTTATGACGATTATGACGAAGATTTCGAAGAATTTGAGATTGTTCCGAGCATTGAGGAAGAATAATTGAAGTCTTTGGTTGAACTCATATATTAAGTTTGCTAAAATATAAAAGGGCAGCAGCTTCCAAATTTATTGGGAGCTTTTATTTTTGTAGTAGAAGGAGATTAGACATGGCAACAAAGTATATATTCGTAACCGGAGGTGTTGTATCCGGAATTGGTAAAGGAATTATCGCTTCATCGATTGGGCGATTGCTCAAAAATCGTGGCATGAAAGTGTTCATGCAAAAGTTTGATCCATACATTAACGTAGACCCAGGAACAATGTCACCATACCAACATGGTGAGGTTTTCGTAACTAAAGATGGTGCCGAAACAGACTTAGACTTAGGTCACTATGAACGCTTCATTGATGAAGAGTTAACGAGAAATGCCAGCATTACTACAGGTCGTGTCTACTCAAGTGTTATTAATAAGGAACGTAAAGGTGCCTATTTAGGGGCAACAGTTCAAGTTATTCCACATATCACGGATGAAATTAAAAATAAAATCTATGATGCGGGAAAAGAATCGGGAGCCGATGTTGTTATCACTGAAATTGGTGGTACAGTAGGGGACATTGAATCACTTCCATTTTTAGAAGCGGTACGTCAAGTCCATGCGGAAAATAAAACTGAGGATGTTGTGTTTGTTCATACAACACTGATTCCTAAAGTTCCTGCAAGTAACGAATTCAAAACAAAACCAACTCAACATAGTTTTAAAGAACTCATGTCACACGGTATTAAAGCAAATATTATTGTTACGCGTTGTGATGAGCCTTTAACTCAAGATATGAAGAATAAGATTGCGCTTTTCTGTGATGTTAATGACAATGCGATTATTGAATCACGAAATGTGGAAAACTTATATGAACTTCCACTTTCATTCCAAGCGCAAGGACTTGATAATTATATTCTTCATAAATTTGGATTAGGTGATTTACCTGCAGCGGATATGACGGAATGGTCTGCAATGATTGACAGTGCAAAAAACCTACAACATAAAGTTAAAATTGGTCTTGTTGGGAAGTACGTTCAACTTCATGATGCTTATTTATCTGTAAGTGAAGCACTTTTACATGCGGGTTATGCATGCAGTAGTGAGATTGAAATTGAATGGATTGACTCAGCTGAGATTACAGCCGAGAATGTTACAGAAACACTTAAAGGGTTAGATGGTATTCTTGTACCTGGAGGATTTGGATTACGTGGTGTGGAAGGTAAAATCTTAGCCGCACAATATGCACGAGAAAATAATGTTCCTTACTTCGGAATTTGTTTAGGAATGCAAGTAGCGATGATTGAGTTCGGGCGTAATGTATGCGCATTAGAAGGTGCACATTCAACAGAACTTGTACCCGAAACAAATTATCCTGTAATTGATCTTATGGAAGATCAATTACAACATACAGATCTTGGTGGCACATTACGTTTAGGTAATTATCCATGTCAACTTGATCACGAAGGTAAAGCATACGGACTTTATAACAATGAAGATGTAATTTTTGAACGTCATCGTCATCGTTATGAATTTAATAATAAATATCGTGAGCAATTTGAGAATGCGGGAGTACGCTTTAGTGGTTTAAGTCCTGATGGACAATTAGTGGAAATTATTGAGCTTAAAGACCATGATTATTTCGTGGCATGTCAATATCATCCAGAGTTTAAGTCAAGACCAAACCGTTCACATCCATTATTCTATGGATTTGTGAATGCGTCTTTGCAATTTGCGAAAAAAAGAGTAGAATAGATATATATAAATAGGAGGAATTTATTATTATGGCATTAGTATCAGCTAAAGGCATTTTGGAAGCAGCACGTGACGGACACTACGCTGTACCAGCAATTAACATTAATAACTTAGAGTGGACAAAAGCAGCTCTTCTTCAAGCAGAAGAAATGAAGTCACCTATCTTATTAGCAGTATCAGAAGGTGCTGGTAAATATATGACAGGTTACAAAACAATCGTTGGTATGGTAAACGGTATGTTAGAAGAACTAAATATTACAGTTCCAGTAGCATTACACTTAGACCACGGTAGTTTTGAAGGCGCTAAAGAATGTATCGAAGCAGGATTCACATCAGTAATGTATGATGGATCACACTTACCATTCGAAGAAAACTTAGCACAAACAAAAGCAATCGTTGAATTAGCTCATTCAAAAGGTGTTTCAGTTGAAGCTGAAGTAGGTTCAATTGGTGGAGAAGAAGACGGAATCATCGGTACAGGTGAACTTGCAGATCCAGCAGAATGTAAAATAATCGCTGACACAGGAATTGATTTCCTAGCAGCTGGTATTGGTAACATTCACGGTAAATACCCAGAAAACTGGGCAGGTTTAAGCTTTGAAACTTTAGAAGCAATTAAAGCTGCTACAGGAAGCATTCCTTTAGTATTACACGGTGGATCAGGCATTCCTGAAGACCAAATCAAAAAAGCTATTGAATTAGGTGTTTCAAAAATTAACGTGAACACAGAATGTCAATTAGTATTTGCTGAAGCAACACGTAAATACATCGAATCAGGAAAAGATTTAGAAGGTAAAGGATTTGACCCTCGTAAACTTTTAGCTCCTGGTACAGATGCAATCCGTGCTACAGTTAAAGAAAAAATTGAAATGATGGGTTCAGCTAACCAAGCTTAATTCCAATCAATCAAACATTTATAAACCATCGTCATCTTAGAGACGGTGGTTTTTTTTGTGCAATCATGTCAGATATAAACAAAGTCTCGTGAAACTGAAACAATTTAAAATATTGATGCCTAAATATTCACAAACTTTAAGTGTGTACCCTTGTATTGGGTTTATACTCAACGTAAGATTACATTTGGAACTTGGAGGAGACTTATGTATTCATTAGATGAAACTGTAGAACGTGTATCTGATTTAGGGGTTATGAAGGTACATAAAACAACGAAGCAACGTTGTATTTTAGGGTTTATTGCAGGGGCAATGATTTCTCTAGGCTATCTCGCATATATTAAAATCGTAGCTACCGTCGATGGTGGACTTGGTAATGTTTTGGGTGCCAGTGTATTTCCAATTGGTTTAATTGTGATTTTGCTTGCCGGTGGTGAGTTAATTACAGGAAATATGACTGTAGTGGGTACTTCTTATGCAAATCAGAAAGTTACGTTAAAAGAGCTTTCAATCAACTGGCTTGTCATTACACTTGCGAACTTAGTAGGTGCAGTTTTTGTAGCACTCATTTTAGGTCGTGGCGAATTAAGTCACTATACAGAAACAGTGAACCGTTTAGCAATGGGGAAGGCATCGTATTCACCGATGGCAACGTTTATTTCAGGGATTGGTTGTAATTGGTTTGTAGGTTTAGCGGTGTGGCTTAATGTGGCAATCAAAGATGGTGCAGGAAAGATTATGGGGATTTGGTTCCCAGTGATGGTTTTTGTATTACTTGGCTTCCAACATAGTGTTGCGAACATGTTTTTATTAACAGCAGGTATGCAAAATGGGGTGATTCAATTTTCTGAATTTGCATCAAACATTTTCTTTTCTTATCTGGGTAATATAATTGGTGGTGCGGTATTGGTAGGTTATCTTTATACGCATGCATCCCATGCAAAGAATCACATTTCGTGATTCTTTTTTATTCTTGAAGGGATATAGGCTGTTAGAACTGTTTTCACGCTATTTGGATATGTTTTGATCGATTGTTGGATAAATGATGTCTAGAGATGATAATTATCGCTTATGGCCGCTTTAACGCCCTTGTAGGACAATTGGGTTCTGTTGGAGTTAATCGTTTGAATTGTGAATTGTGCTTGATTGAGTGTGTGTTTTTCAGGGGACTTTAGATGAGATTTTTATGCTTCTATTGAATTTGTGGAAATAGAAAATGAGAGGTCAATTTGTCTCAAATTGTATTTTGCGTTATACTATTTATATCATTATGGTAAAAATTATCATAAGTGACTCTTAATTAAGTTGTGCTTGAATCAACATTCTGAATGAATTTTAAGGGAAATGTCGCGTACATTTTTTTTTATGCGGCTGCATTAAAATAGGAGGAAAATATATGATCGAATACAGAAATGTTAAGAAAGTTTATAACGATAAAGTCGTTATTGAAAACTTAAATCTAACAATAAAACAAGGGGAATTTGTATGCCTTATCGGACCATCAGGCTGTGGTAAAACAACAACATTAAAGATGTTGAATCGGATTATCAAACATGATGGTGGAGAAATATACATTAATGGCCAAAAGATTGATGAGATGAACGTGATTGATTTACGTCGTAATATTGGTTACGTAATCCAACAAATTGGTCTTTTTCCCAATATGACACTCGCTGATAATATTGCGATTGTTCCTAGGCTTTTAAAGTGGGATGAAACGAAGATTGATGAACGGGTAAGGGAATTGATGCCTTTAGTCGGTATGCCTTATGAGACATATGCGAATCGCTTCCCATCTGAACTAAGTGGTGGACAACAACAACGTATCGGGGTTTTGCGAGCACTTGCAGCAAACCCACCAGTGATTCTTATGGATGAACCTTTTGGTGCTTTAGATCCTGTAACACGAGATACGTTACAAGATGAAGTTAAGTCTATTCAAGAAAAACTAGGGATTACCATTGTATTTGTTACACATGATATGGATGAAGCAATTAAGATGGCCGATACTATTGTATTTATGGAAGATGGTAAAATTGTTCAGAAAGCAACACCTGAAGAAATGTTACGAAATCCTGCTACCAAGCAAGTTAAACAATTTATGGGGAAACAAATGCATGAGAATGGATCATCATTTGACTTAACTTGTGGTGATTTAATGAAACCAAATGTATTTAAGGTTTTTGATCGAAGACCTATTATGGAATGTTTAGGTTTAATGCGTACACGTGATTTAAACAGTGTTGTTGTTGTGGATGAACATAAAAAATATTTAGGTGTTGCATGGATTGATGAACTTATTTCAAAACGTGATACGTATCAACGTGTATCGGAAGTGGTTGAAAAAAGTGTTCCTGCATTCAATCAGAATGAGGATGCTCAACAAGCAATTGGAGAAATTACAGAAAACAAACGTGATTATGTCATCGTGATTAATGATGATCGTGAAGTAACTGGAATTATTACTCGTGGTTCGATTGCCCGAAGTCTTACTAATGTTGTTTGGGGTGGTGATGGTAATGAGTAGTGCTATCCTTCCAGAACTTATTAAAGCGATTTTCACGCATATTAAATTTGTGGTAGTTGCGGTAACACTTGGATCAATCATTGCGATCGTCTTAGCGTCCATATTATCCCGTTTTAAAAAGATTTCTAAGTATGTAATGCCTATTATTGGTTTATTTCAAACCATACCGGGGATTGTTTTTATTGGAGTGCTTTTTGTTTATACGGGTATGCGTCCTAAGACAATTTATATTGCTCTTACTGCGTATGCAATTTTCCCCGTCTTAAAAAACACCTATGCTGGAATTTTAGAAGTGGATGCCAGTTATGTAGAAGCGGCACGTGGTATTGGAATGACCCAGTGGCAATCACTTCTAAAAGTAGAATTACCGATGGCAGTACCTTCTATATTTGCGGGAATTCGCATGTCGACTGTATATACCGTAAGTTGGGCTGTACTTGCTGCTATGATTGGTCAAGGTGGCTTGGGCGTCTTTATTTATCGTGGAATTGATACCAATGTTCAAGAAACAATTCTTATCGGAGCGATTCCATCCGCCATCCTTGCGATTTTAATGGGATACTTTGTGGATTATCTCCAAACAAAGTTTATGCCAAAAGGACTAACAACAGGAGGTGCGCAACATGACCGTTAATATGGTATTAGAACATCTATTTCTTGTTTTAGTTTCTGCGTTTTTCCTACTTATCTTAGGTCTTATTATTGGAATGATTGCTTATGTATATCCAAAATTTAAGAAACCTATTTTGTTACTCGTAGATATTCTTCAAACAATACCAACGCTTGCAATGCTTGGGATTTTGATGGCATTTTTTGGACCTACAAAGAAAACCGTAATTATTGGTTTAGTGCTTTATTCCTTACTTCCCGTTGTTTTGAATACGGTAACAGGATTGGAAAGTGTTGATCCTGGAATTCGAGAAGCAGCACAAGGTATGGGAATGACAAAAATCCAAAGACTTTTTAAAGTAGAATTACCGATTGCATTTCCATTTATTTTCTCAGGGATGCGTATTGCGGTCGTCACATCAGTCGGTGTTGCCGTCTTTGGCTCACTTGTTGGGGGTGGTGGTTTGGGATCCATTCTCTATCGGGGTGTTCGAACTCAAAATATGAAATTAATCGGATATGGAACGCTTGCTTTAATTGTAATATCGCTTGTAATCGATACGGCAATGGGACAATATGAAAAACATCTTAAACTAAAACAAGGAGGTAAAACAATATGAAAAAAAAGTTAGTACTTCTAATCATTCTGTTGCTTTCTTTAAGTGGTTGTGGCAGTCGTCAAGAGGGAGACCTTGTAATTATTGACGGTGATATTGCGGAGATGAATGTTGCGACGTATATGGCTAAAATTATGATTGAAACGTATACAGATTATTCAGTTTATATTCAACCTTCCATGGCTTATAATTTAGCTTTTGATCAAATTAAAAGTGGTGCGATGGACATGACACTAAGTTGGGATGGAACGGTATTGGCAACATTTTTAAAACAAGACCCTCAAGATATTCCTTCAAACCAATCATTATTTGAATTCACAAATAACCTTGCACAAGAAAAAGCGAACGTTAAGTTACTGGAACCTTTAGGATCTGAGAATTCATATGTGGTTGCAGTTACCGATGCTTTAGCGGAAACATATAACTTAAAAACAATTTCTGATTTAAAGCCGATTGCGAGTGATCTTATTTTTGCGGCAGAACATTCTTTTTTTGATGATAATGGATCGGTTCGTTATAAGCCATTAACGAAGTTTTACGATATGGAATTTAAAGAAGCAAACTCAATTGATATTGGTTTAAAACTTGCGGGATTGGATAGTGACAATATGGATGTTACGCTCGTAACAAGTGCGGATGGAATGGTGAATCGTTATCCTGTAACGATGTTGGAGGATGATTTGAAATTCTTTCCCCGTTATCAATCGGCATTCCTCGTTCGTTCGGATTTGGAAAAAGACTTCCCCGGTGTAGAAGCCGTGTTGGAAAAACTATCGAATTCGATTACGACCGATGAATCGCGTCAACTAAATTATCGTGTTGATGTGGAAGTTAAAAACCCTGAAACGGTAGCTCGAGACTTTTTGGTTGAGAAAAATTTAATTAATAAGTGATGAAATAATTCCCAAATACCTATGTACCATTGCGAATGGGATATTCAAAGATTATGAATATCAAATGAGAGATGGTGGATAGGTATATTTTCTATTCATTATCGGTTATAATATCAATGGACAAAAGGAGTTGTTTGAATGGCAAAAGTTATAAAAATTGAAGGTGGACATCGATTAAACGGCAAGGTAAGAATTAGTGGAGCAAAAAATGCTACTGTAGCATTGATTCCTGCAGCCATTCTCGCATCTGATAGTGAAGTTAATATTTATGGCGTTCCTAATATTTCGGACGTTGAATCTTTATCAGTATTATTAAGAGAACTTAATGTAAATGTATCCTCACCAACCCCTGATCACTTCCAAATTGATACTACAGGTATGAAAAATGTGGATTTAGATCATGAAGCAGTTACAAAATTACGTGCGTCTTATTATTTTATGGGTGCACTTTTAGGAAAATATCGTTATGTGAAAATGCAAATGCCGGGAGGATGTTATTTAGGACCCCGACCTTTTGATTTACACTTAAAAGGATTTGAAGCATTGGGTGCTTCAATTGAGTATAAACATGGTTTTTATGAAATTTCGGCAGAGCGACTTATTGGTGCGAAAATCTATCTTGATTTTCAATCTGTAGGAGCAACAATCAATATTATGCTTGCAGCAGTTTTAGCTGAAGGTAAAACGATTATTGAAAATGCTGCGAAAGAACCAGAAATTATTGATGTCGCAAACTTCTTGAATAAGATGGGTGCGAACATTCGTGGTGCGGGTACAAACGTGATTACCATTGAAGGTGTCGAACGTTTGACTGGAAAGCCACATGAAATGATTCCAGATCGCATTGAAGCAGGAACTTATATTATTATGGCAGCAGCAGCAGCAGATGATATGACGATTGAGAATATCATTCCGCAACACTTAGATGCTTTGATCTCGAAATTAATTGAGATGGGCGTTGATATTGAAGTGGGTGTGGACTATGCTCGTATTCGCAAGTCGGAAAAACCGCTTGAAGCTATCGATATCACGACGCAAACCTATCCTGGATTCGCAACGGATCTCCAACAACCGCTTACGGCCTTGCTTACACAAACGCATGGTCATTCTACGGTTAAAGAAACGATTTATGCGGAACGTTTTAAACATTGTAATGAGTTAAATCGTATGGGAGCTAGCATTCAACTAATGCCTGCGCAGGCTTCGATAGAGGGTCCTTCAAAATTATATGGATCTAAAGTAGAAGCAACGGATTTACGTTGTGGAGCATGTCTTGTTATTGCAGGACTCATCGCAGAAGGCGTAACTGAGATTAGTGAGATCTATCATATCGATCGTGGTTATGACGATATTGATAATAAGCTTACATCTTTAGGTGGCGTTATTTGGCGTGAGGATAAAGCCTAAATTTAAATCTTAATCTTTGTGAAATCAAAACGTTTGTATACTAATTACAAACGTTTTTTTGTGAAATACGTGAATTTGTGAACGTTGTTATTTCGGTAAACGCTTACAATAGGAGCCTTAGTCATGTACATTTTTAGATATATGATACACTTGTATTACTAAAAAGGAGATGTGACCATGAAAGACTCAAGAACCGGTTATGTTCGTAAATTTGAAACAATGGGGATGGTGGACGGACCGGGAATTCGTACCATTGCATTCTTGTCAGGATGCCCATTACGTTGTTTATTTTGCCATAATCCTGATATGTGGAAAACTGATCCGGAAGATGCCATTACTGTTGATGAATTAATGGATAAACTCCGCCGATTCAAACCTTATTTTGGTGAAGATGGTGGTGTAACGTTCTGTGGTGGTGAACCGTTAAATCAACCCGAATTTTTATATGAAGCGATGAAAGCGTGTAAAGCGGAAGGAATCAGTACGTGTTTGGATACTTCTGGCTTTGGTCGTCCAGATACTTTTGATGATATCCTAAGTGTTACAGATACAATTCTCTACGATATTAAGGGATTAGAAGAAAAAAAATATCGTGAAATGACCAGTGCTCCAATTCGTGTTACACATCAATTCCTAGAAAAAGCTCAAGAACATGGTGTTGCGACATGGATTCGTGTTGTAATCGTACCGGGATTTCATGATACCTATGAATATATGGATGAACTTGCGGAATACATTGCACCGCTCAATAATATCGAGCGTATTGAGTTACTTCCATACCATACAATGGGTGTGAATAAGTATGAACTTATTGATAAGGAATATCCACTAGAGGGTGTACCACCAATGAATCGCGATGTATGTGCGGATTTACAAACTTATTTACGAGAAAAAGTTGAAACTTTACGCAAAGATTTAAAATAAAAAAAAGACCCGTTCTTGAACTGCTCCCTGTCAAGTAGACAGGTGAAATAAATAAAATATCCAAGATGATTTATCACTTTATGATGAATCATCTTTTTTATGCTACAAGTGACTGCATTTGTTTTTCTCTAATGTTTGACCAGTAAGCTTCAATCTTCTTGTTAGTTGGAATCGCGTAGACTACAGGTGTCTCTGTTCCTAGCGCTTCAGTTCGAACCATCATTGGTGTTTTGTTTTTGAAGCGTTTCTGAAGTCTCTTGTTGTTATAAAAATCAATATACACTTCAATTGCTTTCTTCAATTCGCTTCTTGTACTGAATTCATTAGGGTAGTACATTTCTGATTTGATTGTTCCCCAAAATCCTTCCATAGGACCATTATCAATACAATGTCCCACTCTAGACATACTTTGCATCACTCCTTGATCTTCTAGCTGTTTCCTAAATGCCCTACTTGTGTATTGGAATCCGCGGTCACTGTGAAATAAAGGTTTTGCCTCTGGATATCTCGCGATAGCTTTATGATAAGTATCAAACACAAGTTGATTATTGTTCCGATCACTTATTTGATACGCCACAACACTTAAATCATAAAGATCAATAATCGCACTGAGATATAGTTTCTTACTTGAACCTTTAATCTTAAATTCTGTGACGTCTGTCAGCCATTTTTCATTCGGTTTTGCGGCAAAGAAATTTCGATTTAAAATATTTTCAGCTGTGATTTCAGGAGTGCTTCGTGAATATTTTTTAGACTTTTGACGAATCACTGATTTCACCCCTAGCATCTTCATGAGTCTATGAATCCTCTTCGAGTTATATTGAACGCTATTCAACTCATTGATCCAATCCGTCATGCGTCGATAGCCTAAGATATGTCCAAATAGTTCATCATAATCAAGAATGAGATTGCAAAGCTCATGATTTTCAATTTCATTGCTTGTTTCAACACGATGCGTCCATTTATAATAACTACTTCTTGCGATTTTAAGTACCTTACACATCCACTGAATACTCCAGCCATGTTTATGATGTAGTTCCTGCACTGCGAGATACTTTACTTCTTGTTTTGCTTTGGAGAATATCGCCCCCTTTCGATTTCCTTCACTTTTTTTAATAGAATGTTCTCGCGTTCTTTCAGTTCGAGTTGTCTTTCAAGTAGTTTTACTTTACGTTCTAAACGTTCTTCATTACTAAGTTGATCTTCTTGTTTTCGCTTGCCACGTTTATCAAGAAGACCATCATCTCCCAATTCGTTATACTTTTTCACCCACTGATAAACCTGAGCATAAGAAAGTTCATAGCGCTCAGCAGTCCCCTTATAATCGTAGTCATGTTCAATACAATATGCGACAATTTCCTGACGCTCCTCAATTGTTGTTTTTCTACCTTTTGTCATATAGACTTCTCCTTTAGGATCGTAATCCTTTATAGTTTCAAGTCTATTATACTTTTTTATCCATCCGCGCAAAACCTCATGGGAACTTATACCATATTTAATACTAATATCTTTAAGAGAACCTGCGCCTTCAAGATAATCCCTAATTGCGGATTCCTTGAGCTCTTTCGAATAACTTTTGTTTCGATCTTTATCTGAAAAAACTTCAATACCATAAGTTTGATACTTTTTCACCCAACTACGTAATGTACTAGAATCAATAGATAATTCTTCAGCTATTTCTGGTGCACCTTTTATGCCATTCAAATATTCATTAATTGCTTGTTCTTTTATTTCGGCTGGATATTTATTCTTTCTCCCCATAGAAAAAGCTCCTCCTTTTTTGTAGTGCCCGATTTTATTTATTTCGGGTGTCTACTTTAAGGGGAGCTTATCATCTCATGAACCGGTCTTTTTTTTATTTTACTACCAGAGTATTGCTTAGTCCGTTTGATTCATAGGTGATTGCGAATCCATCTGTTCCATGTTTGAAATGATGTTGGAGGGTTCCAAGTGTACTTTGTTTCTGACTGTCATGCGGGTTAGAATAAGAATTACTCATGCCATTCATTGTGACAGAATAAGATCCGGATGATCCATGTGGGAATTCTGTATAAGCAGCCATAGCGTCGGATTCAATCTTTAAATTTCCAATAATTGATGTAACGTAAGCAGAAGTATTCAATCCATTTAGTTTAATGGTGCCTGCACCGTCATTAACCGTTAATTTCGCATTCATACTATCAACTTCAAAATCAGCAATAAGTTTGTTTGCGGTAATGTTTGTGTTCATACCATCAATTGTATAAGAACGCACGGTATCGTCACCAAGACCTTCTAGTTGAATATTCGATTTAATGGTCTCGATATACATATTACCTTTGTAGGAAGCTGGAATCTCAATTTCAAGGGAATCAAAATTAGAAATATCACATTTTCCAAAGGTGCATGTGTTTGGGATTGTCGCAACTGTAAGCGTTTTGTTGTTTATCTCACTACGATATTGCTCAAGGTTTCCAAATCCTTTGACCGTAAATTCGGGTTGTTGGACATATTTGATAGTCAAAGTATTAATTTGTCCGGTTTCAATTTTGATATCATTGATCGCTTCGTTGAAGACGTGTTTAACTTCTTTAAAACTACTTTGGTTTGTTCCGGAAGTGCTGTCGTTTAAGACGTTTTTTAAAGGGATTCCAATGGCAAAGCTTAGACATAATAAGCCGCTGATCACGAGGACAATGGGTATCCAAATTTTTCGAATGTTTTTCATCTATGCTCTTCCTCCTAAATTCGATTTAAAGAAATTTTTGACACAATAATTGAGACCGCTGAAACCGTATAGTGTAAGCCAAGTCATACCGATACCGAGAAGGAATAATCCAAGCGATGTCAGAGCGAGAAGACCAAATGTTGGGATCGTCACCATAGGAAGCACACCTCCAAATAATAAGGGAATCGAACAGATTGTAAGTACTATACCAGATATAAAGAGGGCAAATAGAGTAGCATAACCCGCTAATACTGGCCCAATAAGAATTATTACGATAAGTATTTTTAGAAGTATCGTCGTTAAAGACATAGATGAAGCGTTCTTAGTTTCATAATCGTGTGGTTCTTCGTATATTCTACCGCCTGTGTATTGGCGAGCCATTTCGATTGGATCCCCGAGTGTTCTTGAAATATCTACCGCTTCTTTACCTTCAGCAAGTCCAAATTCAAAGTGTTCATGAACATCTTGAATAATATCGTCAATTTCATTTTGTGGTAAAATCTGTAGATTTTTTCTGAGTATGTATAGGTATTCGTTTTTAGTCATGGTTTTCTCCTCCCAATAATTCATTTACATGGCCGGTAAATACGTACCATTCATCGATGCGCGCTTTTGTATAAGTTTTTCCGCGATCGGTTAATTCATAATATTTTCGTGATGGACCTTGAGATGATTCCACGAGTTTTGTGGAAACATAACCGTCATCTTTAAGTCGTTTTAAAAGTGGATAGATTGTACCCTCAGTAATTTCGATGGTTTCTGAAATTTTACTGATTAATTCATAGCCATAATATTCTTTTTGAGATAGGAGAGATAGAACACAAAGTTCTAAGACACCTTTTTTAAATTGAGTATTCATAAGCTCACCTCGTTAATACAATATATCACACAGTACCTTCTTATACAAGGTAGTGTTTTGTAATTTATTTCTCACTTGTATTTAATTGGTGAATTTAGAGATATACCGTTGGTGTTTAAGGTATAATAAAGTTAGTTTAGGAAGTATGAAAGGAAATTCAATGGAAAAGACCGAGTATGAAATATTATTAGATGCTTGTATTTTGGCGGGTAAACTTATGATGGAAAACGGTGCGGAAATGCACCGTGTTGAAGATACGATGAACCGCATTCTAGAATCAAAGCAGGGCGAAGGTGCTGGTGTTAGTTTTGTACTACCTACTGGTATTTTTGTAACGACATCAGATGGTGAACAAATTAAGATGAAGCGTATCCAAAAGCGTCGCAGTAATTTAGCAAAGCTGGCAGATGTAAATCAGTTATCACGGCTCTTTAGTGCAAATCAAATTGATGTTTATGAACTCTACTCAAGTCTTAGAGAGATAAATAGTGACGCTATGCAATACCCTGTATGGATGAAATATGTTGCTGCCGCATTTGTGAGTGCGTTTATGATGTTGATTTTTGAAGGGTCTCTGTTTGATTTCCCGATTACAATGCTTCTGGGTACAATCGGCTTTGGAATTCATTATTATGCTTCCAAGAAGCTAAACGTTAAGTTTATTGCGGAATTTATTGCTTCTTTTAGTATCGGTATTTTGACAATATGTCTACAGAGAAAAGGATTTATTGTTGATTTTGAGACGGTTATTATTGGAAGTATTATGTTGATGGTTCCAGGAATTCCAATTATGAATTCGATTCGGGATTTTCTCGTAGGAAATACTATCTCGGGAACCGTATTTATGGTTGAGGCATTATTTATTGCGATTATGATAGGGTCGGGAATTATGGCGTCGCTTCAAGTAATGTCGGGGGTGTTATTATGATGACGGTTGTTATTCAACTCGTGAGTGCTTTTGCCGCTGCACTTGGTTTTGGAATTATTATTGATGTTCCGAAACGTGCTTTATTATGTTGTGGAATCACAGGTATGATGGGTTGGATTGTGAATTGGAGTCTGATTCAAAAAGGGTTTGATACCACATTAGCGATCTTTATTGGTGCTGCAACGGTTTCGATGCTATCGATGCAATTTGCTAAGTATTTAAAAATGCCAACAACTGTTTTTAATATTCCAGCAATTTTTACGCTCGTGCCAGGGATTATGGCCTATCAAACAGTGAAAGCATTTATTGGAGCAGATTATATCTTAGGCATTGAGTTACTTGTTCGAACATTTACCTTGTCCGTAACAATTGCCATTGCGATTGTTATGACGGAAGTAATCTATCGGCTTATAGTTCGGATAATTCAACGTAATTTTTGTAGTTAGTCAAAGATTAAAACAAAAGGGGGAATTATGATGAGTAAACGTATATTAGATTGTAATGCTAGTGATTTTCGTTCGATGGATGGGAAAACACTTAAAACAGCGATCAAGGCTGCAGAGGGGCGTACGATTTGTTCTGAAAACGTTGTTTTTGGATCCGTACAAGGTGGCATCACGAATGCGGAGGTCGCCAAGGCTTTTGGAGCAGACTTAATTCTTCTTAATGGATTTGATACACTGAATCCATTTATCGCCGGGCTTGAGGCCTGTGAACCGAAAAAAATCATTCAAAAACTGAAGGAGTTAGTGGGACGGCCAATTGGAGTAAATTTAGAACCGGTAGATTTCAATGCGGAAATGTTAGAAGCGCAAGGTGTTATTGCAGAAGGTCGCATGTGCTCTGAAAAGACACTCAAAGAAGCTGCGAATCTTGGTTTTGATTTTATCTGCCTTACAGGAAATCCTGGAACTGGTGTGACCAATCATGAAATTGCGAAAGCAATTCGAAGTGCTCGTAAACATTTTGGCGGATTAATCATCGCAGGAAAAATGCATGGTGCCGGTGTTGATGAATCTGTTGTTCCCGATCCAGAAACAATTAAGGATTTTTGTGATGCGGGAGCAGATGTAATTTTAATGCCTGCAGTTGGAACTGTACCTGGTTTTACAGACGAAGAACTTATTCGTGCAATCAAGGTCGTACATCAACATCAAGCACTTGTCCTCACTGCAATCGGAACAAGTCAAGAAGGTTCAAGTAAGGCTGTGATTGAGAATATCGCAATTCGTAACAAAATTGCGGGTGCAGATATTCAGCATATTGGTGATGCCGGATATGGAGGTCTTGCTCTTGTGGAAAACATTTTTGCACTCTCAGTAGCAATCCGTGGAATCCGCCACACCACAACAATAATGTCCCGATCAATTAACCGTTAATACAAATAATATAAAAATGATATCCATTTTATCTGAATTCGTTTATCATTAAGTATAAATTCATTTTTCAGTTAGGATGGTGTACATGAAGAAAAAACTCGGGTTATTCAGTATCGTGCTATTAGGAATAAACGCTATTATCGGTTCAGGTATTTTTCTCTTACCCAATAAAGCGATGGCACTTATGGGAACAGCAAGCTTAGCTGTGTTTATATTTAATATGTTTGTTGTGATGAGTATTGGATTGTGTTTTGCGGAAGCTGCAACGTATTTCAATAAAAATGGTGGTCCCTATGTATATGCGAAAGAAGCTTTTGGGGATTTCATTGGATTTGAGGTTGGTTTTATTAAGTGGGCGATTTGCATCATTGCTTGGGCAACAATGGCAGTTGCGTTTGCGACAGCACTTGGGCAAATTGTTCCTGCTGCTCAAGACCCAATGATTCAAAACATTGTGGTTGTGTGTATTCTTGTTGGACTTGGTATTGTGAATATCATAGGGGTTAATATTTCAAAAATCCTCAATAATGTGGTGACGGTTTCAAAACTGGTACCAATGATTATTTTTATTGCTGTTGGTATCTTTTTTATTAAGCCAAGTAATTACAGTCCGGTATTTATTGAAACAACAGGTAACTTTGGGAAAACAGCACTGCTAATGTTTTATGCTTTTACCGGATTTGAGAATCTTTCAGTGGCTGCAGAAGATATGGAAAATCCGCAAAAGGATTTACCGAAGGCGACTGTGATTGTTATGATTACTGTTTCTCTCTTCTATTTTTTCATACAGTTCGTTTCGATAGGGATTTTAGGTCCTGAACTCGCTCATATACCTGCACCAATTCAAACGGCTATGGGTATGATACTTGGGCCTTTTGGAGCATCTCTTGTTGCGGCGGGGACTCTTGTTTCAATTGGTGGTATCAATATTGCGAATTCATTTGTGACACCACGATGTGGCGTTGCGCTGGCAGATGATGGCTTACTTCCTTCGTTTATTGGTAAACGGAGTAAACGTGATACACCAACGTATGCGATCTTAATTTCAGTGGCAATTGCGATTCCTATTGCATTATCTGGAAGTTTCGCCACACTCGCTGCAATTAGTGTTGTTTCTCGTTTTGCACAATACATTCCGACATGTCTTTCGGTATTGGTATTCCGCAAAAGAAATCAACCTACTGAGTTTGATTTTAAAATGCCGTTTGGACCGGTAATTCCGATTTTCGCAATTAGCGTTAGCTTTGGGATGCTGTCACAAGCAACCATGGAGCAACTTCTCTGGGGACTTGCTGGGCTGCTTATTGCAGTTCCATTCTACTTTATAATGAAAAAAAATCGTCAAGATCAAATCAAGGTTTGATCACACCAATCGAGAGGATGGAGTCAAAATGAAAAGAATAAAAGATCATCTATCATTATTTACACCGATTTATGTCATCATTATGATTGGCTTAGGTTGGCTTATTTGTTCCAGTACAGGGGACTTCTTTTTCATCACAACCTACCTTCTCTACATAGCTATTATCATGTCTGGAATGGGCGTGATTAAATATGACCGTCATCACATACCAGACATGGAAACGGATATCCTAAGAAAAGAAGTTTATTTTTGGGGTGCATTTCTACTATGTTTACTTGGAGTAAGTGTTGTTTCCTTATTTGCTCACATTATTGAACCTGCCTATGTGCTGGTTTTATTGCTTCTTTTTGGTGTAGGATGTATCGACTTTAGGTTCAAATACAAAGAATTAAAGAAGAGGACAATACTAAGCTAAGGTGAAGTGTCCAAAAAATACCGTTTTGAATATTAACGGTATTTTTTTATTAACTGAAATATAACAACACGGTAAACACAAAATGTCCTCACATGTCACGGAAATGATTATTGGATATGGGTTGTGTAAGCAATTTATAAAGCATACAATAATCATAAAGGCGGTGATACAGAAATGATTACGTATAAACAAGACGAAGATCTTGAATTAAACGATGTATTAAAACTGTACAATGATACAGGTTGGTATGCATATACAAATAACCCTGAAAAACTTATGCGTGCCATAAAAAACTCAATGATTACACTTACGGCTTGGAAGGGAAACAAACTCGTTGGACTAATTCGCGCTGTTGGTGATCAAGAAACGATTCTTTATATTCAAGATTTACTGATTCTTAGTGATTGTCAACGTCAAGGAATCGGAAAAACATTGTTGCTTACACTTTTATCGCTGTATCCCGATGTTAGACAGACTGTATTAATTACGGATAACAATCCAAAGTTAATTGCTTTCTATAAAAGTATTCCGATGAAACTCATAGAGGATGCACAAGGGAAATGCTTCGTAAAATATCGAAAGGAGATATAATGAAAGATCAAGGTTATGGTGTTGGATTTGGATTACTCATCGGTACGGCATTTGGTGTTCTTATCAGCCTTTTGCTTAATATACCCATGATTTATACAATGGTAGCAGGCCCAGGTTTAGGGCTTATGTTAGGGATTATCATCGAAAATATTATTAATTCACAAAAAAGTTAAATCTGCACATAATTCATATTAATGTGTAAATAAGGCTTAATAAGACGTTAAAAAAAGTATTCATCTTAGTTTAGAAAAAACACATAATTTTAGGCGTGAAAATTTCATGCAAAGCATAAGCGTTTTTTATTGCGCTTTACTATTGGATATGCTATTATAACTTAGCACTTATCTAAAGTGAAAAAACTTTAGGCGGAAGGAGACATGTACATATGAAAAAAGGAATTCATCCAGAATACCACCAAACAAAAATTGTTTGTTCATCTTGTAATACTGAAATTGAAGTTGGTTCAACAGCAACAGATCTACGTGTAGATACTTGCTCAAACTGCCATCCTTTCTATACAGGAAAACAACGTTTTGCTAATGCAGCTGGACGTATTGACAAGTTCAATAAGAAATATGGTATAAAATAAGGTTCAACCTTATAAACAATGAAAAGAGTGTTGGCGACAACGCTCTTTTTTATGAGTAAATTATGAAATGTAGAAATATAGTGTTATTTTTAGGACTTTGTGTATAAATTTTGTTAAAATACGATAGAATAATAATGATGAGGTGAAAGAATATGATGTATCATCAATATCAAGAGGGTTATATCGAAGTCATTACCGGGTGTATGTTTGCTGGGAAGACTGAAGAGTTAATTCGTCGTATTAATGTTTTAAAATTTGCACATAAAAACATTATTGTTTTTAAGCCAGCTGTGGATAATCGCTACAGTGACAGTAAGGTCGTTTCGCATGCGGGAACTAGCGTGCAAAGTGTTGTAGTTGATAAGGCGACAGACATCTTAAAATACGTTACTAAAGAAACGGATGTTGTTGCGATTGATGAAGTTCAATTCTTTGATGAGGAAATTGTTAAGGTGTGTGACCATCTTGCCTTAGAAGGTAAACGAGTAATGGTAGCAGGTCTTGACATGGATTTTCGTGGTGAACCTTTTGGCGTAATTCCTAAATTAATGACTACTGCAGAGTTTGTCACAAAACTTACAGCGGTTTGTACTGAATGTGGTGCACCTGCGACACGTACTCAACGCTTAGTAAATGGAAAACCGGCATCCTATCATGATCCAGTTGTTATGATTGGAGCGAGTGAATCGTATGAAGCACGATGCCGTCATGACCATATCGTTTTGGATAAACCTCAAATTAATGGAAATAGCGAAGGTGATAAATAATGATGGAAAAAACAATGAGAGACCGTCTTGAAAAGATTCAAGCACGTGATGAAGACATCACAGAAATGATGATGTCTTCAGAAGTGTTGTCTGATCGTAAAATGATGGCAAAATTAGGTAAAGAACAATCGTCTATGCAGCAAGTCTTGCATGCATACCGACAATTCTTAGAGGCAGAAGACTTTTTTACGCAAGCTCAAGAAATGCTTGCTGTCGATGAGCCTGAGTTGCAAGAGCTTGCAGCAATGGAATCTGCAGAATATTCTGAAAAAATGGTAAAAATTATCGAAGAACTCGAAGTTCTGTTGGTTCCTAAAGATCCATCAGATTCGTTTGATGCAATTGTGGAAATTCGTGGAGCAGCGGGTGGCGATGAAGGAAATATCTTCGCAGGTGACTTATACCGTATGTACACCCGATATGCAGAAAGTCTAGGATACAAATATGAATTAATTGAAGCAATGGATGCTGAAGCGGGTGGATATTCTTTAATTTCATTCGTAGTTAAAGGTGCGGAACCATTCCGTCACTTTAAATTTGAATCAGGAGCACATCGTGTTCAACGTGTGCCAAAAACAGAAACACAAGGTCGAATTCATACTTCAACCGCAACAGTTCTCGTTCTAGCGGATGTTGAGGATGAAGAAATTGACATCGATCCAAATGATCTTGAGATTGACACAATGCGATCATCAGGCGCTGGGGGACAACATGTTAATAAAACAGACTCAGCTGTTCGTATTGTTCACAAACCTACAGGGATCGCAGTGAAGTGTCAAGATGGACGTTCACAACACGATAATAAAGATAAAGCAATGCGTCTTGTTCGTGCTCGTGTTTATGAAGAACATCAACGTCGTATTCAAGAAGAACGTCATGGCGAACGCCAATCTAAAGTTGGTACCGGTGCGCGTTCTGAAAAAATACGTACATACAACTATCCACAAAACCGTGTGAGTGATCACCGTATTGGATTAACATTACAAAAATTAGACATTATTATGGAAGGTAAGTTGGATGAAATTGTGAATGCTCTGCTTGAGCAAGAACAAAAAGAAATCCTTGAACAAGGTGCTTAATGACTTATAAAGATTTAGTTAATGAGGGAACAGAGATTCTCGACAAAGCAAATATCTATACGGGCTTCGCTCGTGTTTTAATGCTTGAACTCTTACGCGATAAAGATTTAGATATGTTTGCTATTTATAATGAAGAGGTTGAGGCTGTTTTCACTAACGAATATCGAAATAAGATTAATCAATTAACTACAGATGAACCTTTAGGGTATGTCTTAGGGTATGAGTGGTTTTATGGCTATAAGTTGTTCGTGAATGAGGGCGTACTGATTCCTCGTTCCGAAACAGAAGAACTTGTGGGTCATCTTTTATCCGATATTGATGCACATTTTGATACACCCGTAATTGCGGATGTCGCATGTGGAAGTGGTGCTATTGGCATTGCTTTAGCAAAAGAATTAGACTTAAAAGTTTATGCTTCCGATATTAGTGAAGAAGCATTGGAAGTAGCACGCCGTAATGCGGATTACAACCAAGCAAATATGGAGTTTATGCAGGGAGATATGTTAGAACCTCTAATTGAGAAAAATATTAAGCTTGATGTTCTAGCATGTAATCCACCATATATTAAAAATACAGAACATATTCAAACTTCGGTGTTGAACAACGAACCTCATGTTGCCTTATTTGGTGGTGAGGACGGTTTGTTTTTCTATCGTAAAGTATTTGAGAAGGCACATCTTGTTTTAAATGATAAGGCAGTGATGGCTTTTGAGATTGGTTTTGATATTGGGGAAGCAGTTGTTTCGTTAGCTCAAGAATTTTTTGGTGACGCTAAGATTGTGCTTCGTCAAGACATCAATGGCCTTGATCGTATGGTCTTTGTCTACAAAGGTATTAATCTCGAAGATTAGTATCTTTTTTTTGGGTATGTGTGTGATAAAATAGACGTAGAGAGTAGAGGAAACGAAATGGATACAAAACGATTTAATAAAAATCAAAGTGATGACATTGCGCAAATGATTCAAGAGGGTGGGCTTGTCGCAATTATGACGGATACGGTGTACGGATTGGCTGCAAGTAGTGCGGAAGGTTCGTTGTATCAAAAGCTAAAGGATGCGAAAGAACGTCCTGAGAATAAACCGTTCCCATTAATGGTTGGTTCCCTTGATCAAATTGAGAGTGTTGCGGATTTAACAGACCGTGATCGTCATCTCATGAAAACCTTTATGCCAGGTGCGGTTACATTTATCTTTAACATTAAAGATGGAGTGTTTCCTTTCTTAGGCGATCAACGTACGATTGGTATTCGTATGGCTGATGACATATGGGTTCAAGACATTATTAACAAAGTAGGATATCCAATTTGGCTTCCATCCGCAAATCGTTCAGGGTTTGATACAGCAATTTCATCGGACATGGTCATTGATCAGCTTGATGGTCGTATTGAAGGTGTTGTTTTAGGAGAATGTGTCGGAGGTGTTTCATCCAGTGTGTTTGATATTACAGGAGATGAAATTAAATGTTTACGACAAGGTGTTATTACTTTAGAAGAAATTAACAAGGAGGTAGGATTATGAAAATCGCTATAGCAGCGGACCACGGAGGGTTTGAAACAAAAGAGGGACTCCGTTTAGTATTAGAGGAAATGGGTCATGAGGTAAAGGATTTTGGGGTATATTCTGAGGAATCACAAGATTATCCTGACTTTGCTTACCCTGCAGCGAAAGCTGTAGCAGAAGGTTTATATGATCGTGGTGTAGTTGTTTGTGGAACCGGTGTGGGTGTTTCAATTGTAGCGAATAAAGTTAGAGGGATTCGCTGTGCTCTTGTAACAAGTACTGAGGTTGCGCAATTGACACGTGAACACAATGATTCAAACATGCTTGCATTGGGAGGGCGTACAACGCCTTATGAAACCAATGTCGCAATTCTTAAAACGTGGATTGAGACACCATACAGCGAAGATGCGCGTCATGGTCGTCGTATTTGTAAGATATCTGATTTAGAGACCAAGGAGGGCCGTGAATGAGAGATACAAAGGTATTTGAAGCCGTTGAATTGGAAGAGCAACGACAACTTGATCATATTGAGTTAATTGCTTCAGAAAATTATGTTTCAGATCAAGTGTTGGAAGTAACTGGGAGTATTTTGACGAATAAATATGCGGAAGGATATCCTGGTAAACGTTATTATGGTGGTTGTGAATATGTTGATACTATCGAGAATTTAGCGATTGATCGCCTTAAAGAAATTTATGGCGCAGAGCACGCGAATGTTCAGCCTCACAGTGGTTCACAAGCCAATATGGCGGTTTATATGACTGTTTTGGAACATGGTGATGTTGTTTTAGGGATGGATTTAAATTCTGGAGGACATCTTACTCATGGACACCAATTAAACTTTTCAGGAATCAATTACACATTCTTTGGATATGGTGTTGATAAACATACTGAAATGATTGATTATGATTACGTTTTAAAAAGAGCGTTAGAAGTTCAACCTAAATTAATCGTAGCAGGTGCAAGTGCATATTCTCGCGAAATTGACTTCAAGCGATTTAGAGAAATTGCGGATGAAGTTGGTGCATATCTGATGGTAGATATGGCTCATATCGCAGGTCTTGTTGCGACAGGACTTCATCAAAGTCCAGTCCCTTATGCAGACTTTGTAACAACGACAACGCATAAAACACTTCGTGGACCACGAGGTGGTGCGATTCTCTGTAAAGAGAAATATGCGCGTAAGTTGGATCGTTCTGTATTCCCTGGTATGCAAGGGGGACCATTGATGCATGTGATTGCTGGTAAAGCTGTATGCTTCTATGAAGCATTACAACCAAATTTCAAAACATATCAAGAACAAGTCATCCTTAATGCGAAAACACTCGCACATGAGTTCTCAAGTTTGGGATATCGCTTGGTAAGTGGCGGAACGGATAACCACTTAATCCTTGTGGATGTGAAAAACAGTATTGGAATGACGGGCGCTCATGCAGAAAAAGTGCTGGATAAAGTGGGAATTACCATTAATAAAAATGCAATCCCATTTGATACAGAGCGACCAGCTGTTACGAGTGGAATCCGTTTAGGATCACCAGCCATGACAAGTCGTGGTTTTAAAGAGGAAGAGTTTAAGAAGATTGCTCACTGGATTCATGAAGCATTAACGCACTATGAAGACGATGAAATCTTGACACAAATTAGTAATGAAGTTAAAACATTAACACGTCAATACCCGGTGAGAGGAGAAAGAATATGATTACAGTATTAAATCACCCATTAATTACACATAAACTTACACAAATGAGAATGGAATCTACAAAGACCAAGGATTTCCGTCAAAATCTCGATGAAATAGCAGGTCTTATGGCTTATGAAATTACACGCGATCTTAAATTAGACCCAGTTACAATTAACACACCATGTGGAGAATATGACACATTCGAAATGAAACGTGATGTTGTTTTAGTTCCAATTTTACGTGCTGGTCTAGGAATGGTAGACGGAATTCAAAATTTAATTCCGACTGCTAAAGTAGGGCACGTTGGTGTTTATCGTGATGAAGAAACACTAATGCCACATGAATACTTCGCAAAATTCCCTGAAAATTTAGCTGAGTCGGAAGTCTTGGTTTTAGATCCAATGCTTGCAACAGGTGGTAGTGCTGATGCAGCGATTGAAATCGTAAAGAGACACGGGGCAAAAACAATTAAGCTTGTTTGTCTTGTTGGGGCACCTGAAGGAGTGGAGCATATTAAAAAGACACATCCAGATGTTGATATTTTCTTAGCAGCACTCGATGAAAAACTTAATGCGGATGGATACATTGTTCCAGGTCTTGGAGATGCTGGAGACCGAATTTTCGGTACAAAATAAATTCTAAACCACAGTTTTACTGTGGTTTTTTTATGTTCTGATATAATAAATACAAAAAGGAGTGAGCAGAATGATTGTTGAGGTATGTGCAGGAAGTGTTGAGGATTGCATCGCTGCTCAGACAAGTGGTGCTAATCGTATTGAATTAAACAGTGGCTTGTATTTAGGTGGTTTAACCCCAAGTGTAGGGATGCTTGTATCTGCGAAGCGACATACAACCATTCCAATTATAACGATGATTCGGCCAAGAGGTGGAGGGTTTTGTTATTCACAATTGGAAGTGGAATCGATGATTTATGATGCTGAAAGCTTAATTCAGAACGGTTCAGATGGATTGGTTTTTGGATTTCTTAATGATGATGCGTCTGTGAACACGACCCTTACACAAAAATTTGTGGATATCTGTCACGATGCGGGAATTGAAGCTGTTTTTCATCGTGCATTTGACTGTGTTTCAGATCCGATGAAGGCAATTGAAGATTTAATTGCATGTGGTGTTGATCGTGTTCTCACAAGCGGTTTAAAAGAACGGGCCAATGAGGGTATTGAATTACTGGCCGAACTTCATCAAACCTATTCTAAGGATATTGAGTTTTGTGTGGGCTCAGGCGTTAATGAATCGAATGCTTTAGAAATTGTGGAGAAAACAGGTATACATCAACTTCATAGTTCGTTTAAAGTGTGGTATTCAGATCCGACAACTAAAAATAATTCGGTGTCGTATGCTTACAGTTGCCAGGGTGATTATGATGGCGTCAGTGTGGATAAACTTAAATCATTTATAAAAACAGTTCAAAAGTGATGGAATATGATATAATTTACAAAACGGTGATGGAGTTCACCATAACTGCGACAGCTGATAACTCCTACATGAGACCACAGGGTCTTTTTGTAGGAGTTTTTTTTATGGAGGTAACATGATATATACAATTTTATTGATTCTGATTCTAGGACAAATTTCGAAGAAGTTGGGTAAGAGGATTCATGTTCCCCCATTACTTCTTTTGATTATTCTAGGTATGGTTTTAGGACCTTTTGGACTTAATTGGATTCACACAAGCATCCAAATGTTGTCGCCGGAGATTAGGGGACTTGCTTTAATTATTATTTTGCTTCGTGCAGGTTTTAATCTCGATCGTCAAAATCTTGCGCAAGTTGGTCGCCCTGCATTTTTACTTAGTTTTATTCCTGGTTTTTTTGAGGCAATAACAGTCATGTTTTTAAGTATGCATTTCTTGGGTTTTAGTTTTATTCAAGGTGGCATGTTAGGATTTATCCTAGCAGCAGTTTCACCAGCGGTAGTTGTTCCAATGATGGTTTATTTGGAAAAAAATAAACTCGGAACGGCGAAAAAAATTCCAACTTTAATACTAGCAGGTGCATCCATTGATGATGTTGTAGCGATTTCAATATTTTCTATTTTTTTAGGTCTTGCTACTACGGGAATTATGTCTCCTATTCAAATTATTTTGAAATTACCGATGATGATTGTTGCAGGATTTATTTCCGGGGTAATGCTCGGTCGTGTTTTAAGTGCCTACGGGAAAAACTCAAAGTCAACTATAATCTCGATTTTGTTGCTTTCCTATTGTCTCCAAAGCGTAGAAAAGGTTTTACCCATAGCCTCATTATTAGGTGTGATGGTGAGTGCAGCAACACTTCGAGAACGTAATCTCTCGCTATCCAATTATCTGTCAAATGCAATGGATTTACTTTGGGTTGTTGCAGAGATCTTTCTTTTTGTGCTCGTTGGTGCGCAAGTGGATTTTAATGCGGCACAATCTTCGGGTATAATCGGAGTGGTGATCGTTGTTGTCGCCCTTTTGGTACGGATGGTGGGTGTCTTCGTATCTTTAATCAACACAAACTTAACGTTCAAAGAACGTATTTTTGTCGCAATTTCATACATACCAAAAGCGACGGTTCAAGCAGCGATTGGAGGTACCCCTCTAGCGATGGGTTTACCAAATGGCGAAGTAATTCTCGCGATTTCAGTTCTTGCGATATTAATTACAACACCCCTTGGTGCAATTGGAATGACCTTGACCGCGAAGCCGCTCTTAGAGTGAACTTAAAATAAGAATATCGTAAATTTTGTTATTTTATATTATCAATGGAATTTCAGTGTGTTATTTGATATAGTAATATAGGTGAATAATTATGCATGATATCCAAAGAATTGTTTTATATTTCGTATGTTTTCTCGCAAGTGCTTATGCGCTAAGTGGGATTGATTTTCATAAAGTGATGCGAAAAGGTAGTGAAACGCGTATTCAATTACTCTACATATTCTTATCTCTTGGATTAGGTTATGTTGTAGCGCAGTTTTTGATGGGATTATCATTCGCTTATTTCATGTAGAAAAGACGAGAGAATTGGAGGACAAAGAATGTTTTCAAAAGCAGTCGGAATTGACTTAGGTACCGCAAATATTTTAATTTATGTAAAAGGCGAAGGCGTCGTTTTAGACGAACCTTCAGTAGTATCCATTGATGCTGAAACTAAAAAATGTCTTGCTGTAGGACAATCAGCAAAAGATATGTTAGGACGTACACCAGGACGTGTTCTAGCAATTCGTCCATTGAAAGATGGTGTTATTGCAGATTTTGAAGTAACAGAAATGATGCTTCAATATTTTGTTAGAAAATTAAACCTTAAAGGTATGTTTTCTCGACCAACAATCTTAATTTGCTGTCCATCAAATATTACATCTGTAGAACGTAAAGCCATCAGCGATGCCGCTTATCGTGCAGGCGCTAAACGTGTTTACATCGAAGAGGAACCAAAAGTTGCTGCTGTCGGTGCAAATCTTGATATTTCAAAACCAGCGGGTTCAATGGTTCTCGATATAGGTGGAGGAACAACTGATGTTGCAATCCTTTCACTAGGAGAAATTGTAACAAGTACATCTCTAAAAGTTGCGGGTGACCGTTTAGATCATGACATTATCAAATATGTTAAAGATACTTATAAACTTTTAATTGGAGATCGTACCGCTGAAGAAATTAAAACTCACATTGGTACTGCTCGTATTGACAGTGTCAAAGATATGGAACAAACTACGATTGCAGTTAGCGGTCGAGATTTAGTTACAGGTCTTCCAAATACAATTACATTAAAAGCTGAAGAAACAGCAAATGCAATGCATGAAAGTCTACAGGACATCGTTCGTGCTTGTCGTACTGTTCTTGAACAAACACCTCCTGAATTATCAGCAGATATCGTAGGACGAGGAATCGTACTTACAGGTGGTGGTGCATTATTACATGGCCTTGATGAATTGATTTCACATGAATTAAGTATTCCAGTTTATGTTGCCGAAAACGCATTAACATGCGTAGCTGAGGGAACAGGAATCATGTTAGAAAACTTAGACTTAGTTCGATAATTACAACTAAGTGTTTTAAAAAGAGCCAATGGCTCTTTTTATTTAGGACGTCTTCATATTCGTGTGTATCTAGTTTCGGAGGCGATCTTATGATGAAACTAGAGCCGGGATGGCTGAAAAAATGTGAAACTCGATCCGCGAATCGGATTGTTGAAGAGTATTTAGAGACGTATCGAAGATATATTTATTTGTTACCACCTTACTACATTCGGAAAGAGTGCATTAGTGGGATGAATCGAATGTGTCGGCAGAAAAATTGGTCTTGCGAATCTTTAAATATGACCGTGTCTATTGGTGATATCTGTTATATGGAATTTGGTCAAGCGTTTATCAATGAAGCGGGTTATCAACATTTTGGGTTGGTTATGGGGATATTCAACTATAAAATTTTCGTTGTTCCTATGACTTCAAATTATGAAATCATTCGGCAAGCACGGAATATAAATCTTTACGGAAAGCGCCATCTCTATTACATAGGGAAAATACCAGGACTCAATAAGTCATCAGTATTGTTTTTAAATGATTGTAAGTATGTTAATTCTGCGAGAATTATTTCAATCAATGGTCATATTGATCCAAACAGTGCGATGTTTATAGAGATTCGAAATCTAATTATAAAAGAAACGTTTGATATGGAGGTAAGTAATGGTGCATAAAATGTGGATAGTAGGTGTGTCTGGAGGACCGGATTCGATGGCACTTCTCGATATCCTTTCTAAACAAAACATACCATGTGTTGCAGCGCATGTTAACTATGGTAAAAGAGAAACGAGCAAGCGCGACGAAGATATTGTTCGGAAGTACTGTGCAGTAAACCATATCCCGTTTGAATGTTCAAATTATGAGGATGATGGCGAAAACCATAATTTCCAACACCAAGCACGCGTGTTTCGTTATGCGTTTTTCAAAGAATTGGTACTTAAGTATAATGCTGAAGGTGTAGCAATTGCCCATCATTTCAACGATGATCTCGAGACCTATCTTTTCCAGAAACAACGTAAGATGGAAAGTGAACACATTGGATTGGCGCAGTTTACAGAAATCATGGGTGTAACCGTGTGGCGACCACTTTTGGATATGACTAAAGACAGGGTTGTTCAATATTGTGATGACCACCAAATTCAATATGGAATTGATGAGTCAAACTTAAGTCTTGACTACACACGCAATCAAATTCGTAATGATATTCATTGTATGGATGAAAATTCATATGAAAGTTTGGTAAAAGAAATGCTTGCTGCAAAGCAAAGTGGCGAAAAAAGGAGTAAAATGGTGAAGAGTATCGCACTTCAGCTGGATTCTAAGGTTAAAGTCGATATGTATGCATTAATACAAGATGGTATACGACCACGCGTCCTACGATTGTGGATGGCACAAAATGGTGTGGAGACACATGCGATGAGTGGTCCTTATCTTAAAGAGCTCGATACACTCATTCTTCAAGAAAAAGCGTTTATTCAGTTTGGAAACAAACGCTTAAGCTCAAGTTATGGCGAACTTGCTCTTATAGATAACACACCATTTGAATATCATTTTACTCAAATATCGTATGTTACTACAGATCGTTTTGTCTTGAGCGATTCAGGCCAAACGATTCAGGGTGTGACCCTTTCGGAATCAGATTTTCCCATTGTGATTCGAAACGCCCGTGTGGGGGATTCGATAAAGATGAGGTTTGGGACGAAGTCTTTAAACCGATTCTTTATTGATCGTAAAATACCTCGTCATGAACGCGAAATATGGCCTGTTATTGTGAATTCCTCGCAACAAATTGTGTTTGTTGTGGGAATGGGTTGTGATGAGCATCATTACTCTAACAATCCCAATCTTTTTATGTTAGAATTATAGTTATCGCAGGAGGATTATTTATAGTATGCACCAAGATGTAGAGAGTATTTTGATAAGTGAAGAAGAAATTGAAAAAAGATGTGAAGAACTCGGACAAGTTATCACTGAACATTATAAAAATGTAGAAGGTCCGCTCGTACTTGTGGCACTTTTAAAAGGATCCGTACCATTCCTTGCACGCCTCATTAAGTATATTGACCTTGATATCGAATTTGATTTCATGGATGTTTCAAGTTACGAAGGTACGGAATCATCACGCGATATTCGAATTTTAAAAGATTTGGATCGTTCAATTAAAGGCACAAATATCTTGCTTGTAGAAGATATTGTGGATACAGGAAATACCCTTAAAGCAGTTATTAAACTCTTAATGAATAAAGGGGCTAATGACGTAAAAGTGATTACATTATTAGATAAACCATCACGTCGTGAAGTTGATGTTTATGCTGACTTTATTGGGTTTGAAATCGAAAACCTATTTGTTATCGGTTTTGGTATGGACTATTATGAAAAATATAGACAACTACCATACATTGGAATTTTAAAAGATACAGTCTATAAGTAAGGAGTGAATCCCGTTGAAAAACAATAAAAAAAATAATATTATTTTGATGGTAATGACTGTGATGATGGCTCTTGTTATCATGCAGTTAGCTGCACATCAAACACAGAAAGTGTTACCCGTTAAGGAGTTCTACAATGTTGTAGAAACTAAAAAAGTAGAAAATACAATTATTAAACCAAATAATAATGTCATTGATATTACAGGTGTATATGTTGAAAATGATCGTAAGATTGGATTCTCAACACGTTTACCAAATACTCCAGAACAACTCAATGCAGTAACGAAACTACTTGCTGAAAAAGATGCAGCGATGTTGACAGCAGATCCAAATGAAAGTAATTTCTTCGTGGATTTCTTGCTCGTAATCATTCCTTACATCTTATTGGGTGGATTTATGTTCTTCCTATTCTCTAAAATGGGGAATGGAGGCAATAATAAAGCCTTTGAATTCAGTAAATCTCGTGCTAAAGTCCAAGGTGATATTAAAGTTCGCTTTAAAGATGTAGCGGGTGCTGAAGAAGAAAAAGAAGAAATGCAAGAGTTAATCGAGTACTTACGTCATCCAAAACGTTTTGAAGCAATGGGTGCGCGTATTCCTAAAGGGATGCTTCTTGTAGGTCCTCCAGGAACAGGGAAAACATTACTTGCTAAAGCAGCTGCTGGTGAGGCAGATGTACCATTCTATGCAATTTCCGGATCTGATTTTGTGGAAATGTTTGTAGGTGTTGGTGCAAGTCGTGTTCGTGATATGTTTAAAAAAGCTAAGGCAACAGCGCCTTGCATTATCTTTATTGATGAAATTGATGCTGTTGGACGCCAACGTGGTGCTGGTATGGGTGGAGGACACGACGAACGTGAACAAACACTTAACCAACTTCTTGTTGAAATGGATGGAATCGAAGAGAACTCAGGTGTTCTTGTTTTAGCGGCTACAAACCGTGACGACGTATTAGACCCTGCGTTATTAAGACCCGGCCGTTTTGACCGTACAATTACTGTTGGTTTACCTGATGTTAAAGGTCGTACAGAAATCTTACAAGTGCATGCACGCAATAAGAAAATTGCAGATGATGTTGTACTCAAACATATTGCTCGCCGTACTCCAGGGTTCTCAGGAGCTGATCTTGAAAACGTACTGAATGAGGCTGCAATTCTTTCGGTTCGTGAAAATAAAACGGAAATCACTACTGATATTATTGATGAAGCGATTGACCGCGTTATTATGGGACCTGCTAAGAAATCTAAAAAATATACTGAAAAAGAACGCTATATGGTTGCTGTTCACGAAACAGGACATGCAATTATTGGTATTAAACTCAAAAGTGCTGATAAAGTACAAAAAGTTACAATTATTCCACGTGGACAAGCAGGTGGTTATAACTTAATGACTCCTCGTGAAGAAACCTTTACACAAAGTCGTTCAGACTTAATGGGTAAAATCACAGGATACCTTGGTGGTCGTGTTGCTGAAGAAATTGTCTTTAATGAAATTTCCACAGGTGCATACTCTGATATTCAATCCGCTACCAAAATTGCACGTGCAATGGTTACTCAATATGGTATGAGTGACTTAGGACCGATTCAATACGATAGTAATGATGGAAATGTTTTCTTAGGAAGAGATATTTCCCAACCTCAAAACTATTCAGGTCAAATTGCATTTGAAATTGACAAAGAAGTTCGTCATATTATTGATCAATGTAAAGAAGATGCTCGTAAACTTATTGAGGAAAATCGTGATCTTCTTGACCGTATTGTTGAAGCACTTCTTGAATATGAAACAATTACTGCAGAGCAAATTCAAAACATTGTTGAAGGCCGTGAAGCCAACGATAATGGAGTCGTAGATGCTGAAGTAGTCAGTGAGACGGTTCAAGAACCTGACACAACAATTGATAAAGAAATTTAAGCTTAGAGGGAGCCCCAATTCGTTGGGGCTTTTTTAAGAAAAAAGGAGACAATTATGAGTGATAAAATCGTACGCGCAATGGCGCTAAATGGAAATGTTCGAATTTTTGTTGCAAAAACAACAAATCTAGTACAAAGAGCCCACGAACTTCATGGTACTTACCCAGCTGCTTCAGCCGCTTTGGGCCGTACCTTAAGTATTGGTGCGATCATGGGAACGACACTAAAAAACGATGACGAAAAACTTGTTATCGAGATTCGTGGTGATGGTGAGTTAGGTAATATTTTGGTTAATGCAGACAATAAAGGCTTTGTTCGTGGACTTGTTTCAAATCCTTATGTGCATAAAGTAAATAGTGTTGGTAAACTTGATGTCGGTGGGTCTATTGGAAAAGGTACACTTAGCGTAACGCATGATGTTTTAGATGGTATGGCATTCAGTTCTCAAGTTGAACTTCAATCAGGTGAGATCGGTGATGATTTTGCATACTACTATGCACAAAGTGAACAAATCCCATCTGCAGTTTCTGTAGGTGTTTTAGTGAACGAAGATTTATCAATTAAATCCGCAGGAGCAATCTTAATTCAAGTGCTTCCTTCAGCATCAGAAGATGATATTTCAGAAATTGAAAAAACACTTGCGAAACTGCCTCCGGTTTCAAATCTAATGGTAGATAAAGAAGCAGTCGAAGTTTGTGCTGATTTATTTCCTGATGTTCTTATTCTTGAAACAACGGATACGCAGTACTATTGTGGATGCAATAGAGAACAAATGGCGGATGTGTTACGAACTTTAAGTACTGATGAACTGAAAGAACTTATTGCGGAAGATAAAGGTGCGGTTTTAGAATGTCATTACTGTCATTCAAAATATGAATTTACGGAAGATGATTTAAATGAAATTGTTCTAGAACGTAAGAAAAACTAAATTCTATCATCTATACTTTAAAGAACACGAATACACAGAAACCATAAATTATGTTATGATACATCACGAAAAGCAATGAATTTTAATAATAATGCATAGATGGTTTCGTAAGAATTAAAAATAAATTGTTGTTATGTGTGATTTTAACGGCTGTTTCACTAAATTAGATGAATTCATTGATAGAATTTGATAAGATAGAATCAGATTATTTACATAAGAAAGAGTGATAATATGGGACATGAATTAACAGAACAAGAAATTGTTCGTCGTGAGAAAATGGAGGCTTTGCGAGAACAAGGAATCAATCCCTTTGCAAGTGGATTTAAACCTGAAGAACGCTCATCCGACATTTTTGGGGCTTACGATAGCAAATCAAAAGAAGAACTTGCAGAACTTGAAGCTACAACCAAAATAGCTGGTCGAGTTATGACTAAGCGTGTCATGGGTAAAGCTGGATTTATGCATCTTCAAGATCGTGATGGACAAATCCAAGTTTACGTACGAAAAGATACAGTTGGAGATCTAGCGTTTGAGTACTTTAAAGAACTTGATTTAGGGGATATTTTAGGTGTTGAAGGAACAATTTTCCGTACAAACCATGGTGAATTATCCGTTAAAGCGAGTGAATTGACACACCTTACAAAAGCATTACGACCATTACCAGATAAATTTCATGGTTTACAAGATAAAGAAGAACGTTACCGTCGTCGCTATTTAGATTTAATCATGAATGAAGACTCACGACGTACTGCAATGTTACGTCCATTAATTATGCGTTCAATTCGAAAATTTTTCGATGACCGTGGTTTGGTAGAAGTTGAAACACCGGTTTTAACTCCGATCTTATCAGGCGCAGCAGCACGTCCTTTTGTGACACACCACAACACCTTGGATATGGAGTTCTATTTAAGAATTGCGACTGAACTTCCTTTAAAACGCTTGATTGTTGGTGGCATGGAAGGTGTCTATGAAATTGGTCGTTTATTCCGTAATGAGGGAATGAGTCCAAAACATAACCCTGAATTCACGACAATTGAAGCTTATGTAGCTTACGCAGATATGTATGACATGATGGATATCAGTGAAGGTTTACTTGAATACCTTGCACACGAAGTCTTAGGAACAACTGAAATCGTATATCAAGGAACTGAACTTTCACTAAAAGGCCCTTACCGTCGTGTCCATATGGTTGATATCATTAAAGATGTTACAGGAGTTGACTTCTGGAACGTCAAATCTGATGAAGAAGCAGTTGCAATTGCGAAAGAACATAATATTAATATGGCAAAACATCAATTATCATTTGGCCATGTTGTTAATGAGTTCTTTGAGACATTCTGTGAAGAAAAGATTGTCCAACCAACATTTGTTTATGGTCACCCTGTTGAAGTGTCGCCACTTGCAAAGAAAAATCCAGAAGATCCTCGTTTTACAGATCGATTTGAGATGTTCATTGATGCCCGTGAATATGCGAATGCATTCTCCGAACTGAACGATCCTATTGACCAACGCGAACGTTTTGAAAGTCAATTAAGCGAACGTGAACTTGGTAATGAAGAAGCGAATGAAATGGATGTTGATTATGTTGAAGCGTTAGAATACGGAATGCCGCCAACAGGTGGAATCGGTATCGGTCTAGACCGCCTCATCATGCTCTTAACAGACAGCGCAAGTATTCGCGATGTCTTGTTATTCCCACACATGAAAAAAAGATAAAGAAAAAAAGATACTAACTGACAGTTAGTATCTTTTTTTCTATAAGAGCCATAATAAACCAAGAAAGGCAGAAAGCATTAGAATTTGAGTTGTCTGAAGTTTGAATTTATAACTAAATCCAAATACTAAGATGAATACAACTATAGTTAAAGCACTAAAGCTACTCTCATTCAAAAGCAACATTGAAAAAATGGTTACCGTCGCAAGACTGATAAGTGTTGCGGAACTAATGCGTAAGGATTTCAAAATCAATTCCCATAAATCTTTGTGACTTGCCTTATCATAGGATCCATACACACTAAGTGTTAAGCAGACACCGATAAGGACGCATCCAAGTGTCGCGATCATTGCACCCGGGATTCCAGCAATATTGAGACCCACGAAGGTTGAGATGTTTACTGTCAAAGGCCCGGGAGTCATTTGGGAAATGGTTATCATATTGATAAAGTCTTGTGTCGTAATCCAACCATGAATGTTAATAATTCTATTCTCGATGAGTGGAATGGTTGCATATCCACCGCCAAGACTGAATAACCCAACATATAAAAACTCAAAGAATAGCTTAATCAACTGTAACATGATCTTGCTCCCATCGATTAAACATAAACACGACTACAAAATTAAAGATTAGAATAAAAACTATATGAATCTTAAATGCGAGAGAAAGCAACAATCCAGTGAGATATAAGAAGACTGCAAATTTGTGATCTCTTTGGTACAGATCCTTAACCATATCTAGCACCAATCGCACCATAATCACAGCAACACCTACTTCTAAGCCTTTAAATATAGCTTGTATAAGTGCTTGCCCCATAAAGAAATCATAAAAATATGTTATTACTGAGATTATAAATAAGGGTGGTAAGATGGTCCCGATAAACGATGCGAACCCTCCAGCTTTACCATTGATTTTATAGCCCACTCCGGTTGCTAGATTTACGGATATGGCACCGGGTGCTGATTGAGCAATTGCAGCAAGATCTTGTAATGTGTCTTCGGTAATTAATTTTTTCTCTTCAACATACTTTGTGCGTAAAATTGGGATGGTAATATACCCTCCGCCAAACGACACAGCAGATAAAAAGAAGGATGTATAGAATAGTTCTAAATTTGATATTTGTTTCATAAAAGCCTCCGCTTGTATTATAGGTAATTCTCGGTAATAATTATAATAGATAGAAATGATAGAGGTATAACTAAATCATTATGGAGGTAGGTTATGAATATTCGACTCTTAAAAATCTTTAAAGAAGTATACGAACTTAAGTCAATTACTAAAGCAACCGAGACGTTGTATATATCACAGCCGGCGGTATCTCAAGCAGTTAAGGAACTTGAAACGGTCTTGAATCGTAATCTCTTTGTGCGTAAGTCTGGAGGCATTGAGCCAACTCCGTTTGGCGCTCAGTTTTATCTTCAAGTGACTCATTTTCTAAAAGGTTATCACCAATTTGAAGCAGATGTATTTAAACTCAATAAATCGAATCCCTTACGAATAGGGTCCAGTATCACTGTCGCAAAGACAACGTTACCAGATATTATCAAACGCTATGAATCCTTACATTTGGAGCATAAAACCGAAACAACAATCGCCAATGCGCAAGATGTGCTTGCACTACTCATTGAGGATAAAGTTGATGTCGCTATAATTGAAGGATCAATGCACGATGAGACATTTGAGACAATTGAACTTGGGACTTATAGCTTAAAATTTTTCTCTAAATATCCACATAATATTTCGAACCTTGAATCTTTACTTCAACACAGAGTATTGCTTCGGGAATCCGGGAGTTCAATTCGTAATGCATTTGAAGCGTTGCTTTTAAAACATAAATTAGTTTATCACCCGACATGGCAAACTGTTAATTCAGAAGCAATTCTTTTCGCGGTAAGACAAGATTTAGGGATTGGTTTCTTACCGGAAGTACTCATACATCATGATTTTTATATTTATGACGATATCACAACTGATATCACAACACCGATTACTCTGTGTTATCGAAAAAATCAAGTTTTTGAAGATCCTTTGAATGAATTTGTGGATATTGTTCTGGAGGCATTTGGTAAATAATACGAATTCCTTTAATCCGAGCCTGTGATATGTTAGAATACTAAAAAAGAAGAGGTGACTTATGGATTATTCAGTATTAATTGTTGCCGCTGGGAAAAAAGCAGCAGAAGGTGCAAGTTATGCAAAAGCACTTGCCTCATTTAATGACTCAAAAAGTGTTTTAGGTCAGACAATTTCAGTCTTTATGCATGATGCACAGTGCAAACAGGTTGTAATTGTTGCGAGTTCTGCTGATATGACGCGTGTTGTAAAGTCTAATGGTAGTGGCAAGATTGTTTATGTTAAGGGCGGTAAAACACGTCAGGAGAGCGTGTTGATTGGTCTTACAGCGGTTTCAGAGGATGTTGTTCTTATCCATGACGGTGTACGTCCTTGGTTACGTCAAGGTTTAATTGATAAACTACTTGTTCGCATGCAAACTGAAAAAGCATGTGTACTTGGATTACCTCCAACCAGCCGTATGTGCCGTGTTGTTGATGGATATATTGAGTCAACAGTTGATACGGATTCCTTTATTCAAACCCAAACGCCTCAGGCATATCACACATCTTTTATTTTGAGTTGTTATGCGAAAGCGAATCGTTCGGGTGGGACGTTTATGGATGATTCAGAAGTGGTCTCTGCATTCTCTGATGTTAAGATTGCGGTTGAAGCAGGCGATTCAAGAAATCGTCGATTTATTCTAAAAAAAGAAGATTAGGACATTAGGTCTGTGAAACTTATTTAGTGATGACGGAATAGGTTTACATAGACCTTTTTGTTTGGTATAATGAAGAACGGATAAAATATAAAAAAATATCCTTGCTCGAAAGAGCCATAGACCAGAAGGAGGTGTACAAATGCGCAAATATGAAGTAATGTACATCGTGAAACCTACATTAGACGAGGAAGCTCGTACAGCAGTTATTGCTAAATTACACGCTATCTTAACAGATAACGGAGCAACAATTGATGAAGTTAATGAATGGGGTTTACGCGAACTAGCATACGAAATTGAAGACTTCAAAAAAGGTTACTATGTAGTAACTCAATTTACATCAGGTGATGAAGCAGTTAATGAATTTAACCGTTTAACACGTATCAATAACGATGTAATCCGTCACATGATCGTACGTCAAGACGAAATCTAATCAAAAACACAAGGGGTGATTATTTATGATTAATCGCACTATATTAGTGGGTCGTTTAACTCGAGATCCAGAACTTCGTAAAACACAAACAGGTAAGTCAGTCGTTTCGTTTACTGTAGCGTGCAATCGCCGCTTCGGTCAACAAGATGAAACTGATTTCATCAATTGTGTGGCTTGGAATCAAACAGCTGATTTTATGGCGAATTACTTACTAAAGGGTGCTTTAGTAGGTCTAGAAGGTCGAATTCAATCGAGATCATATGAAGACGCTACCGGTAAACGTGTATACGTTCAAGAGGTTGTTGTGGATACACTTCAATCACTCGAATCACGCGCACAACGTCAAGAACAAGGCGCAAGCCAAGGCCAATACCAGAATCAAAATAGTAATCAAGGTGGATCAAGTTATACACCTTCATACCAAGCTGATCCTGAACCATCGTTCTCAATGGATGATGAGCCTGTTCTCGATATAACCAGTGACGATCTTCCATTCTAATCGAAAGGAGATTTGTTATGTCATTCAGAAAATTCCGTGGACCACGTCGTAAAGTTTGCTATTTTACAAAAAATAACGTAAAAACAATCGATTACAAAGATGTGGAATTACTAAAACGCTTTATCTCAGCAAATGGTAAAATTATTCCTAGACGTGTTACAGGTACAAAAGCTAAATACCAACGTCCATTAGCAACAGCTATTAAACGTGCTCGTCAAATGGCTTTATTACCATACGTATCAGATAACTAAGATATTCAAAAGCCTCTCTAACGAGAGGTTTTTACTTTATGGAGGATACAATTATGAAGAAAACACTGAGCCTAACATATGGTGCAATGACTGTTGCTTTAACAGGGATTATTTTGTTTTTTGATCGCATAACGGCTGGTTTTTTTATGACGTTTCTTGCGCTACCTTTAATTGTCTACGGATCGTATTGTGATTGGTCCGAGGCGTTTGTAGTTTACTTATCATGTATTATAATGGCGGTTATCATGTCGGGGCTTTTCTCAACAATTTTGATGATGGCAGGGTATGGTGCTGTAGGATTAGCGTATATTTACTGTATGAAAAAAGAGGCTTCCCCAACACGGAGTTATCTTGCTATGGGAGTAGTTATTGCTTTGTTTTACTTTATAATGATTCGTTTCTTTGGTCCTGCTTTTGGTATGGACTTTCAAGAAATCATTCAATCTGTGAAAGGGATTCTAAATATTCACAATTCACTTGTACTTTATGGTATTTCAATTAGTATGGTTCTAATTACAATGGCTATGGAACTCTTTATAATGAAAACGAGTGCAGATATCGTTTTAGTGATGTTACATCGTAATAGAAAATAGTGTCGATTTGTGATAAAATTTAAGGTGAAAACCTAGGGGGTTTATTATGTCTAATCAATTTGAGACTCTTAAAACACGTTTAATGATTTTAACTTTGACCCAATTGGTGGTCCTCTTCTTTTTCCATGTTTTTATTAATAAATATTTGTATGTTGTACAGTATATTTTTCTTGTAATTGACTTTGCAATTATCTTCTATATTTTCGCTACTGCGATTACAAGTCGCAAGGAACGCGTTATATCTGTTGCGGATGTATTAGGACAAGAAGCAAGTTATGCTTTTGAATATGCAAATATGGGGATTATCACACTTGATGATCAAAATACGATTACTTGGATGAGTGAGCTTTTTGATGAACTTAATATCCTTGGTACCGGAGAATTGGTTACTGATATCTTTCCGACTATTGTGAAAATTATTAAAGGAAATAATGAAACGATGACAATTCGTTTTGATTCCCATGTTTTTGAAGCATCGACGATGGGTCAAAAGAACATTATTTTCTTTAAAGATGTTACGGATTTAAATGAACTTGAGATTATCAACCGAAATAATCAAGTTGTCTTGGGGATTGCGCACCTTGATAACTATGAAGAAACAACTCAATATGAGGAAGAGCAAACGATTGCTTTTATTGACTCAAACATTCGACAGGCTGTCGTAAGATGGGCTGATAATCATGAGATGTTCGTGCGTCGTATTCGCCCAGACCGTTATCTTTTAGTCTTAAATGAACAAGTATTTCAAAGGCTTGAAAGTGAACGTTTCTCGATTGTGAATGAGATTCGAAAACAAGCTACAAAAATTGATGCAAGTATTACCTTGTCTCTTGCGTTTGCCCGACATAGTGATAACTTTAAGGATTTAGAGGATATGTCGAATAAAGCCCTTGAAATGGCACAGAGTCGTGGCGGTGACCAAGTAGCGATTAATACAAAAAATGAAGTTATGCGTTACTTTGGTGGAAATACAGAGGCTGTGGAGAAACGTAGTAAAGTTCGTGTGCGGGTTATGGCTCAAAATCTTGGTGAACACATTTTAGAATCCAGCAATGTTGTGATTGTAGGCCATCGTATGATGGACTTTGATTGTTTCGGAAGTGCGCTGGGTGTCTCGTCAATCGTTTCCGTTTATAATAAAGAAGCTTCGATTGTTATTGATTTAGAGGATACTGAGGTCAATCTTGCGGGAGGTATTCGTAAGCATCGTGATGAGTTTGAAAAGGATCACAATTTAGTGACACATGAACAAGCGCGTTCGCTTATTGGTCCAAACACATTACTGATCATGGTAGACCATCATTCGCTACAACAATGTCAGTTCCCAGATTTAGTGGATAAAGCAGAAACTGTTGTGGTTATTGACCATCATCGACGTACAGGGGATTTTAAATTTAAACCAACCCTAACGTACATTGAGTCGTCCGCTTCATCAGCGAGCGAACTGATTGTGGAATTATTCCCGTATCATCGACGTAATGTTGTTATTTCTAAACTTGAAGCAACCTTTATGTATACAGGAATGCTTATTGATACCAATCGCTTTAGAAATCGAAGTGGAAGTAGAACTTTCCAAGCCGCAGCTGAATTACGTAAGTATGGCGCTGATTTAATGGAAGTTGAAAATATGCTTCGTGATGAATATGAGAGTTTTGAAATGAAAAACAAAGTATTGAGTAAATGTGAATTTTTTGATGATTACTACGTAATTGCAGCATACAAGGATGAGTTATTACCACGACCATTGATGTCTCAAGCAGCTGATGAAATTCTAACTGTGAAAGAGGTTGAAGCGTCGTTTGTGGTGGCTTATGTTGATGAAGACATTGTCGCGATATCATCACGATCAAAAGGTGAATTAAACGTTCAAGTTGTTATGGAACGCCTCGGTGGTGGCGGTCACTTTACTGGAGCTGCAGCTCAAATTAAAGGACAATCGATTCATGAAGTCGTAGAGTCACTTAAAAAAGCTATAGAAAATGTAAGAGAGGAAAGTGAATAATATGAAATTAATTTTATTAAAAGACGTTAAAAAAGTAGGTAAAAAGAACGATATCGTTGAGGTTGCGGATGGTTATGCGCGTAATTTTTTATTACCGAATAAACTCGCAGTTATGGCAAGTGATCAAAGTCGTGAAATTTTAGATCACCAAAAACAAGAACATGCTGCTGAAGTTCAGGCAGAAATTGAAAAAGCGAAACTTCTAGCGAAAGAGCTTGAGAAAATCACTTTAGAATTTAAAGTCAAAGTGGGTGAAGGTGGTCGTGTCTTTGGTTCTGTATCCACAAAACAAGTAGAAGATGCATTGAAAAAAGAACACAAGATTAAAGTGGACAAGCGTAAATTTAAACCCAGTGGTCCAATTACTCATTTAGGATCAAATCGTATCCAAGCAACACTTTATGGAGATGTAACCGGAGAAATCCACGTTAAATTAATTGCTGAATAAGAGGAGGAACTATGCGTAAATTGCCTTACAGTCAAGACGCTGAGATGGCTCTTTTAGGAACGCTATTGGTGTTCCCAGAGTCTGTTGCAGTTGTTGAAGAATATGATATGCAAGTCGATGACTTTTATAATACCGAGCACCAAAAAATATTTTCTCATATGATAGAAATTATTGAACGTGGTCGTGTTTTAGATGCGACGACTTTAATAACACGATTAAAAGATCAACATGAAATTGATAGTGTGGGTGGTGTCGAATACTTGTTTGCACTTACAGAAAACAGTGCAACACCAGCAAGTGTGAAACACTATATTGAAGTTGTTCAAGAAAAAGCTCAAATGCGACGCCTCATTGATGTTGGGCAGTCTATCGCTGAAAAGGGTTTTGACTCTACTACTGAACTTACTGCACTGCTTGATGAAGCGGAACAAAGAATTTTAGAAGTAACGCGTGTTCGTCGTACAACTGAAATGCAGCGAAGTCGTGAGGTTGTAAATGAAGTAATAGAGAATTTAAATCGAATTCGTGAAAACCACGACCGTATCACCGGTTTGAAGACCAATTACAGCCATTTGGATAATGTTACTAACGGTTTGCAACGTGGTGATTTAATTATCTTAGCGGCGCGTCCGTCTGTAGGGAAAACGGCATTTGCCTTGAATCTAGCACTGAATGCAGCACGCCACAATAAAAATGAAAAAGCAGGAATGGCGATTTTCTCCCTCGAAATGCCTGCAACACATCTAATTTCACGTATGTTGAGTGCGCAATCTTCTGTGAAGAGCGAGTATTTACGTACCGGTAACTTAAATGATGAGCAATTAAATAATGTTTATGCAGGAGCCAATGTGCTATCAAAGCTCAACATCTTTATTGATGATAGTTCAACAATTACTGTTCCAGAAATTTTTTCAAAATGTCGAAAACTTAAATCTGAAGGTAATTTAGATATGATTGTGATTGACTATATTCAGCTGATCTCAGGACGTGGAAAAACAGAATCACGTCAACAAGAAGTATCTGAAATTTCACGTGGTCTCAAACAGTTAGCCCGTGAAATGGATTGCCCTGTTATTGCGCTGTCACAGTTATCACGTTTAGTGGAACGTCGAGACAGTAAAATACCACAATTGAGTGATTTACGTGAATCCGGTTCGATTGAGCAAGATGCGGATATTGTAATGTTCTTGTATCGAGAAGATTATTATAAAGACCGCGAAGGTGAAGAGGACGATGGACCTCAATTACCGAAACCAGAACAACAAGAAGTATTACTAAAAATGGCGAAACACCGTAATGGTGCATTGGCAGACATTACACTTATGTTCAATGCTTCCATAAGTAAGTTCTATGGTGTTGCCGGAGATGGAGGTAGAATGTAATATGAAAAAACATAAAAACCTCATTATGATATCCGTCGCATTTCTTTTTGCGGTTGGATTAGGGTATCTTTACAAGTCTCCAACTTCAGCATCGGAAATTAAAACAGCATATGAAGCAATCGATTCATCATCTGCAATATTTCCACAAGAAGTTGTGACTGTAAATGATAAACCTGTAGTGATTACAAAGCTTTATCGCGAGCAAAAACTTGTAGGGGTCTTAAAAGATTCGACTCGTCTACAAAAGATGTTTGATGAAGTGTATGAAAATGAATATAAAGAAGAATTTCCAGATTCAAAGCTGGGATTTATTGACGACCTCATTCAAGTAGATGAAATGAGTTTTAATGTTTATGAAGATCGTGACAATGATATTTTTGAATATCTTTATAAAGAAAACTTATTTGCAATTGAAGCGAATAAAGTTACATTCTCAAATGGAGCCATCATCTATGTAAAGAATTCTGAAGATTTTGATTCAGCACGTGATAAATTTATCCAAAACTTTACCAGTGAAAGTACCTTTGATGCGATCAAGAATAATAAGAAAATTCCTGCCATTACAGATTATGGAACCAAGGATATAGACGTGAAGGTTAAAGAAACCGTAAAAGTAACACGGGGTCTTGCGACGAAGGATAAAATCCTAAAAGATGAAACAGAAATTCTGACCTTCCTAAGCTATGGGTATAATCCGAAAGTTGAAACATATAAAATAAAACCGTTTGATACCTTAGAAGGTATTGCATATCACAGTGGAATGAACGTAAACCAGATTCAATCCATTAATGCGGATAAAATTAAAGATGTGAATCAAGTTCTTGAAGTTGGATCAGAACTTCGAGTAAGTAAGTTTGATTCGCCATTTACAGTCACCGTAACAAAACAACGTATGACGACGGAACCGGTATATCCTGAAAAAACGGTATATCAATCCGATCCAGAACTTGCGGAAGGTAAAGAAGTTGTGGATGTCGTGGAACAAAACGGAGCTCGTGACGTTATTTATGAAGATATTTATGAGAATGGTGCATCCATTTCAACGAAAGAAATATCGAGTAAAGAAACTAAGAAACCAGTACGTGGTGTTATTCGTTATGGTACAAAAGTTGAACCTAAAGTTGGTAGTGGTGCATGGCGTTGGCCTTTAGACAATGCATATGTTCTCTGTGGTTATGGTTGTTATCCAAATCACTCAGGTACAGACTTCTCAACACACGGTAGTGGCTATGGACCAATTTACGCAATTGATCGTGGTGTTGTCACAACGAACTCATATGATCCAGGAGGATGGGGTAACTATATAGTTATCGACCATGGTAATGGATACAGATCCCTCTATGCACACATGGCAAGTCCAGGTTATTTCCAAGCAGGACAAACTGTCGCTAAAGGTGAGAATATTGGTTATGTTGGTATGACGGGACGAACAAGTTATCCACACGTCCATCTTGAAATTATTGTTGGTGGTGGAACACGTGTTGATGCATGTGGTGTTATAGGCTGTTAGTTTTTATCAAATCGAAGTATAAACGAGATTTCGGTCTCGTTTGTGCTTTCCAAAAGGAGTTGGTTTAATGAAACAACATAAAGAACTGAAATTAATCCTGATAACTTTTATAGTCTCAGTACTTATTGCGTACGCAATTGAAACAGTGAGTGCGAATACGAGTGTTGTGGATTTATACAAATTAACCGATACATCTACGTCTATCTTCCCACAAGAGTCTGAAGGGAAGTCGGATAAACCCATTGAAGTTACAAAACTTTATCGTGACGAAAAATTAGTGGGGATTATAAGCGACGGTTCAAAATTAAATAAGATGTTTGATAAGGTCTACGAAGAAGAATATAAAACAGAATTTCCAGATTCAAAATTAGGCTTTATCGATGACTTAATTCTTGTTAAAGAATTAAGCTTTAACCACTATGAAGATCGTGATGATGAAATATTCCAATATCTCTATGATGAAAAACTCTTTGCGATTGAAGTTAATCAAGTCACATTCTCCAATGGAGCGATTATTTATGTTAAAAACATCGATGATTTCAACAAAGCCCGTGATACCTTTATTCGAAACTTTACAGATGACAAAACATTTGATGCGATGAAAAATAATCGCAAAATTGAAAGTATTAAGGATTATGGAACGCATGATGTTAATGTTGAAGTGGAAGAAACAGTTCAAATAAGTAAAGGATTAACATCCAAAGAGAATATTCTTATGAATGAAAGTGATGTTTTAACGTTTCTAAGTTATGGATATAATCCAAAAGTTGAAATTTATGAAGTTCAACCTTATGACACAATCGCAGGGATTGCTTGGCATAAAGGAATGGATGCAAATCAAATAAAATATATAAATAGTGATATAATTAAAGATGTAAACCAAGTGCTTGAGGTTGGATCGAAACTTCGAGTAAGTAAGTTTAATTCTCCTTTTACCGTTAAAATCACTCGTGAACGAATGACCTCTGAGGTTGTTTATCCCGAGTCAACAATCTACGAATCAGACCCGGAATTATCTGAAGGGAAAGAAGTTGTGGATGTTGTGGAACAAAATGGTAAGCGAGATGTGGTTTATGAAGATGTTATTGTGAACGGTGCTCCGAAGTCTTCGGAAGAAATCCGGACTCAAGTAACGAAAGAGCCTATACGTGGTAAAGTTCGCTATGGTACGAAGGTTGAACCACGGATTGGATCGGGGAACTATCGTTGGCCGTTAGATAACGCAAATATTTCATGTGTATATGGAAATTCGTGTTACTACAACCATAATGGAACCGATTTTGTCCTCAATGGTGGAGGATTCGGCCCAATTTATGCAGTTGACCGAGGTGTTGTTTCGGAAACTGTAAGTGGTTGTTTTGAAGGGAATTATGGATGTGAAAGTGGTTGGGGAAATCATATTGTGATTGATCACGGTAATGGCTACACAACACTTTATGCACATATGGCTACAGGTCCTTACTTCAATGTTGGTGATCTTGTAAAACGTGGTGATAATATTGGATATATGGGTATGACCGGTACTACTTATGGGCCTCATGTTCATTTAGAGTTCCGTTATCACGGCGTGCGGGTAGACCCATGCACCGTAATGGGATGTTAGGTAAAGGAAGATGTTTATGAAATATTCAATGCTTGCAAGCGGTTCTAAAGGGAACTGTTGTCTTGTGGAATCGCATGGGGTTCGAATTATGATTGATTGTGGAACCACAAAGCGTTATCTCAAACAGAGTTTTGAATCACTAGAACTAACATTTGATGATGTGGATTGTGTTTTGATTACACATGATCATAGTGATCATACCAGTCAATTGAAACATTTTTCTCACCATCAAATCTACTGTCCTTCAGAGGTTATGTTTAACCATACAAAGGTTGAACCGTATATACCCTTTCACGTTGGACCGTTTATAATCACGGCAGTGAAAACATCTCACGACGCGGATGATTCAGTAGGATATATTGTAGATGACGGAAGTCGTAAACTTGTATATATTACCGATACGGGTTACATTCGTGAACAGGATTTTGAATTGATCAGAGATGCCGATTATTACATCCTGGAAAGTAATCATGATCCTGAATTATTAATGCAAACCAATCGTCCCTACGCCATTAAGCGTCGGATATTATCGGATACAGGTCACTTGTCTAATGAAGAAGCAGGTGTTCTGTTATCAAAAGTTGTTTCGGAAAAAACAAAGGAAATTTTACTAGCCCATCTTAGTTCGGAAGCTAATGATGAATATTTAGCCCTATCAACCGTACGTGAATTGGTTGATAATGAGGGGATTGAATTCAATGTCGCTAAACAATTTGAAATTGTAATTGGAGGATATCAAATATGAAAAAAGATCAAGGTTTTAAAAACACATTTATTGGAATTTTAGTTATTTTACTTGCGTGGAACGGATTTCTTACCTATCAAGTCTACGAGCTAAACAATCGTCCTACAGTCACAGAAAAGACCGAAGATGGAAAGACTGTTGAAAAAGTCGTAACCGAGTTTGAGTCAGATCCAACGAAAGTTGTTGAAAACGTTAGGGATCAAGTTGTCAGTGTATTAAATGTACAAGGTGGACAATTGGCTGGAAGCGGATCAGGAGTTGTGTACAAAAATGAAGGTGGTAAGATTCACATTATCACCAATAATCACGTAACTGAAAAAGGTGAACAATTTTATGTTCAATTCTCAAATGGTGAAAAAGTCGAAGCGAAACTATTGGGTGCAGATCCATTTACCGATTTAGCCCTTCTTCAAGTAGAAACTGATTCTGATGTGAAACCAATGAAACTTGGGGATTCTTCTGTTGTTAAGGTGGGGGAATTTGTTCTCGCTATCGGAAGTCCAGTAGATTTAGAATTCGCAAACTCCGTAACATTTGGAGTTATTTCTGGAAAAGATCGTAAAGTCCCAGTTGACTTAAATGGAGACCGCAATCCAGATTGGGATATGGTTGTAATGCAAACAGATGCTGCAATTAACCCGGGAAATAGTGGTGGAGCACTAGTAAATATGAATGGGGAATTGATTGGAATTAACTCCATGAAACTCTCTTCGGCTCAAGTTGAAGGGATGGGATTCTCAATTCCTGTCAATGAAGTTGTACCAATTATTAAACAAATCGAAGAAACTGGAAAAGTTTCGTATCCTGTTATTGGAATTTCGGGTGTTTCCGTTTCTGAAATGAACCCTTTCTTAAAGAATTACTATAAAGTTCCCTCAGACGTGAATGCGGGAGTCTTTATTGCTGAGTTAACACAAAATGGCCCAGCACGTAAAGCAGACATTAAAGAGGGAGACATTTTAACCCATATTAATGGTAAAGCCATTTCAAGTTACCGTGAGTTTAGACGTGAACTTTATGCACATAAAGTAGGCGATACTGTTAAACTTACGATAAATCGTAATGGAGAAATTCACGAGGTAGAGGTAACATTGCAGTGATAAAAATTATCGCAATTGGAAAAATTAAAGAAAAACCAATGCAAGCACTGATTCAAGAATATGAGAAACGTCTTAAGCCCATACATTCTGTCGAGATGATCGAACTCGTAAATTCTAATAAAACTGATGTTACAAGTATCATTGAAGATGAATGTCAACGAATACTTGAGAAAATCGATGATCGTGACTATGTCGTATTAATGGACTTAAGTGGAAAAGATTTAGATTCCGTTTCGATGAGTGCAAAGATTATGGATCTCATCGATATGGGAAAACCAATCACATTTATTATTGGAGGTTCTCACGGTGTAAACCAAGCAATTAGAGAGCGTTCTAACTATCGTTGGAAGATTTCAAACCTTACTTTTCCACACCAACTCGTCCGCCTTATGTTGTACGAACAAGTGTATCGGTTTTTTATGATTTCAAAAAATCATCCATATCACAAGTAAAAAAAGACTAATCATTGTATTAATCTTTAAAATAGTATAAAATTGAAATGAAAAGTAGGAGGTTATACTTATGAAAGAGATTACAGTAACAGTTATTGATCCTGTTGGATTGCACGCACGTCCTGCAACCGTAGCAGTTAATGCAGCAAGCAAATTCAAGAGCGAAATCAAAATCAGCTACAAAGGTAAAGCTGTAAACATGAAGTCAATCATGGGCGTTATGTCATTAGGAATTCCAACTCAGTCAGAAATCGTTATTTCTGCTGAAGGCGAAGATCAAGATGATGCAATCGCTACAATTGAAGAAGTACTAAAAGCACAAAAAGTAATTGCTTAATTTTATAATTAGAATAAAATAGAAGATGAGAATCTTCTATTTTTTTTATGCAGGAGGGAATTATGTCATTAGATAGATGGAATGAGTTGGCTCGCGATTATTCATGGATTGAGGAAGCAATGCAAACTATGGATGAAAGCACAAAACATGACGCTTTTTATAAGTCATTAGAATTTGGTACTGCAGGTATGCGCGGATTATTAGGAATCGGACCTAACCGCATGAATGTTTATACGGTAGCGAAAGCAAGTGTGGGATTTGCGAAATACTTAGTTGAGACATTTAAAGATCAAGAATTAAAAATAGCGATTGCGTATGACAACCGTCATATGTCTAAAGAATTTGCGGATGTGAGTGCGATGGTGTTATCAACTTACGGGATTAAAAGTTACATCTTTTCACAACCACGTCCAACACCTGAGTTATCATTTGCGGTAAGAACGTTAAACTGTGTTGGTGGAATTGTTATTACAGCAAGTCATAACCCTAAAGAATACAATGGTTATAAAGTATATGATGAAAATGGATGTCAATTGGTAGATCACAAGATTGCTCGAGTGATTTCCCTCATCAATGAAGAACCCGATGAAACTAAAGTGGATATCAATCAGGGGAATCGTTCAATGATTTCTTATATGGAAGCTGATTTTGATGAAACCTATAAAGATGCAATTCATTCAATTCAATTACGTCCAGAGGAAGAAAAAACCCTATCGGTTGTGTTTACATCGCAACATGGAACATCCTATCCACTTGTACCGGATATCTTAACGGATGCAGGATACAATGTTATTCCTGTAATGGAACAAAGTAATTATGATCCTGATTTTAGTAATACAAAAACTCCGAATCCTGAGGAAAAGGCATCCTATGATTTAGCCGTTGAATATGCGGTAAAACAGGATGCAGATCTTGTACTCAGTTGTGATCCGGATGCGGACCGTATGGGTATTGTGGTTAAGCACCACGGTGAGTATGTTTATCTTACAGGAAACCAAGGTGGATCAATACTTCAAGAATATATCTATGCAACGCGAATCGAAAAAGAAACGATGCCAGAAAATCCAATTATGTTTAATACTGTCGTAACTTCCGATTTAGGAGAAAAAATTGCGCAATCTTACGGGGTGAATGTAGAGAAAACATTAACGGGTTTTAAATACATTGGTGATAGCATCGAAAATCACAATAAAGTGGGTGACTTTAATTTTGTCTTTGGTTATGAAGAAAGTTACGGTTATCTTCTCGCAGATTTTGTACGTGATAAAGATGCCTTGCAAGCATGTATGATGGTTGCGGAAGCGGCTAACTATTACAAAAATCATGGCTTAACGCTTGTTGATGTTCTGAACGGGCTTTATGACAGACATGGTGCATATCATGAAACACAAGTAGCAATTACGTTATCAGGACAAGAAGGCTTGAATCGTATTCAGGAAATTCTTTCAACATTTAGAGAATCAACAATCGAAGCATTTGCGGGAATTAAGGTTCTTTACCGTGATGACTATTTAACATCTTCACGTTCAAACGGTGAGATCTTAACATTACCAAAATCAAATGTTATTAAATATAGTCTTGAAGATGGCTCTTGGATTGCAATCCGACCATCTGGGACGGAACCAAAATGTAAATTTTACTATTGCGTTGTGGGGAAAACAATTGAAGAATCACTCTTGAAATTTGAAGCACTAAAAGAAGATATTAATGAAATAGCGCAACTCGACTAAAAATATGTTGTGCTATGTCTTTTTAAGGCGTAAGCGGTACATTGATATATTCGCTGAAATCATGTATCTTATATATGAAAAAGAAGGAGCACATATAAATTATGAATAATATTGAAAACTTAGCAGTTAATGCACTTCGTGTGTTATCTGTAGATGCAGTTCAAAAAGCAAATTCAGGTCATCCTGGAATGCCTTTAGGCGCTGCACCCATGGCATATACTGTGTGGGCAAATCATATGAACTTTAATCCGGCTGATCCTAAATGGATCAACAGAGATCGTTTTGTTCTGTCAGCAGGACATGGATCGGCACTTCTCTACTCACTCTTGCACGTGTTTGGATATAAAGTTTCGAAAGAAGACTTACAAAATTTCCGTCAATTCAATTCGTTAACACCCGGTCATCCAGAATATGGTCATACGGATGGCGTTGAAGCAACAACAGGTCCTTTGGGTGCCGGTTTATCAACTGCAGTTGGTATGGCAATGGCTCAAGAACACCTCGCAGCGAAATATAACAAAGACGGATTCGACGTATTCAACAACTTCACATACGTTATTTCAGGTGATGGTTGTATGATGGAAGGAATTACAAGTGAAGCATCTTCTTTTGCGGGCGCAATGAACTTAGGTCGCTTGATTGTCCTTTATGATTCAAATAACATCACAATCGAAGGAAGTACAGATCTTTCATTCCATGAAGATGTATGTGCACGTTATGAAGCTTATGGTTTCGATACATTTGTGGTTGAAGACGGTAATGATATCGAAGCAATCAACGCTGCAATTACTGAAGCTAAATTAAATCTTGATAAACCTTCATTTATTGAAATCCGAACTAAGATTGGTTTCGGAACACCTAAAGAAGGTTCTGCCTCATCACATGGTGCTCCAATCGGTGAGGAAGGAATCAAAACATTTAAAGAACTTGTAAATTACCCAAGCCTGGAACCATTCTATGTTCCCAAAGAAGTGTACGAACACTTTGGTGCTATTGCAGCTGAAGGTGCGAAAGCACAAGATGCATGGAATGCAATGATGGATTCATATAAAAATGCTTATCCAGAATTAGCACAACAGTTAGAACAAGACTTCACAGACATTACTGTAGAAGAACTAACAAAGAATAAATCATTATTTGAATTTGAAGACAAACCAATGGCAACACGTAATGTTTCCGGTATGATGATAAATCGTCTTAAAGATCAATATTCAAATATTTTTGGAGGATCAGCGGATTTAGCCCCTTCTAATATGACCCATATGAATGAGGAAGATTCATTCTCATCACAAAATTTTGCAGGCCGTAATATTCATTTTGGAATTCGTGAACATGCAATGGCTGCGATGGGTAATGGTATTGTACTTTACGGTGGACTTAAAGCATATGTCGCAACATTCTTTGTGTTCTCTGATTTCTTAAAACCAATGGCTCGTTTAAGTTCACTGATGAACTTACCACTAACTTACGTTTTAACTCACGATAGTATTGGTGTTGGGGAAGATGGACCTACACATGAACCGGTTGAACAACTTACTATGTTACGTTCATTACCGAACTTCTATACATTCCGACCAGCGGATGCTATCGAAACTGCATATGGGTGGGTTTTAGCTCTTACATCTAAAACAACACCTGTTGGGCTGATTCTTTCACGTCAAAACTTACCACAACTTGAAATGACAGGTGCGGATGCACTTAAAGGTGGTTACGTTGTGAAGGACGCTGAAAAGATCGATGCGATTATCATGGCATCAGGATCTGAAGTTTCATTAGCAATTGAAGCTGCTGAGTCTTTGGAGAAAGAAAACATAGGTGTTCGTGTTGTTTCGATGCCATGTATTGAACTTTTTGAAGAACAAAGCAAAGAATATCAAGAATCTGTGCTTCCATCAGCAGTGCGCGCGCGTGTTGCCGTAGAAGCAGGTTCATCTCTCAGTTGGGGTAAACTTATCGGTCTTGATGGCGCTTATGTAACCTTGGATCACTTTGGTGGTTCTGCACCAGCACCGAAACTCTTTGAAGCATTCGGATTTACAGTGGATAATGTATCTGAAACGGTAAAATCAATACTTAAATAAATTTATAAGATGTGGGCAGCGCTCACATCTTTTTTTTCTTAAAGAGGCGTGCGACGTATAAAAAAATAGGTATAATAGATATAAAGAGAAGAGGTGTACGTAGATGATACGTTATATGGAAATTCCTGAAATAGATCAAGTTATGGAGATTTGGTTAAAATGTAATTTAGAGGTTCATTCATTTGTGGATGCTGCGTTTTGGAACGATAATTATGATAGTGTGAAAGAGATGATGGAGCATGCGAATATCTATGTCTCTGTAGAAGACGGTGTCATTGAGGGATTTGCGGGAGTGATGGAAGGATATTATCTTGCGGGAATTTTTGTTTCTAACGATTCGCGAAATAAGGGCATTGGTAAAGAACTTCTTGATTATATAAAAACACGTTATGATGAACTCACACTTAATGTTTATGATCAAAATACAAGAGCACAAAGTTTTTATAAACGTGAGGGATTTGTTGTTGTGGAGACGCATAATGATGGCCCAACAGAACATACGATGGTTTGGCCGGAAGTCCTATAATCTTCCTCAAAAATGACGCTTGACTTAGACCAGTGTAAGATGTAAAATATATAAGCCTGTAAAAAGGCTTTTGTAATGTGGGAGAGTGATGCAACCATTCATTTAACCACAGCACAGACAAACACACATAAGGAGGAATGTCTCGTGAGTAAAAAAGTTGCAAGAGTAGTTAAACTACAATTCCCTGCCGGTGGCGCTAAACCAGGACCTGCATTAGCTGGTGTTGGTATTAACATGCCTCAATTCTGTACTGCGTTCAATGATCAAAGTAGAGATCGTGCAGGAGACGTCGTACCTGTAGAAATTACAGTATTCGATGACAAATCATTCGATTTTGTCTTAAAAACAACACCTGCTGCTATCTTATTAAAGAGAGCTGCTGGAGTTAAGAGTGGATCAGCAACACCAAATTCAAACATTGTTGCTACGATCTCAGCAGATCAATTACGTGAAATTGCTGAATATAAAATGCCCGATTTAAATGCAAATAGCATCGAAGGTGCTATGAACATCGTTGCTGGTACAGCACGTAATATGGGTATTGCTATTGAAGGAATGGAGGACTAGAGTATAATGGCTAAAAAATCAAAAAACGTCGTTAAAGCTAATGAATTAGTGGATCGCTCAAAAGTTTACTCAATTTCTGAAGCAATCAAATTAGCAAAAGAAGCAAGTTTCGCAAAATTCGATGAAACATTCGAAGTTTCATACCGTTTAAATGTTGATCCTCGTCATGCTGATCAACAAATCCGTGGTGCAATGGTATTACCTAATGGAACAGGACGTTCACAAAAGGTATTGGTTGTAACTCAAGGCGCTAAGGAACAAGAAGCAAAAGATGCAGGAGCAGATTTTGTTGGTGGTAAAGAAATTCTTGAAGAAATCCAAAAAGGATGGTTCGAGTTTGACATTATCGTTGCTACACCAGATATGATGGGTGAGCTTGGTAAACTTGGTCGTGTATTAGGACCTAAAGGTTTAATGCCAAACCCTAAAACTGGAACAGTAACTATGGACATCACTAAAGCTGTTGAAGAAATCAAAAAAGGTAAAATCGAATACCGTGTTGATAAAGAATCAAACGTTAACACAATTATCGGTAAATCATCATTTACAGATGAAGCATTAGAAGAAAACTTTAACGCATTACATGACGTAATTCTTAAATCACGTCCAGCTGCTGTTAAGGGTGCTTTTATTAAAAACCTTACAATCTCAACATCAATGGGTCCTGGAATCAAAGTTTCAATCGACTAATTTATGTTAAATTAAACAAACCGGTCTCTGACCGGTTTTTCTATATCAATAAGGAGTAATTATGGACTTAAAATTTAAGAAAGAATACTGTGTAGTCGTTACAGTGCTTATTAAATATAAAGAAAAGTACTTGTTTGATCGAAACCTTCAGCCAATTCAAGGTGTGTTACAGTATAAAGAGCGAATTGAAGATTGTGCACAACGATTGGTTAAGGAATCATATAATCAAGACATTTCGAATCTTGAGTTTATGGGCATTGGTGAATCATTTGGACGAGATTATGATCATGCACATAACTTTGTATTAATCGCTGAAGTAGATGATCTCAGTGATGAAACATCCTATACGCTTGTTGAAGAAGGCAATTACCCAGATGAGTGGCTCCCTTTTATTAAAGCAGAGGATTTTGATTTTTATGAGTATCGTAATGTAGAGCCAAATTCATTAACTTCCAAGGATATGAGTTATACGATTATGGAGGGGCATGAATTGACGTTTAGAGTTAGTGCTTTAATACGTTCTGATAAAGGTATTCTTTTCGATGATGCACATAACCTAGTGGGCGGACGTCAAATGTTGAACGAAACAATTTACCAAGCCTTGGAACGCGAAGTTAAAGAAGAGACTGGTTATGATATCGATGATTCTTATTTTATTGGGATTGCGGAAGATATTGTAGAACTTCCAGAGTTTCATAAAACAGTCCATTATGTGAATCTGGTTTTTGAAGTGTCAGGTGACTTTTCAGAACCTGCTGCGTCCTCGGTCTTATGGATTACGGAAGATGAAATTGAAGACATTAATATGGGGATGGTTGAAGTTAAACAAATCATCCAGAGCATGTAAAAAGACAGCTGGTATGAACTGCTCCCTGTCAAGTAGACAGGTGAAATAAATAAAATATCCAAGATGATTTATCACTTTATGATGAATCATCTTTTTTATGCTACAAGTGACTGCATTTGTTTTTCTCTAATGTTTGACCAGTAAGCTTCAATCTTCTTGTTAGTTGGAATCGCGTAGACTACAGGTGTCTCTGTTCCTAGCGCTTCAGTTCGAACCATCATTGGTGTTTTGTTTTTGAAGCGTTTCTGAAGTCTCTTGTTGTTATAAAAATCAATATACACTTCAATTGCTTTCTTCAATTCGCTTCTTGTACTGAATTCATTAGGGTAGTACATTTCTGATTTGATTGTTCCCCAAAATCCTTCCATAGGACCATTATCAATACAATGTCCCACTCTAGACATACTTTGCATCACTCCTTGATCTTCTAGCTGTTTCCTAAATGCCCTACTTGTGTATTGGAATCCGCGGTCACTGTGAAATAAAGGTTTTGCCTCTGGATATCTCGCGATAGCTTTATGATAAGTATCAAACACAAGTTGATTATTGTTCCGATCACTTATTTGATACGCCACAACACTTAAATCATAAAGATCAATAATCGCACTGAGATATAGTTTCTTACTTGAACCTTTAATCTTAAATTCTGTGACGTCTGTCAGCCATTTTTCATTCGGTTTTGCGGCAAAGAAATTTCGATTTAAAATATTTTCAGCTGTGATTTCAGGAGTGCTTCGTGAATATTTTTTAGACTTTTGACGAATCACTGATTTCACCCCTAGCATCTTCATGAGTCTATGAATCCTCTTCGAGTTATATTGAACGCTATTCAACTCATTGATCCAATCCGTCATGCGTCGATAGCCTAAGATATGTCCAAATAGTTCATCATAATCAAGAATGAGATTGCAAAGCTCATGATTTTCAATTTCATTGCTTGTTTCAACACGATGCGTCCATTTATAATAACTACTTCTTGCGATTTTAAGTACCTTACACATCCACTGAATACTCCAGCCATGTTTATGATGTAGTTCCTGCACTGCGAGATACTTTACTTCTTGTTTTGCTTTGGAGAATATCGCCCCCTTTCGATTTCCTTCACTTTTTTTAATAGAATGTTCTCGCGTTCTTTCAGTTCGAGTTGTCTTTCAAGTAGTTTTACTTTACGTTCTAAACGTTCTTCATTACTAAGTTGATCTTCTTGTTTTCGCTTGCCACGTTTATCAAGAAGACCATCATCTCCCAATTCGTTATACTTTTTCACCCACTGATAAACCTGAGCATAAGAAAGTTCATAGCGCTCAGCAGTCCCCTTATAATCGTAGTCATGTTCAATACAATATGCGACAATTTCCTGACGCTCCTCAATTGTTGTTTTTCTACCTTTTGTCATATAGACTTCTCCTTTAGGATCGTAATCCTTTATAGTTTCAAGTCTATTATACTTTTTTATCCATCCGCGCAAAACCTCATGGGAACTTATACCATATTTAATACTAATATCTTTAAGAGAACCTGCGCCTTCAAGATAATCCCTAATTGCGGATTCCTTGAGCTCTTTCGAATAACTTTTGTTTCGATCTTTATCTGAAAAAACTTCAATACCATAAGTTTGATACTTTTTCACCCAACTACGTAATGTACTAGAATCAATAGATAATTCTTCAGCTATTTCTGGTGCACCTTTTATGCCATTCAAATATTCATTAATTGCTTGTTCTTTTATTTCGGCTGGATATTTATTCTTTCTCCCCATAGAAAAAGCTCCTCCTTTTTTGTAGTGCCCGATTTTATTTATTTCGGGTGTCTACTTTAAGGGGAGCTTATCAGTATTTATAAGCTGTCTTTTTTTTGTTTATAAGCAATGACGCAGTGTTTCGCGTATAACCGCTTTTATATCCTGTTCAGGTTTAAATTTAAGCGTGGACATGGTTTCATTTGGGTCGAGATAGAGATCTTCTTCTTGCATTTTTTGTGATATCTCAACATGGATTCCATGTTCTTTTCCTTCAGATGCAGCATGTTGGTCTGCCGCGACATATCGATCGCGCATGGACTCGTAATCTACAACCTGTATTTTTGTATCTTGGTTTAATGTCTCAACGATCATTTGGAAAAATTCTTCGTATTTAAGGTTCGAATCGCAGATTGCGTATGTTGAACGATGGATTCCGTTTTCAAGAGCCCCTATTGCGGCTTCTGCGACCTGTGTAGCGGTAATTACCGCAGTTCCGCCTTTGTGTATAGGGTATACTGGTTGATCGCGCACCATGTCTACAAACATCTTCCAAAGAGGTGTTCGCCCAGGCATAGTTCCGAAAATATAGGGGAGTCTAAGACTTGTGACACGCATGGCACCTTCACCTTCCGCAAAGGCAATTTGCTCTTGAAGTAAACGTGTACCAGGATAGCTCTGGTTTTTTAAATTATATTGCGGAAGGCGTTCTGCGAATTCAGAAAAGTAAGATCCAAATAACACAAATCGTTCCACACCCGCTTCAACTGCAAGTCGTGCAATTCGTTGTGTGGGAAGAACATTTGCTTGATAGAATGCACGATAAGACGGTGCATCCGGTAACCATCGTTCATCAGCACCTATTGCATAAATAAATCCATCAATATCATAAAGCATATCTACAATTTCGGAGTCGCTCATTTGATTGATATCTCCCAATTGATTCTCCACATGTTCTGGAAATAGATTTTCAGAAGGCATTGGAGGTAGAGACATTGTCTTGACTTGGTAACCCCTTTTTAGAAGTTCGCAAACTGTATGATAACCAAGAAATCCAGTGCCACCGAGAACAAATACTTTTTTCATAAACATAACCCTCGCTTTCAAATACAGTGTAGCATTTCGTTTGGATATGTTTGAAAAAGTATGATGAAATGTAGTATAAAAAAAGAAAGTCTTAACTTTCTTTTCGAGTAAATATATAGGATTTGTCTGTGGATAAGGTTCTATTGAATGTGTAACCATCAAACGAAATGTTTTTAATGTCATTGAATGTTTGAATACGATTTTGAATGAGGTATGAGACCATTTTTCCACGAGCAATCTTAACATAGGTCGATTTGGTTTTATAGGAATCGCCACTTTGTTCTTTAAAATCTAAGGTAATCATCGGCACACTTAAAGTGTTCACATCGATCATTGAACTATACTCGCTTGAGGCTAGGTTCACAATGGGCTGATTTAACTCATTAAGGTAATCCGTGATCGGCTGTTTCCATATTTGATACAGATCTATGTTAAGTTTCATCAGGAAATCGAGGCGATAGCGTCCAACCGCAGAAGAACACTTAGAGAGTCCGTAGAGTGCGGAGAAAATGTAGAGACGTTTTTGAGCCTCTAGATAATCATCGTGTGACCAAAGTTCTCGATTCATGTTTTTGAAAGAAGAACCTTGATAGGATAAAATCGCAGGTGTCGTTTCTGAAAAGTTTTGATAGTTGTGGTAAACGGTATCCGCAATTTTATCGGAAACACGCATTGATTTTTTAATCTCATCACGCGTAAATGCTTGAAGTGAAGCAAGAAGCTCTGACTTTATTTCTGGAAAAAGAGAATTCTCAAGGTTATCTTGAGAATTCTCTTTTTGTGTTTTAGTTGGTGATACGAGAATAATCATTATTTTAATGTCTCATACATCTCTTCATGAAAGCCAACAAATACACCGTGATCGCCAATTAACATAGGTCTTCGGACTAAACGACCTGTTGTTGAGAGTAATTCAAGTGCTTCGTCATCACTCATTTCCGGAAGTTTATCCTTCAACTTCATTTCGCGATAAACGATACCGGATGTATTAAAGAATCGTTTGATGGGTAAGCCACTAATTTGGAGCCATTCTTTTAATTCTGCTTTCGTTGGATTCTCAAGCATCATGTCGCGATAAACAACATCGATGTTGTTTTCTTCTAAATATTTTACGGCACGTTTACATGTAGAACATTTAGGATAGTAGATAAATAATGGTTTCATAAGAACCTCCCTTTAAATATATGTTAATGATAACATATTATTTTAAAGGAATACGTTTTAAAATTGTGGATGCAATTGAAAAGTCGATAAGACTGTGGATAAAACCACCGACACCAACCGCCAAAAAGACAATTGTAAAGTAAGAACCAGAAGTTGGGGTTTGAGTAAAAAAGAATGGGGTAACGGCGAGACATTCAACGGTTGCATGAATGAAACCAATAATAATATTAAAACTGATGCATTTTCTTCGATGCTTGATAAGGTCTGGATTTTTTTGTATATAAAGTGATCCTAGTAATGCAAACACACAGTGTGAGAAAGCACGGACCGCAACGATAAATGGCGTAGAGATTAAAAAACCTACTCCTGTCCCCAAAGCTACAGCAAGTGCAACAGCAGGTGATATAAACATTGAAACGAATAATGGAACATGACTTGCGAGTGTATAGGATGCCGGCGGTATGATGATTTTAGGCATAAACATAGGTATAGTAATTCCGAGTGCGATGAGTAGAGCAGTGATACTAAGATTACGAACAGATTTCATGAGATCCTCCAAAGTGTCTTGACACCTAGAGGTATTGTAGTGGTAAAAGAAAAAGGTGTCAAGACACCTTAGTTACTTTCATAGAGAAATTCATGTTGTTTTAAATCAATCATGAGTTCGGGGTAGTGCTCTTTAGAAATTGCAATGCGATGAAGGTGGATACCATTTGTAAGTGAAGCGAGAAGTTCAGGTTTTTGGTTCATAAAAAGTGTAATATCTTCATAAGTTCGAATATCCAATTGACCGGTAAGGGAACCATAGACGGGATGTTCAACGGTGACATCCAAAACATGTGCGTGGTGTTTAATGAAAATTTCTAATTCTTTTTGTGTATCGTAATGACTGTGTTGCATCGCAAGTGTATAGATTTTCATGTTCTCATCAATGCGATTTATAAGATATCCTTTACCTGTCGCAATAATGTCGTGTCCTTGTGCCCTTAAAAGTGCAATATCCCCGACAATTATTTGTCGTGATACATTAAATGTCTTTGCGAATTGATTTGCGCTAATTGCATGTTCCGAATCGAACAATTTTGTAATAATCTGTGTGCGTCGTACATCACCATGCATATAAAATCACCTCTTTTTACTTATTGTAACGAATGAAACTCTAAATTGAAAGAGCAAGCTTGCATACGAAGCTTTATTGACAGGTTATGATCACAATGATAGGCTTAGAGTACAAAAGACAAAGGCGGTTTATCATGAAAATATTACTCTATCAAAAGGGCGAAAAGGCATTTAGTAAATCGGGAATTGGACGTGCAATGAAGCATCAAGTACGTGCTTTGTCGGAAGCTCATGTTGACTTTACAACAAATATCCAAGACAACTATGATTTGGTTCATATTAATACTGTGGATTTTGGAGCGCGTAAGTTTGCACGTAAGGCACGTAGAATGGGAAAAAAAGTTGTTTATCACGCGCATTCTACTGAAGAAGACTTCCGTAATTCATTTATGTTTTCAAATCAGCTCGCTCCGCTTTTTAAAAAGCATATCGTTTCAAGTTATAAGTTAGGGGATTATATTCTCACTCCAACTCCTTATTCTAAACGCATTCTTAAGGGGTATGGCATTACAATTCCAATTGAAGATATTTCAAATGGAATTGACTTGAGTCGCTTTGAATATTCAGATGATAAAGTTCAAGCATTTAGAGATTATTTTAAGATTGAAGAAGGAAAACAAGTAGTCGTTTCTGTAGGACTCTATTTTGAGCGAAAAGGACTGCCTGATTTTATGGAAGTTGCTCGAAATATGCCAGAGGTTACGTTTATATGGTTTGGCCATACTCCTCTTGCAAGTGTTACGCAAAAAATTCGTGATGCGATTAAAAATAAGCCGGATAATGTAATGCTTCCAGGTTATATTTCAGGAGATATTATCGAAGGGGCATACATGTGCGCAAATATGTTCTTTTTCCCATCATATGAAGAGACTGAGGGCATTGTGGTATTAGAGGCTCTTGCTGCACGTTGTCAAACGCTGGTTCGAAATATTGGTGTATACGATCCATGGCTTGTGGATGGGGAGAACTGTTATAAGGGCGAGACGAATGATGATTTTATCCGAATTATTAGAGGTTGTCTCGATCAACAGTTACCTGCCACAACAGCGGAAGGATACCATGTCGCGAAAGCACGTAGTATCGGTGCTATTGGAGAACAATTAAAACGTATCTATTCAAATGTTCTGGAGAAGAAGTAGGAAATCTTTTCGTAAAATCAAACTTATGATATGATGACAATAATGAGGTGAACCTATGAAACGTCTAAGTTCTGTTTTAGTTTTATTGCTTATTTTAACAGGGTGTACAAAGACTCCAGAAGAACCTGAAGTCATTAAACCACCGGTGAATACCTATGAAACCATTGCATTTAAATTAGGAGGCAAAGATTATCAACTTCCTGTATCTTATCAAACCTTATTTGAAGATGGATGGGAACCAACTACAGATATTGATACGATAACGCTCGCTTCCAATAGTTATACAGATGGTTATGCTTTACGTAAAGACCGTAATATTATTTGGATTGCATTTTTTAATGCGGCAGAAGAGGAAAAACTTTTAGAAGAAACTCTGGTTGCATCTATCAGTGCAGAAAATCGAGAGTCCTACTACGATGATCCGGTTGATATTGTTGTACATGAAGGTATTACATTTGAAACACCTAAAGAACAAATTATTGAACAATTAGGTGAATTTAAGGAAGATGAGAATGCCCGATTTAAAAACATCACCTTCGAACATAATAAAAAAGCAAAAAGCACTTTCAAATTCGATGTCGATTCAGGACGCATGGAATATATTGAGATCACTAATTATCGAAAACCGATTCAGTAAAATAGATACAATTTCGTATCTATTTTTTTTGTTTTATTCTTGTCAGGAAAACTTCATAAGCGTATGATAATTATGAAAAGTTGGGAGTTGTTGATTTGGAAAGAAAAAAAGATATTTTAAATTATTTTGATAAAACACGTCTGGAATTTATTGGAAAAGGAATTGTGGTCGGTGTATTTTCTGGACTTATCGTAAGTTTGTTTCGGTATTTGATAGAGGAATTATTAGGTTATGTGAAACTGGCCTATGCGCTGTTACGCATTCATCCACAGTGGATATTTGTTTGGGTGTTCGCATCAATTGTGCTTGCGATTGGAATTGGTTTTATTATTAAAAAAGACCCAATGATTAAAGGGAGCGGTATTCCGCAAATTGAAGGTCAGATGTTAGGGGTCATGCATATGAATTGGCTCTCTATTATTTTAAGAAAAGGTATCGCCGGGGTCTTGTCAATTGGTTCAGGGCTTTTTTTAGGACGAGAAGGACCTTCGATTCAATTAGGAGCTGCAGTAGGACAAGGCGTTAATCAGGGCTTCAAGGGAAACACGATGTCTGAAAAGGTTCTAGTTTCAAGTGGTGCGGGAGCGGGTCTTGCGGCTGCGTTCAATGCTCCTGTCGCGGGACTTCTCTTTGTTTTGGAAGAGGTTCATCATAATTTTTCACCATTAGTGCTTTTAACAACCCTTGCTGCAACAACAACTGCAAATTTTATTTCGCTTTATTTCTTTGGGCTGAGTCCAATATTATCTTTTGGTTATTTGCAGACGTTTGAGTTAAAGCATTATGGATTTATAATTGTATTAGGTTTGATTTTAGGTGTTGCGGGATTTATTTACCAAAAAATAGTGCTTTGGATTCCTACTGTTTACAATAAAATAAAAAAAGTACCAGCACATTTCTATGGCGTCATCCCTTTTGTTCTTGTTATTCCAATTGGGTTCTTTTATCCACACTTAATTGGTGGTGGTAGTGATATTATTCATATACTTGTGGAAAATCCATTCGGACTTTCTGTGCTAGTTTCAATTTTTGTTCTAAGATTTATTTTCTCAATGGTCTCATATGGTTCTGGTCTTCCTGGAGGAATATTTTTACCAATTCTTTCACTTGGGGCACTGTTAGGTGCCATTTACGGTTCTTTTTTGATTTCAAAGTTTGGCTTAGATCCCACATTTCTGAAGTCATTTATCGTGATTGCCATGGCAGGTTACTTTACAGCAATCGGAAAAGCACCACTTACTGCAATTGTGTTGATTACAGAAATGGTTGGTAATTTTGACCAACTAATGCCGATTGCGGTGGTATCTTTGGTTGCCTATGTTGTTTCTGATTTATGTGGCGGTGAACCTGTATATGAAGCAATGTTAGAACGACTTGCGGGGGAACGTGCACCCAACATTACCGGTGAAAAAGAGATTATCGAGGTATGTGTTCATGTGGAAAGTGCACTGGATGGGTGTATGGTACGTGACGTCTTTTGGCCAAAGTCATGTTTGTTAGCCGGGCTTGGGCGTGGAGAACATGAATTGATTCCACACGGAGATACGGTTATTCTTGCGGGAGATACGTTGAAAATTTTAACGGATTTGAGTTCTAGTGCAGAAGTACGGAAGAAACTTTTAGAGCAAGTTTCAACAAAAAAACCAGCTTAGGACTGGTTTTTTTGTATACATATTTAGTAATACGAATTAAGAACTAAAAATATTCTCAAACCCGTTGACAAAATACGAGAATGCGATATGATATTAGCACTTAAGGTATAAGAGTGCTAAGGAGGAATAGAATGGCTCGAACAAAACAATTTAAAGCTGAATCAAAAAGGCTACTAGACTTAATGATTAATTCTATCTATACGAATAAGGAAATTTTCTTAAGAGAATTAATTTCAAATGCGAGTGATGCGGAAGATAAACTTTACTATAAATCTTTACAAGATACTTCAATTGAAATTAATAAAGAAGATTTGAAGATTGAAATAGAATTGGATGAGGAAAACCGTACCCTAACAATTCATGATTACGGTATTGGTATGACCGAGAAAGAATTGGAAACATACCTTGGTACAATTGCGAAAAGTGACTCTCACGCCTTTAAGAAGGCACTTGAAGAAGGTGATGATGCGGTCGATGTGATTGGTCAATTTGGTGTCGGATTTTATTCTGCATTCATGGTCAGTGATCATGTGGATGTAATCTCAAAAGCCTATGGCGAAGAAAAAGCATATAAATTTAGTTCTGATGGTTTAGACGGATTTAAAATTGAAGAAGCAGAACGTGAAAAACATGGTTCTACAATTATTTGTAAGATTAAAGACAATACGGATGATGAATTTTATGAACGTTTTATTGATGAATACACGATTAAGAACTTAGTAAAAACGTATTCTGATTACATCCGTTATCCAATTGAAATGAAAGTTGAAGGCGAGACTGAAGTCTTAAACTCAATGATACCAATTTGGAAACGCTCTAAAAATGATGTGACTGAAGAAGCATTGAATCAATTCTACAGAGATAAATTCCATGATTATGATGATCCATTTAAAACGATTCAAATGAAAGTCGAAGGTAATCCTTCCTTTGATGCGTTATTATTTATCCCTAAACATGTACCAATGGATTTCTACTCTCAATCATTTGAACCGGGACTCCAACTCTACAGTCGTGGCGTATTTATCATGGATCATAATAAGTCCTTAATTCCAGAAGAATTTAGATTTGTACGTGGTCTTGTGGACTCACCGGATTTAAATCTCAATATATCTCGTGAAATTTTACAACATGACCGTCAACTTGCTGCGATTTCAAAACGTATCGAACGGAAGATTAAAAGCGAATTAGAATTGATGATGAAAAATGATCGTGAGGCATATGAATCATTTTGGACTAATTTCGGACTATCCATTAAATACGGAATCTATACTTCATATGGATCGAAGAGTGATGCACTAAAAGATCTTGTTCTCTATAAGAGTTCTCATAGTGAAGATCTTGTATCATTCAAAGAGTATAAGGAACGTATGAAAGAGGATCAAGAAGAAATTTACTATGTCTCAGGCGAAAATGTAACGAAATGTGCTCATTTACCGCAAACGGAATTTGTTGTTTCTAAAGGATATGAAGTACTCTACTTCACTGATGAAATTGATGAATTTGCAATTCAAATGTTAAGAGAGTACGAGGGAAAAGCCTTTAAATCTATTAATCAAGGAGACTTAGATTTAGTTGATGAAGAAACTAAAAAATCAATTGAAGCGAAAAAAGAAAGTCACAAAGATTTAATTACAGCACTAAAAGAAACATTGAAAGATGAAGTTGATGATGTAACCTTGTCTACACGACTTGTAAACCATCCAGTGTGTCTTGTAAGTGAAGAGGGTGTATCCTTTGAGATGGAGAAAGTATTGAATGCAATTCCAGATCAAGGCGAACGTGTGAAAGCAAAACGCATTTTAGAAATTAACCCTGAACACCCATTATTGGAAGCTCTGGAGCGTGTGCATCAAGAGAAACCGGATGAACTCGGTGATTTCGCAACAATTCTATACGATCAAGCATGTCTTATTGAAGGACTACCAATCAAAGACCCTGTAACATTCTCAAAACGTGTTGCGGACTTAATGGTTGCATCCACAAAATAAATGTTCTACAAAACCCCTTTGTGTTTAATGAAGGGGTTTCTCTTATAATGAGAATAATAAAATTCTGTGGTTTCAGAATGATTGTGCTACAATAGATTTAGAAAAAGAGGATTTGTAATGCGAAGTGTAGGAGAAAATCTACTGAAATTTGTTCCTAATTTCACGGTAATTGATTTAGAAACAACAGGACGTAGTAATAAGTTTGAAGACATAACGGAATTAAGTGCTATAAAGTATCGAAACTATAAACAGGTCGATGCATTTTCCACATTGGTGAAACCAGATAATTCGATTCTTCCTTTCGTGGTAGAACTCACGGGAATTACGGAGGAGATGGTTTCAAGCGCACCCAAAATTAATGAGGTGATTAAACAATTCGTTGATTTTATTGGGTCGGATGTTATTTTGGGTCATAATGTCATGTTTGATTATGGTCTTGTCTATAATGCTTATCTCGAAACCGTTGGACTTCGTATGCATAATGATTACGTTGACACACTCCGCGTTTCAAGACTTCTAAATAAAGATTCTAAGAACCATAAATTGGAAACTTTATGTACTTATTTTGATGTTGAGCGATTAGTAGGTCATCGTGGTTCAGAAGACTGTCTTCAAACGGCAGAAGTCTATATAAAAATGAAAGATAAATACAAACGATTGCGACAAATTCAAAAAGAAAAAGCACCGCAAGTTTATCCAGTAGAGAAGGGGGTAGAGTGAATGAATGTTTATGATTTCGACAAAACCATCTATGATGGTGACAGTTCCATGGATTTCTATAAATACAATCTTAAGCGTGATAAATCCATCATCAAATTTTGGCCACGTCAGATAAAAGCTGCTGTTGACTACAAACGTGGAAAGATTGATAAGACCGACATGAAAACGGTATTTTATGAGTACTTTACAGCAATCCCAGATATAAAAAAACGCGTTTTAGAGTTTTGGGATGAACACCGTGAAAAAATTAAGCCATGGTATCTAGAGCAAAAACGTGATGATGATTTAATAATTTCAGCTTCACCAGAATTTATGCTTGAACCTATTTGTGATGAATTAGGGATTGCGTTGATCGCTTCAGTGGTCGATCCAAGTACGGGAAAAAATCTGAAGCATAATTGTTGGGGCGCTGAAAAAGTTGCTCGGATGGAAGCACACTATGATTTGGGTCTGATGGAGGCGTTTTATTCGGATTCATACTCCGATGATCCTTTAGCACAATATGCAGAGCATGCTTATCTTGTTGATGGAGATACAATTAAACCTTGGTAAACAGAAAACTGATTTTCTTTCTAAAAAGAGAGTCAGTTTTTTTTATTTCAATTATTATCGGTGAAAATATTGAAATTAGTGAAATAAGCGGTATAATTTGAAAAGTAAAGGAGGTCGCTATGTTTGAATGGGTAACAGGAAATGCACAACTTCAAGTTGTGACTTTGACTGAAAAAAGTTTAACATTAAATCAAAATGCTTCATCTCACTTTAAAGACAGCCAATATGTTTTGGTAGGATTTTCGAAAGATGGGCAGGTAGGCATCAAGCCAGTTACAAAACGCGATCTTGAACTGAATGTATATCCAGTTGAGAATTTGCATAAAATTTCAATTGGTAAAGGATATGCGAAAGTTAATAATAAGGCGTTGTGTGATTTAATCTCCGCTAAGGTAGGGAAAAATCTTGACGGTCAAAAGGTAATTGCGAATTATGACAAAAAGGAACGTGTTTTAACATTTGATTTGTCATCACTAAATGAAGAGGGAGTGATACTATGACATTAACGATGGATTGGGTATGGCTAATTGTTTGTTTAGGGATGTTGGTGCTTGAAGTAATCACGGTAGGAAATTTAGTTTCACTTTGGTTTTCATTTGGTGCGCTTGCAGCACTAGGTACAACATTTTTAACAGATAATGTAGCGGTACAGTTAGCGGTTTTCGCTATTGTAAGTGTTGCGGCACTAATTATGATTCGTCCAATGACAAAAAATCTCTTACGAGGAAATGTCGTTTCGACGAATGCAGATCGTTTAATTGGTCGTCAATTTATACTAAATGAAGAAATCAACCAAGATTCATGGGGAAAAATCAAGGTTCATGGTGAAGAGTGGTCTGCCACAACTGCAGATCAATCTACAATTTCAGCACATACACGGGTTGAAGTTATTGCTATTGAGGGTGTAAAATTAATTGTGAAAAGTGTAGAGGAGGCTTAACATGCCAGGAATAATTTTATTTTTAGTAATTTTAGCATTAGTATTAATAATTATAGGATATTGCATTCGTGTAATTCCACAATCAAATGCATATGTTGTAGAACGATTAGGTGCCTACAGTCATACACTTGATAAGGGAATGCATTTAATTCTTCCGTTTGTTGACCGTGTTGCGAATAAGGTTTCACTTAAGGAACGTGTTCAAGATTTTGCACCACAACCGGTTATCACTAAAGATAACGTTACAATGCAAATTGATACGGTTGTATATTTCCAAATTACAGATCCAGTATTGTATACATATGGAATTCATAACCCGATCAATGCAATCGAAAATCTTACAGCAACAACGCTACGTAATATTATCGGGGATTTAGAGTTAGACCAAACTTTAACGTCACGTGACATTATCAACTCCAAGATGCGAGCTATCTTAGATGAGGCAACGGATCCATGGGGGATTCGAGTTCAACGTGTTGAAGTTAAAAATATTATTCCACCACGTGATATTCAAGAAGCAATGGAGAAACAAATGCGTGCTGAACGTGAGCGTCGTGAGTCAATCTTACGCGCCGAGGGTGAAAAACGCTCTGCAATTCTTATTGCTGAAGGTGAAAAGGAATCTACAGTCCTCCGAGCTCAAGCCCATAAAGAAGCGATGATTACTGAAGCTGAGGGTGAGGCTCAAGCGATGGAACGCGTCTTTGATGCTCAATCAAAAGGTGCGCTACTGTTATCAACAATTGATCCAAACAGTGCATATCTAAAACTTAAGAGTTTTGAAGCATTTGAAAAAGCAGCAAATGGTCAGGCAACAAAAATTATTGTTCCATCTGATCTTCAAAACTTAGCTTCTGTATTAGCGTCTGGAAAAGAAATTATTAAATAATAAAGAAAGCCACTCTCAGAGTGGTTTTTTTATAGGCTTATTTTGGGATAACACATAATTATTAGTGGGTGATTAATATGGAATGTGATCGATGCGGCTTGAAAATCCAAAATGGAGCATGTAGGCGGTGCCTTTATTACAGTCAGTATCTCGTTGATCTCGACGTATGTGATGATTATGTCCAGGAGAGTATATGTACAATACCTTTTGAGTTGACTGTTTATCAGAAGGGCATCGCAAAACGATTATGTTCGCTCGTTGAACATAATGATGTTTTTCTTGAAGCGGTGTGTGGAGCTGGAAAGACAGAGATTTGTCTGCCGTTAATTGAGAAGACGCTTAAGGATAGAAAATGTGTATGCTGGGCCGTTCCAAGAAGGGAGATTGTTCTGGAACTTTTTGAACGATTTAAGTCTTATTTCAAAACACTTAAAATAGCTTGCGTATGTGGTGGAAGAACGAATGATGTTGTAGCTCCTTTCGTGATTTGCACAACACATCAGCTCTATCGATATTCGAAGCAGTTTGATCTGTTGATTTTAGATGAACCGGACGCGTTCCCATTTGCGAATAATGATTTGCTACTTAGGTTTGTGATTTATGCATGTAAGGGACGTATTGTTTATCTCAGTGCAACCTGTAATCAATTTTTAGAAGAACTGTGTCATTCTAAGGACGTCAAGCATCTCTATGCATCCCTTCGACCAAGTGGAAGACTGTTACCAATACCAATCTATATTCAAACATGTTTTCCGTTTCTACGAATGATGATTGAATATCGAAGAATAAAAAAAGATCATCTTCTTATTTTTGTACCGACTCGTAGAATCGCGAGAGTCCTTTCGCTTCTTTTAGGTGTGCCTTCAATCACCTCGCAGACCGAAAACCGTGAGGTATATCTTAACCACTTTAGAGAGTTTGGGGGAGTGTTGGTTTGTACTACGGTTTTGGAACGGGGTGTTACGTTCAAAAAATGTAATGTGTTTGTACTTTATGCTGATCACCCAATTTTTGATACAGCATCTTTAATTCAAATTGCAGGTCGTGTCGAACGGGGTATTAATCCTGTGAAAGGAGTGTGTATGTGTTTTTTTCTCGAATTGACACCATCATTGATAAAGTCAAAACGTGCTCTTGTGAATGCGAACAATCATGCGACATCTGTTTTGAAAAAATTGAAGTTAAGCCACTTCTCGACTCATTAATCGGTTCGAAAAATGAAGCGCTCTGTAACCTGTGTTATGAGCGCCTAAGGTGTAAAAAGTTTTATCGTGGAGACCTATCTTTCAAAACCTGTGTCCTATATGAGTATCGGGGTTTTATTCGAAACCTCATTCTCAGATATAAAGTTCATCATGATTACCATCTCAAAAAATATTTGTTTGAGTATCATCGTTTTTGGATTCAATTCCATTATTCCCGTTACGAATATGTTATCGCCCCATCTAATACAACTAATAGTAGTAAGCCCAATCATTTAGATCTTTTAGTAGATAAACTAGGGCTTAAACACAGCGGTATCAATCTTGTGAGCAATGCTCCGATTAAACAGGCTCTCTGTAACTCAAAAGACCGTCGTAAAATACGCGATCATATTGCACTCGAGAAATTACCTCAAAAAAGAACAACGAAGATTTTAATTATTGATGATATTGTGACAACTGGAAATACTTTAGAAGCTATAGCCGATCAAATCAAACCTTTTGTGGATCATATCGAAGCACTGTGCTTAGCGGGTACCCTTACAAACCATAAGTAAGCGATTTCACTTGCCTTTTAAGTACCTCTATCGTATAATTTTATTGAAATTAAAAGTATATAAATATGCTTAGAAAGGGTCTATACAATGAAGGGGAAAGTTAAAACATTTAACAAAAACAAAGGATTTGGTTTCATCACAGCAGAGGATGGACAAGACATATTTTTTCATTATACTCATCTGATTATGGAAGGATTTAAAACCATTGAAGAGGGTACTGAAGTTGAATTTGAACTTGTGGAATCTGAGCGCGGTTTGCAAGCACATAATATTGTGAGAATCTAGAGTAGAAAAGTTGGTTATGCCAACTTTTTTAGTTATGTATTCTGAATTCGTTATGTGTTACAATATCAAGGAATGGAGGCTTGAATTATGGCTGGATTTTTAAGTAATCTTTTTAGTGGCGATCGTAAGATTTTAAATGAAATTGAAAAAATTGCACATGAAATTGATGCGTTGGCAGAAGAGACGCGTGCTCTATCTGATGAAGCGTTAAAAGAAAAAACTAATGAATTTAAAAACCGTATTGCTCAAGGGGAAACTTTAGATGATCTTCTTGTGGAGGCTTATGCTGTTTCACGTGAGGCAGCTTACCGAGTTATTGGTGAATTCCCATATGTTGTTCAGCTTATGGGGGCTATAATTCTTCACCGCGGTGATATCGCGGAAATGAAGACTGGAGAAGGTAAAACATTAACAGCAATCATGCCTACTTACCTTAATGCATTAGAGGGTAAGGGAGTTCATGTTATTACAGTTAATGAGTATCTTGCTCAACGTGATGCGGAATGGATGGGAGAAATCCATCGTTTCTTAGGACTTACAGTCGGTATAAACGTACGTGCTTTATCACCTTCAGGTAAACGCGAAGTATATGAATGTGATATTACATATACAACAAACTCAGAAGTTGGTTTTGACTATCTTCGAGACAACATGGTTACTAAGGTTGAACAACGTGTATTGCGTCCTTTAAACTATGCACTTGTTGATGAGGTTGACTCGATTCTGATTGATGAGTCACGTACACCATTAATTATTTCGGGTGGAGCGCGTGATGGTGCTAAATTGTATGAATCATCGGATAAATTCGCAAAAAAATTAAGCGAAGGTTCAGACTATGTTATTGATGTGAAGTCAAAAACTGTTCAACTCACAGAAGCAGGTGTTGAAAAAGCTGAGCGCACTTTCAAAGTAGATAATCTATATGATCTTGATAATACCTCTTTGGTGCATCACATTAATAATGCATTAAAAGCTAACTACATTATGCTCAATGATATCGAGTATGTTGTACAAAATAACGAAGTTGTTATTGTTGACCAATTCACAGGACGATTGATGGAAGGTCGTGAGTATTCTGACGGACTACACCAAGCTTTATGTGCTAAAGAAGGCGTAACAATTAAACAAGAAACGGTTACACTGGCAACAGTTACTTACCAAAATTTCTTTAGACTATATAATAAACTATCCGGGATGACCGGTACTGCGAAAACTGAGGAAGAAGAATTCTTAGAAATCTATAACATGCGCGTTCTGGAAGTTCCAACAAACCGTCCAATCGCACGTGAAGATTTACCAGACCTCGTTTATGGTACACGTAAGGCAAAATTTGAAGCACTTATTGAAACTGTTCGTGAACTCAACGAAAAAGGCCAACCAGTTCTTGTAGGTACTGTTGCGGTTGAAACATCAGAATACTTAAGTATGATGATGAAGCAACGCAAGATTAAACATGAAGTATTAAATGCGAAAAACCATGCTCGTGAAGCTCAAATTATTGAGAAGGCAGGACGTAAAGGTTCTGTAACAATCGCGACCAACATGGCTGGGCGTGGTACTGATATTAAACTTGATGAAGAATCAAGAGCTCTTGGAGGACTTGCGGTTTTAGGTAGTGAACGCCATGAGTCACGTCGTATTGATAACCAGCTCCGTGGACGTTCAGGTCGTCAAGGAGACCCAGGGATGTCACGTTTCTTCGTTTCGTTTGAAGATGATTTAATGTTACGTCATGGTAGTGAACGTTTTGAAAATGTTTATAGCCAACTTGGGGATGTGGCAATTGAAAATAAAGTAATAACAAAACAAATTAGTGCTGCTCAACGCCGCGTTGAAGGAGTGAACTTTGATATCCGTAAAACACTTCTTGATTACGATGATGTGTTACGTCAACAACGTGAAATCATTTATGAACAACGTGATTATGTATTAGAAAACGAAGATGTTCATGGAATCATTAAAGAGATGTATAAGCGAGTTGTTTCAGATACAATCGCATCATATACAAATCTAGAATCAAGAGATTTCTCAATTGATAAAGAAGGACTTGTAGAAGCGTTGGATAAGCTGGGCTTAATCGATGACTCATTTGACCAAGCGTCTCTAGATAATGCATCTCAAGAAGAAATTCAAACAATTATTACAGATGCAGCTTGGGAAAAATATGAAATTAAAATTACAGATGTACAAGATCAGTTTACACGTGTTGAAAAAGAAGTTGTGCTCAACATGATTGATCGCTCATGGGTTGATCATATTGATGCTATGAGTAAATTACGAGAAGGAATTCATTTGCGCTCATATGCTCAAGATAAGCCACTTCAAGCGTATGTGACTGAAGGATTTGAAATGTTCGAAGAAATGTTAGGACAAATTGCACAAGACATTGTTATGTTCTGTGTAAATGTAAAGATTGAATACAGACAATAGATAGGGTGATACGATGGAATTATTTGAAATAGCACAGATTGTTGACTCAACAACATCTGATTTGAAAGCACTTGGTGATTCACTTTGACTTAGCTCAAAAAGAAGCTAAAATCAAAGAACTCGAATCAGAAATGGTTGAAGACGGTTTTTGGGATGACCATAGACACAGTTCACAACACATTCAAAAGCTGAATCAATTAAAAAAAGTCGTTGAAACACATCACGATTTACTCGAACGATTGATGTCATGCTCTGACAGTATTCTTTTATTAAAAGAAGAAGCGGATGAGGAGTTTCAGAACTCACTAGAAGTAGAAGTTAAAGAAATCCAAAAAGAAATGGAATCTTTCTCAGTACTTGTACTTCTAAGTCATGATTATGATCAAAAAAATGCAATTGTTGAAATTCATCCGGGTGCCGGAGGAACAGAGAGCCAAGATTTCGCAGAAATGCTTTATCGTATGTACACACGATGGGCGCAAGATCATGGTTTTAAAATCAGTGTTCTTAACTATCTTGATGGTGACGAGGCCGGATTAAAATCTGTTTCCTTTTCAGTATCGGGTATGTTTGCCTACGGTTATTTAAAAGCAGAGAAAGGTGTTCATCGTCTTGTTAGAATCAGTCCTTTCGATTCATCAGGACGACGTCACACTTCCTTTGCATCTGTAGATGTAGCACCTGAATTTGACAACAGTATTGAAATTACAATTTTACCGGAAGACATCGATGTCGATACGATGCGTGCTACCGGTGCTGGGGGTCAACATGTTAATAAGACAGACTCTGCAGTACGGATAACACACAAAAAAACAGGTATCGTAGTAACTTGTCAAGCAGGAAGAAGTCAACTTCAAAATAGAGAAGAAGCATTAATGATGCTGAAAAGTAAGTTGTACCAACGAGAAATCGAAGAAAAGCAAGCACAGCTTGCAGCAATAAAAGGTGAACATAAGTTAATCGAATGGGGTTCTCAAATTCGTTCTTATGTAGCTCACCCTTATACAATGGTTAAAGATCATCGCACTAAATTTGAAACAAGCCAATATGGTGACGTATTAGATGGTGACATTGATGATTTTATTGAAGCATTTTTGAAAATGAATGTAGGAGTATAGAATGGATCGTATAAAAGAACATTTAAGCGACTTGCTATTTTTACTTCTAGGAAACTTTGTACTCGCGGTAGCAGTAACGTTTTTTATACTACCCAATAATATTCTTTCTGGGGGCGTATCGGGAGTATCCGTTGCGCTTTACCCATTTTTAGGGATTGAAAAAGAATTGATGATTAATATTATATATGCATCGTCGTTTTTATTAGGGTTGGTTTTCTTAGGTAAGCGATTTGCGATTAAAACGCTAGCGAGCACAATATTATCCCCGCTGTTAATTAATATTCTATCATCTGTTGGTTATGCACCAGAAGTAGACCCAATTCTTGCCTCTATTTTTGGAGGAGCACTCATGGGAGTTGGATTAGGATTAACATTTAGAACGGGCGCAAGTACTGGTGGTATGGATATTCCACCATTAATTCTATCGAAATATACAGGAATCAAGGTTTCTGTATGGATTGCACTCATTGATACCATTACAGTTCTTTTGGGACTTAAAAGTTATGGCTTAAATAATGTTTTAATTGGATTTTTATCAATATTTACCTCAGCAATAGCGATTGATAAGATTCAGATGATTTCTGGTGAACAAGCTAAACAAGTGTTTATCATAACAAATGAGGTTAATGAAGTTTTAAATCGAATTCATACTATGATTGATCGGGGATCAACACGTATTCCTGCAACAGGTGGTTATACAAATGAATCTCGAGAAATTATTTTAACAGTATTAATGAAAGACCAATATGTTGAACTCGAACGTCTAGTTAAAGAGGTTGACCCAAATGCATTTTTGATTGTGTCAGATGCAACAGAAGTTCATGGAAAAGGTTTTATGAAGGCTTCAATCACATAGCCTACCATACTTTTTCACATTATGGTCATAAACGGTGTGGTATAATAACACATGATAAAAGGAGTGAGTTGATCGATGTTATATTTCGAAAATGTATCAAAACAGTATAAAAACGGTGTTAACGCGCTCTATAATATTAATCTTGGAATTGAACAAGGCGAATTTGTTTATATTATTGGACCAACAGGTTCAGGGAAATCAACGATGATTCGTCTTTTAAATGGTGAAGAAATACCTACGAAAGGGACCGTAAAAGTTGGGAAATTTAATGTAGGTAAATTAAAACACTCGAAAGTGCCGTTGTATCGACGACATATCGGAGTAGTATTTCAGGACTTTAAATTATTAGAACGTAAAACAGTATTTGAAAATATTGCTTTTGCACTTGAAGTTGTAAACACGCCACGCGTTGAATTGCGTAAGCGCGTACGAGAAGTTTTAAGACTTGTTGATTTAACTGAAAAAGCAAATGCGTATCCAAATGAATTATCAGGAGGTCAACAACAACGTGTTGCCATTGGCCGAGCTATTGCAAATAGACCTAAGGTTTTAATTTGTGATGAGCCTACAGGAAATCTTGATCCAGATAAATCCACGGAAATTATTCATTTATTAGAACGTATTAATCAAGAAGAAGCAACAACAGTCGTAATGGTCACACACGATGTTGAAATTGTTAATAAAAATAAAAAACGTACAATTGCTTTAGATGAAGGTCACTTAGTGGCTGATTTGACTGCGGGAGGATATATCAACCATGGGTAGAGTCTGGCGTCATATCAAAGATGGTATTACAGGTGTTACACGACACTTTGCATTATCACTATCAAGTATTTCATCAGTTACTGTGACACTGTTATTAATGTCTATATTTCTATTTTTAAGTGTAAATATTAGTACAATCACAAGATCAATGGAGCAAAGTGTTCAAATTCATGCTCAGATTTCAAATGATTTTGAAGAAAAGTCACAGATTAATGAGATTCAAAAACAGATTGAACAATTACCCGAAGTTTTAGATGTTAAGTTCTCTTCAAAAGAAAATGAACTGGATGCATTTATTAGAGCCAATGATTCAGAAGATGCAGAAAGCCTTTATGGTGGGTATCGTGGTGAAAACAATCCGATGTTAAATGCCTTTTTGATCAATGCAAAATCAGGTGATGAAATTAAAGATTTATCAAATAAAATTGCGAAAATCGAAGGTGTATACAAAACAAGTTACGGTGGAAGTGGAACGACTGATTTCCTTGGTATGCTTGAACAAGTTCGAAATGTTGGATTTATTATCGTAGTCACACTTGCTGTGATTGCAGTATTTTTAATTTCAAATACGATTCGTGTATCAATTCATTCACGTCGTCGTGAAATTAGTATTATGAGAACGGTCGGAGCAACCAATTGGTACATCCGTTGGCCGTTTATCATCGAGGGGATGGTAATTGGATTATTGGGAGCAATAATTCCAATTGTTATATCGATATTTGGATATCAATACTTATATCAAGCAACAGGCGGTATTCTAATTTCGCAAATGTTTAAATTGGTTGCGGTCTATCCATTATCACTACAAATCTCAGGGATTCTCGCTTTAATTGGAATCGTTGTAGGAGCATTGGGAAGTCTCTTCTCAGTAGGTAAATTCTTAAGGTGGTCACGATGAAAAAAATTTTCAGAAATGTTATAATCATATTAGTAGTTGTATTAATGCTTGCTGGGGTGTTGGCACCTGTTTTTGTAACGGTCCCAATTTACGCTGAAGATATTGAATCGCTTGAAAATTCAATTGCCGAACGTGAAAAAGAGCTCGAGGCGCAAAAGTCGAAACAGGCTAATATTAAAGAACAACTTTCTGAAGAAGTCGCTAAGTTGGACGATTATCGCCAACAAATCAAAAATCTAGAAGCTGAAATTGAGTCTATGAAGACAGCAATCGCAACTTCTGAAGAAGAAATTAAACGCCTTCAAGCAAGTATTGAAGAAAGAGCAAAAAAGATTAAAGAAACGGAAGAAAAGGTTAAGGGCTATATGGTCAATGCCCAATCTTCTACCCGTGTAAATGGATACTTTGAATTTGTAATGGGTGCTGAAGACTTTGCTGAGATGGTTCGTCGTCTCGAAGGTATGGGAGCCATCAAACGTTATAATGAAGATTTAATTCGTGAAATGAATGAAATAAAAGCTGAGTTAGAAGCGGATAAAGCAAAACAAGAAGAAGAAAAACAAGCAATTGTACTTCGCAAGGAAGCTTCGGAACTACAAAAGGAAGAAGCGAAACTTCTTGAAGAACGTGTTCGTGCTGTTATTTCTGAACTTCACCAAAAAGAAAAAGAAGCTCAGGAACAAATCGCAAGCATCAATGATAAGAATAAAGAAGATGAAGAAAAGATTAAACAAATGCAAATTCCATCTACGCCTGGAACAGGCGGTAATGGGTTTACACTTCCGCTTCCTTCAGGTTCATTTGACGTAACGGCTGATGTTTGGCATTATCCTGCTGAATATGGTGGCAGTGCTCATGCTGGTGTTGACTTAGGTGTTAATCAGGGGACATCGGTATTTGCGGTTGGTAATGGACTTATTGTTTCAACCAATTCCGGATGTTATCAAGGTAACTGGAGTTGTGGTGGTGGATATGGAAACTACATTTCTTATATTGTAAATGTAGGGGGACATAACTACGGTATTCTTGTGGCCCATCTATCGAGCGTATCTGTATCACGAAATCAAGTTGTTTCCGCTGGAAGTCTAATTGGATATTCTGGAAACACAGGTGCTTCAACTGGACCACATCTTCATGTTGAGACCATTGACATGGGACCTGGAACAGTTCTAGATGCTTGGAATCGCTGGAATGGTGACCCTCAATTTGGAACAGGACCGGCCTCTTATGGTGGTCGACGTTGTGATCAAGGCTATGGTGTACCATGCCGACTTTATCCACGTCAAACATTAGGAATTTAATTATAGAAAAAAGTACAAATATCCGTTTGTACTTTCTTTGCCTAGGATCCTACTCGTCTATGATTTGTTCATAGTTCTGCACTATTACGAAATAGGAGTGATTGTATGAAAAAAATAATCAAAAATGGACTGTGTATATTTCTTGCCTTGTTTGTACTTGGTGGAACGCTAACACCTGCTCTTAGTACAACGGTGTTTGCTGTGTCATCAGAGACGACAAAAGAACAAGAAGAACGACGCGCACAAATTGAAGAAAACAAGAAAAAATTAAGTGCGCTTGAAGGATCTCAAAAGGATATTAAGGCAAACTTAACTGAGGAAATGAAAAATCTTAGTGGATATAAAGAACAAATTTCTAGTCTCGATGCGAAAATCAAAGAAATTGAAGGAGAAATCCGTGTTTCAGAGGCACAAATCGTGCAACTGCAAAAATCTATTGATGATCGCCAAGCAAAAATTGAGGAGACTGACGTTAAGGTTAAGTCCTATATGCTTAATGCGCAATCCGCAACGCGTGTTAATGGTTACTTCGAATTTATGATGACTGGCGAAGATTTTTCGCAAATCGTTCGACGATTTGAAGTGTTAAGTTCAATCAAACGTTATAATGAAGAACTAGTACGATCAATTTACAAGATTAAACTTGAACTTGAGGCTGATAAAAAACTTCAAGAAGTTGAACGCGAAGAAATTAAACTCCACAAAGAAGATATTGAACTTCAAAAAGAAACTGCAAAAATATATGAGAAACATGTTGAGGAAATTGTAAAAGAACTTCAAAAACAAGAAGCAGAGTTACAAGATGAACTTGATGAAATAAAATATGTTAATGCGGGTCATGAAAGTCAAATTAAAGCATTAGCTGAACAGCTCGCAAATGAACTTGCGCAAGAACAAAACAATAATAATTCAGGTTCAGAGGGTTCAAATGGTGGCGAGTCATCGGGAGAATCTTCAGGAAACGGTTCTACGGGTGGTGAATCGAGTGGAGGAGGTTCTACAGGCGGTGGTTCTACAGGTGGTGGATCTACAGGTGGTGGTTCAACCAGTGGTTTTTCACTTCCTTTAGACCCCGGAGTTTATCGTGTTGGAAATAGTGTTTGGGCTTATGAATGGGGTTCACCTCATATGGGTGTAGACTTAGAGGTCTATTACGGTAACAATGCTCGATCTGTAGGAACCGGAATGGTTGTTGCTACAAATTCAGGGTGTTCTGAAGGTAATTGGAACTGTGGTGGAGGGTATGGAAACTATATCTCTTACCTGGTTCATGTTAACGGTCAAAATTACGGAATTCTATTTGCCCACTTGAGTGCTGTATACGTTTCGGAAGGACAGATTGTTCATCCAGGTTCAGTCCTTGGATTAACAGGGAATACGGGAGCGTCAACAGGACCTCACTTACATGTGGAAACAATTAATATGGGTGGTGGATCCATTTATGATGCCTGGAGTCTATGGGCTGAGAACAGTACTATGAACTTTGGAACGGGTTCCGCAAGCAGTGGTGGTCGAAGATGTGATCAAGGATATGGTGTACCATGTCGCTTACATCCGCAATCAACACTAGGACTTTACTAAAACAAAATAAAACTGAGCCTCTTAAGCTCAGTTTTATTTTGGGATAAATATCGATTACTTCTTCGGAAAGTGAGATTCCATTTTATGGATAAAATCATCAAAACGCGATTCGAAAATAATGTGGTCAATCTGTTCTTTAGTAGAAAAACCAACACGTTCGGCATTATCTAGATACATTTTAATACCATCATAGTAATGGTCCACATTTAAGAATCCATAGGGTTTATGATGAATCCCAATCTGATTCCATGTTATTACTTCAAAGATTTCTTCCATCGTGCCACATCCGCCAGGAAAAGCGATAAATCCATCTGCCATCTCCATCATAGTCGCTTTACGCTCATGCATATACTTTACAAGTATTGCTTCTGAGATTCCTTCATGGAGAATTTCTTTATCCGCAAGAACTCTTGGCATCACACCGATAACATAGCCTCCGTTATCGAGCATTGTATCTGCAATAAGCCCCATAATTCCGACCTTTGCACCGCCATAAATAAGCTGAATATCGTTACTTGAAAAATATTTAGCGAGTCTAACAGCTTCCTCGCGATAAATGGGTAATTCTGGCATTTTTGATCCGCAAAAAACTGCAATTCGTTTCATAATCTGTCCTCCGTGATTTATTTGTGATTATTAATATTATAACATTGAATTCTAATTCCCTTATGCTAGGATTATATTAGATTACTTTTACCAAAGTCTATGTTAACGCTTGATGCTTAGACTATGGTAAACTATAACCATATTGAGGTGATTTCATTGAAAGATAAAAATAAAAAAGTAAGTATAAAACTCGAACGTCATCGATGGCCTGATGAAATAGCAAAAGACCAACAAAAACGACGTAAGGCTTTTAAAATAGTAATTGTAATTATTGTTGCATTTTTACTTGGTACTCAATTTAATAAAATTTCAAACTTAGCTGCAGGCCCAACGGACGCACATGTCGGCGTGGAGCGTTTTGAACGTGTCTATCGTGATTTACTCGCAAGTTGGTACTTTAAAACAGATATGGAACAACCAGAATCTGAAATGATTGATAATGCGATAAAAGGAATGCTTGAGAAGAATGGGGATCAACATACCTCTTACATGACTCAAGAAGAAATGAATAATTTAAATGAATCTATAAATATGAATTTTGATGGTATCGGTGTTCAATACTACGCAGGTAATGGTGCCAACATTATCACACGTGTATTTAAAGGGTCACCTGCAGAGGGGGCTGGACTTTTAGCTGGAGATGTTCTCTCTAAAGTTGATGGTGTGGAAATAAAAACCGTTGATCGTGAAAAGATTCAAGAATTAATCATGGGAAAAGAAGGAACACCGGTTAAAGTAGAAGTCTTGCGTGATCAAAAACCGATAGAATTTGATATTAAGCGTGGAAAAATTAATGCGCTTGTATGGGGAGAAATTCGTGATGGCGTCGGCTATATCGAAATATCTTCATTTGGGAAAAATCTTGCGGATGCAACCAAACTCTATCTTGATGAATTTTTAGAACAAGGTGTGGATAAGTTAGTGATTGATTTACGTGATAACGGTGGCGGGTATCTACAAGCCATTGAAGATATTGCGCGTATTTTCTTCGATAACGATGAAGTTGTCTATAAAGAAGATTTTATGAACAATTCTGAAAAAGTTTATAAAGTATCAGATAGTGAGAAAGATCAATATCCATTCAAAGATATCGCGGTGCTTATTAATGAGAAATCAGCGAGTGCTTCAGAAGTGTTAACGCTCGCGCTTCAAGAAAATCGTGGCGTTCAGGTTGTCGGGGTTAATTCTTATGGAAAAGGCACAGTTCAAACACAGCACGAATACAATGACAAAAGCGCGCTCAAGGTTACAATTGCGAAGTGGAATTCACCAAAGGGAAATAATATTCACGGTACAGGCATTAAGCCGGATGTAGAAGTGAAGCTGCCTGCAATTTTCTATACAAACTTTGTAGTGTTAGATGATTCCAAAGAAATTCACGTAGATACAGTCCATGAAGCGGTTGTCTACACTCAAAATGCATTAAAATTTTTAGGATATCATAATGGTCGAACAGACGGATATTATGATACCAAAACATCAGAAGCATTGATGAAATATAAAGCAGATCTTAATTTGGAAACGAATGATACAATTGATCATAGTATCCAAGAACAGTTATACAGTTCTGTAGTTTCAGAATGGTCTAGTAATCGCAATGCTCGAGATGTTCAGTTACAAAAAGCAATTGAGGTTGTGAAGAATGGCAAATAAAGAAGAACATAAATTTGAACTTGTATCTAAATTTGATCCTAAAGGTGATCAGGTTAAGGCAATCGCAGAACTTACTCAAGGGATTCTCAGTGGAAAAAAAGAACAAGTTCTTTTAGGGGCTACGGGAACGGGTAAAACCTTCACGGTTAGTCAAGTGATTGCGAAGTTAAACAGACCTACGCTTGTTTTTGTACATAATAAAACCCTTGCAGGTCAACTCTATTCGGAGTTTAAGGAATTTTTTCCAAACAATCGTGTAGAATACTTTGTCTCAAACTTTGATTATTATCAACCTGAAGCTTATCTACCAGGCTCAGATACTTATATCGAAAAAAGTTCGATGATTAATCAAGAGTTGGATATGCTTCGCCATGCGGCCCAAAACTCTGTATTACAACGTCGTGATACCATTATTGTTGCATCGGTGGCGAGTATCTATGCAACTGCAGATCCAAGTTATTATAAAGAAATGTTGTATGTTATGCGTGTTGGTCAAGAAATAACGCGAGAAGATTTGATGAGAGATCTTGTAAAGCGTCAATACATCCGTAATGATATGGAACAAAGTGTAGGAACATTTAGAGTTCGTGGTGATGTAATTGAAGTGGTTCGCGGTGATCGTGATGATATTGTAGTACGTGTTGAGTTCTTCGGTGATGAAATTGATCGTATTGTTGAAGTGGATCGCATAACAGGGAATGTCCGCGAAGGATATTTAGTGTACGACATTTTCCCTGCGAATCAGTATGCTCGGGATATGGATCAAATTCGTCCTGCAGCAGATCGAATCGAAGCTGAGTTGCATGAGCGTTTGGCTTATTTTGAATCTGAGAATAAACTTGTGGAATACCAACGACTTAAACAACGTACAGAGTACGATCTTGAGGCTTTACGAGAATTTGGGATGTGTTCGGGTGTGGAAAACTACTCAATGCATATTGACGGTCGTGATCCTAATCAAAGACCCTACACACTCTTTGATTATTTCCCAGATGATTATCTCTTTGTTGTGGATGAGTCTCACGTTTCACTACCTCAAGTTAGAGGAATGTATAATGGGGATCAGTCTCGTAAGCGCACACTTGTAGAGTATGGGTTCCGATTGCCAAGTGCAATGAATAACCGTCCAATGACTTTCGAAGAATTTACGAGTGTTCAAAAACAAACAATATATGTTTCCGCGACTCCCGGTGATTATGAACTTGAAAAGGTAAATCATCAGGTTGTCGAGCAGATTATTCGCCCTACGGGTCTTTTAGATCCCACAATCGAAATTAAAAAAAGTCAGGGTCAGGTTGATGACTTAATTGATCAAATTTTAGAACGTCGCGAACGTGATGAACGTGTTTTAATTACAACTCTCACCGTTAAAATGGCTCAAGATTTAACCAATTACCTTTTAGAAACGGGTATTAAAGTAGCCTATCTTCATCATGAAACGAAGACACTTGAGCGCATTGAAATTCTTAGAGATTTGCGTTTAGGGAAATATGATGTGGTGGTTGGAATTAACCTTTTAAGAGAAGGACTAGATCTTCCTGAAGTCAGTTTAATTGCAATTCTTGACGCCGATAAAGAGGGATTCCTCCGCTCATACCGTTCATTGGTTCAAATTGTAGGTCGTGCAGCTCGAAATTCAAATGGTCATGTAATCATGTATGCAGATCGCATTACGGATTCGATGAAAAAGACGATTGAAGAAACAAAACGAAGACGTGATATTCAGATTGCGTATAATGAGAAACATGGTATTACACCACAAACGATTAAAAAAGAAATACGCGATGTCATAGCAGGTAAAGAAACCGCAGCGTTAACACATCGTATTCGTAACAATAAAGGCAAACGTAAGGATAAAAAAGCTGTGGATGAGCTTATCCAACGCCTCGAAAAAGAAATGCGAGAAGCAGCAGCGCTTCTTGATTTTGAAAGAGCAGCTCAACTCCGCGATATTGTTATGGAGATGAAAGCAAGCTTATAGACCAAGGTAACTTGGTCTTTTTTGTAGTTTGTGCGTACTCGTGAGATAATAGATGATATAAAGTGTTACAGCGTTTTAATCGAAATCGTGTATATGTGCAGAGATGAATGAAATTGCTTTTTAGGATTTCTTTAAATTGATAATTACTTATTATCACAAGGAGGCGGACTATGCGAACAGAAACTGAAATAATGACACTGATTTTGGATCAAGCAAAATTGAGTCAACATATTCGAATTGTCGCAATGAATGGTTCAAGAGTGAATAAAAAAATTGAGAAAGATTTGATGCAAGATTATGATATTGCATTCATTGTGGATAATTTAGAATATTATATCAATCATCAGTCTTGGTTAGAACCTTTTGGGAAAGTCCTTATGATGCAAAGACCGGATGATTTCACGCTGTTTGGACAGTTAAAATCACGCGACTATCATTATTTGGTTCAATTTGAAGATGGAGTTCGTATCGACTTTACCTTTATCGCTATTGAAAATTTAGAAGCCTACCTTCAGGAAGACCACCTCGTAGAAATAATTCTGGATAAGGATTCCATTATATCGGGAGTTATACCGGCAACAGATCGTGACTATTGGATTGAAAAACCAAATGAACAGAAATATCGTGATTGTATTAATGAGATGTTATGGTTATCATTTTATGTCGTGAAAGGTATCAAACGTCATGAGCCGATTTATGCGATGGACCATCTCGCATCGATGCGTCAAATGCTTCTTCAAATGATTACTTGGCAAGTTGGTTTTGAAACTGACTTTTCGATTAGTGTTGGGAAAAATTTCAAATATCTTGATCGATATATCAGCTCAAGTATGTGGGATAAGGTGCTTGCGACGTATAATTTAAGTTCAAAAGAGCAGTGTATTGTAGTTTTGGAATCGATGTTGACTATCTTTTCAGTTGTGGCTGATCGGGTGGGAGATTATGGAACGTTTGTATATGATCGTCATGAATATCATGATGTTTCAACTTATGTCTTAAAACAGATTAACGATGAGTAAAGCGGTATTGCGGAAACAAGAAACATGTTATAATTTGTTCAGTAGGTGAGAGATATGGAAAACAATAAAATTATCATTAAAGGTGCAAAAGAAAATAATCTAAAAAATATAAGCCTTGAAATTCCTAGAGATAAACTTGTAATTATGACTGGTTTGTCCGGTTCTGGTAAAACGAGTTTAGCGTTCGATACGATTTATGCTGAAGGTCAACGCCGTTATGTTGAATCGCTTAGTTCATACGCACGCCAGTTCTTAGGTAATATGGAAAAGCCCGATGTTGAATTAATTGAGGGGCTTTCTCCATCCATCGCAATTGATCAAAAAACGACAAGTAATAATCCCCGTTCTACAGTAGGAACTGTAACAGAGATTTATGATTACTTGCGTCTTTTGTATGCTCGGGTGGGTATTCCTTATTGCCCAATCCATAATGTTGAAATCACATCACAAACGATCAAACAAATGGTTGATCGTATTATGTTGCTTGAAGATAAAACGCGTTTAGAAATCTTGGCACCTGTTGTGAAGGCACAAAAGGGAGAGCACCGAGAGTTATTGGATAGTCTTCGAAAAGAAGGTTATGTACGTACGTATATCGATGGTGCTTTAGTGATGCTTGATGAAGAAGTGACACTTGAGAAAAATAATCGCCATGATATCGAAGTTGTGATTGACCGTATTGTGAAAAAAGAAGACAGTCGTTACCGACTCAGTGATTCGTTAGAGACAGCGCTGAAACTGAGTGATGGCGTTGTTCTTGTGAAGAATGGTGAAGAAAACATGGTGTTTTCAAGTAATTTTGCCTGTCCTGAATGTGGATTTAGTATCGCATCCATTGAACCTCGTCTTTTTTCCTTTAATTCACCCATGGGAGCATGCCATAACTGTAATGGTTTAGGAATGACCCAATCAGTGGACCTTGAATTTTTAATACCAGACCCAAGTTTATCAATTGCAGAGGGCGGAATTCGCTACTATAAAAACATCGTTAATTCTCAAAACATTGAATGGCAGACTTTTGAACATCTTATACAATTCGCAAAAGTAGATGTGGATAAACCAATTAGTAAACTTACGAAAAAGCAAATGGATATTTTACTTTATGGAAGTATTGTTCCGGTTAAATATGTTATCGAGTCTCGTTCTGGTAATAGTTTTCATCGTAATGAACCCATTGAAGGGGTTGTAAGTCTTATTGAACGTCGTCATCGTGATACAACATCTTCATCATCACGTGAATGGTATGGATCATTTATGGGTGAAGCAGTGTGTTCTGAGTGTCATGGTGCCCGTCTCAATCAAGAAGCTTTAAGTGTGCGTGTCGGTGAATTAAACATCAGTCAATTTACGGAACAATCCATTGGAGATGCACTTCACTTCATGGATCGTCTAGAACTCGACGAAATGAAGGCGAATATCGCGGAACTGGTGATTAAAGAAATTGTCTCTCGTCTTACATTCCTAAAAGATGTTGGGCTTGAATATTTAACTTTGGACCGTATCGCTGGAAGTCTTTCCGGAGGCGAGTCGCAAAGAATTCGACTTGCTACGCAAATTGGTTCGCGTCTGACCGGGGTTCTCTATGTTTTAGATGAACCATCCATCGGACTGCATCAGCGTGATAATGCACGGCTTATCGAAACTTTAAAAAACATGCGTGATCTTGGAAATACACTTATCGTTGTTGAACACGATGAGGAAACAATGGAAGCAGCAGACTGGATTGTGGATATTGGTCCGGGTGCGGGTGCTTTAGGTGGAGAAGTTATTGCAAACGGACCCCTTGCGTCTATTTTAGAAAACGAAGATTCCATTACGGGTCAGTATCTCAGTGGAAAACGAAGAATACCTACACCTAAAAAACGCCGTAAAGGTAATAAAAAGAAAATTGAAATTATGGGTGCAGAAGAAAATAACCTCAAAGGAATCAATGTTAAGTTTCCACTTGGTACATTCATTGCAGTTACGGGTGTAAGTGGCAGTGGTAAGTCATCGCTTGTAAATGAAGTTTTAAGTAAGACAGTATATCATGCACTTGGAAAACAGCGTGTGAAACCAGGTAAGCATAAGAAAATTAAAGGTCTTGAAAATATCGATAAATTAATTACGATTGATCAAAATCCAATCGGACGGACACCACGTTCAAACCCCGCAACATATACGGGAGTATTTGATGATATTCGTGATTTGTTTGCGAAAACGCCTGAAGCGAAAATGCGTGGATACGATAAAGGTCGATTTTCGTTTAATGTGGCGGGAGGCCGCTGTGAAATGTGTAAGGGTGATGGTGTGAAGCGGATATCAATGCACTTTTTACCAGATGTATTTGTGAAATGTAGTGAATGCGACGGTAAACGATATAACGATGAAACACTTCAAGTACATTATAAAGAAAAAACAATTTTTGATATTCTTGATATGAGTATTGATCAAGCAACTGAGTTCTTTGCGCCAATTTCAAAAATTCGTAAGGGTCTTGAAACGTTACAAGATGTTGGGCTTGGATACATCAAATTGGGTCAATCAGCAACCACATTATCAGGTGGAGAAGCACAACGTGTTAAACTTGCAAGTGAACTCCAAAGACCATCAACGGGTAAGACTATGTTTGTTTTAGATGAACCTACAACAGGTTTACACAGCTACGATGTGGAAAAACTAACTGGTGTATTACAACGTATTGTGGAAAATGGTGATACCGTTGTTGTTATTGAACATAACCTAGATGTTATTAAAAATGCAGACTATGTGATTGATTTAGGTCCAGAAGGTGGCGAAGGCGGCGGTACGCTTGTTGCCTGTGGTACACCTGAAGACATCGCTCAAGTTGAAAATAGTTATACAGGACATTATCTCAAAGGGGTATTAGAAAAGGGGTAGTTTATGGAAGAAAGAGTATCGTGTAGTGTTAAGACCCTTGTTGACCATTTCGGGTTCGAACAAGTAGCAGGTGATCGTGAATCATTAAGAAGACGAATTACGCTCCCAAATACAAATAGACCAGGTCTTGAATTAACAGGGTTCTATGCCCATGCAGAACCGAAGCGTGTTGTTATTATCGGTAATAAAGAATCATCATTTATCAAAACACTTGATGAATCAGAGCAAGAAGAACGCTTTGGTACAATACTTAACGAAGAAACACCATTTGCTTTGATTACAGGTGGAAACCCATGTCCACCAACACTTTGTAAAGTAGCGAATCAAAAGAACTTTCCAGTGTTTGTTACAGAACGACCAAGTTCCGATATCATGGTGGAAATCGTTACGTTCTTGGATGAAGTATTGGCCCCTACAGGGAATGTTCACGGTGTATTAATGAACGTTTTTGGTAAAGGCGTACTTATTATTGGTGAAAGTGGCATGGGTAAAAGTGAGGTAGCACTTGAACTGGTATTGCGTGGTCATGCATTGATCGCCGATGATCGTGTTGATATTACCCGTGTTAAAGATAAAATAATTGGGACTGCACCCGAGTTACTACGGAGCATGCTTGAAATTCGTGGAATTGGAATCATTGATGTAAGTCAGATGTTTGGTGTACGATCCTATCTTGAACAAGAAGAAATAAATTTTGTAATTGAGTTTACAAAATGGGATGATAATCAGCAATATTTAAGAGCGGGAATCGAAGAACAGTTACCCTATGAAGCATTAGGATTACAAATTCCGCATTTGGTGTTCCCTGTTAAAGAGGGTCGTAATATGGCTGTGCTCGTTGAATCAGCAGTGCGTGATCATATGCTTAAGCAACGAGGAATTAATAGCGCAGAGATTTTTGACGAGCGCGTAATGGATTTTATTAAACGTCAAGCAAAGGAGCATGTTGATGATTAAGTTTTTTCCAAATACTCAAACATTCGTGCAGATTGGCCCTGTAAGCATTGCGTGGTATGCAATTTTGATTATGACGGGTGCATTTCTTGCATATTATATAAGTCAACGTAACTTACTAAAGGTGGGTTATAAGAAAGACGATATTGAAGATTTATTTATGGGTTCGCTCATCGCCGGTTTTCTAGGCGCGCGTATTTGGTATGTTTTATTTTTTGAATTTAAAACATACCTTGCTCAACCGTTACGTATCTTCGCGATTCATGAAGGTGGTCTTGCAATTCAAGGAGGCTTGATTGCGGGGGTCGCTTTCGGTTACTGGTTTACCAAACGCCGTCGTCTTAATTTTATACAGTGGGCTGATTTAATTATTCCAAATATATTACTCGCTCAAGCAATTGGGCGCTGGGGTAATTTTATGAATAAAGAAGCCTATGGACGTGTCGTCCAAGAAAGCTTCTATAATCATTTCCCTATGTGGTTTAAAGACATGATGTTTATTGATGGTGCTTTCCGTCAACCTACATTTTTCTATGAAAGTGTCGCAAACATTATAGGGTGGATTCTTATTGTTTTTGTACTTAAACGATTAAGTAAAATTAAACGTGGTGATTTAACCTTCGCATATATGATGTGGTATGGTGCAACACGTTTCATTATTGAAGGGTTTAGATCAGACAGTCTGATGTTTGGACCGATTCGCGTTGCGCAATTTATTTCAATTATATTTGTAATTGTTGGTGTTGCGGGATATATGGGCTGCTTTAAGAAATACTTGGAACGTCGAAAACCGATTATCTTATTCGATTTTGATGGAACCATCGCCAATACCCAATCATGTATTCTAGAAACGTTCCGTCGCGTGTTCGAAATATACAAACCCGAATACCAACTGGAAGAACAAGAAATGAAAACATTCCTCGGACCGACACTTCACGATACGTTTAGTAAATACTTTGAAGAAGAAGAAATCGACGCCATTATTCAAGAGTACCGACGAATTAATCATGAATTACATGAAACCTATGTTGTTCCTATGGAACACGCCATAGAGCTATTAGAAGATTTAAAAAATGAAGGATATCGAATGGGTATTGTTTCAAACAAAATCACATCAACCCTTGAACTCGGAATGAAAGTTACAGGAATTAAACCCGAACTTTTTGAAGTCGTATTAGGCTGTGATTTATTTGAACCGGTTAAACCCGATCCAGCAGGCATCGATAAGGCACTTGAATTGATGAATGCAGATCGTGGACAATTAATATATGTTGGAGATACTGCTTCAGATATTCTCGCTGGACAGCGGGCAGGTTCGTTTACTATCGGATATGTATTTGATAAAATACGTGAGAAGGATTTAGAAGAAAGTAAACCGAATCGTATGATTTCGGATTTAATGGAAATCAAAGAAATATTGAAGGAGGATCACGAATGGACAATAACTATGATGTAATCATTATTGGAGCGGGTCCAGCAGGTTTAACAGCAGCCGTTTATGCAGGACGTGCAGGCTTGAAAACAGCAATGTTGGAATCGGAAGCTCCCGGTGGAAAAATGATTAAAACGGACTTGGTCCAAAATTATCCAGGTGTGGATAATATTGCGGGTGTTGATTTATCAATGAAGATGTTTGAACACTCAACCGCTTATGGTACAGAATACCTTTATGGGAATGTGAATGGCATTGTTGATGAAGGGGAATTTAAAGTAATCAAAACTGAAGATGGTTCAGAATACCGTGCCCATGTTGTGATTGTGGCAACAGGGACAAACGAACGTACATTAGGATTTGAAAAAGATGATGCACTCTTGGGTCATGGTCTATCTTATTGTGCTGTGTGTGATGGAGCATTCTTTAGAGATAAAAAAGTAGTTGTTATTGGTGGAGGAAACTCCGCACTTGAAGAGGCTGTCTATTTAACACAGTTTGCCAATGAAGTTAATCTTGTGATTCGAAGAGATGTGTTCCGTGGTGATGATTCAGCGCAACGCCAAGTATTTAATAACGAAAAAATTAATATCATTAAAAAACATATTCCAGTGGACTACATCGATAACGATGGGAAGTTAACAGGTATGAAGTTTGAACATGTTGAAACTGGAGAGCCACTTGTAATTGATACAGATGGCGTCTTCCCTTATATTGGAGCGATTCCAGCAACAGGGTTCTTAAAAGATTTAAATGTTCTCGATAACGAAGGTTATTTGATCGTTAATAACCAACTTGAAACTGCAATTCCAGGTATTTTTGGAGCAGGGGATGTTATTCAAAAACATTTACGTCAAATTGTTACAGCAACAAGTGATGGAGCAATTGCGGCGCAAAATGCATTTCACTATATACAAGATCTTAAATCTAAGGCATAGCCTTAGATTTTTGTTATAATTGGGGTAAGAGGTGGAACATGGAAAAACAAAAAGTAGTTTTAGTAACAGGTCTATCGGGTGCAGGGAAAACAAGTGCCATGGCCGTTTTAGAAGACATGGGGTATCATTGTATTGATCGTTTTCCTGTATTTATGATCGAAGATCTTGTCAAAGATATCGAAGCAATGAAGGATGGAACATACAGTAATTTAGCGTTAAGTGTTAATGCAGCGGATTTTGATATTTTCTACCGTACATTTAAAAACTCAGAATGCGAATTAATTGTGTTGTTTTTAGATGCGAGCAAAGAGCAGCTTCTATTACGCTACAAATATAATCGTCGCAACCATCCATTAATCGTTGCGAATTTAGCAAATGGACTTGAAGAAGCAATCGATGCGGAAATTGAACAATTTTCAAACATTAAATCACGTGCATCAATTATCATCGACACAACATTTTTAACACAACAAAACCTAACATCAAGAATTAAACGATTCTTCAAAATTGAAGGAAACCAATCATTGTCGCTGAGTTTCATATCCTTTGGGTATCGTAAAGGCTTGCCGATGGATGCAGACCTTGTTTTTGATGTGCGATTCTTAAACAATCCATATTGGGAAGAGTCTTTGCGATCGATGACAGGGAATGATAAACCTGTATTTGATTACGTTATTAACGATGAAAAAACCCAAGAGTTCTTAAAATACCTAACCCAATTTTTAGATTATGCGTTTGAACGTTATATTGAAGAATCAAAACACTTATTAACAGTTGCGATTGGATGTACCGGTGGGCAACATCGATCTGTTTCCATCGTTAATTGGCTTTATGAAAATTATGATAAGCAATATAACACACTTAAAGACCACCGTGACATGCCTGAGGACAAAGAGTAATGAAGGTCGCAGTTGTTGGTGGCGGTAAAGGACAGTCAGCGCTTTTAAGAGGGTTAAAACATATTGATTCAATCGAACTCAGTGCTATTGTTACGGTGGCAGATGATGGTGGGAGTACGGGTCGTTTACGAGAAGATTTTAATGTTCCGGCAATGGGTGATATACGAAATGTGATGCTCGCATTGGCTGAGTCCGAGAACTTACTATCTCAAATCATGAACTACCGTTTCAGTAAAGATTCGCGGTCTACACTTGCAGGTCACAATCTGGGAAACTTAATCCTAACAGCACTCACGGACACAACCGGAGATTTCATGGATGCAGTCGCATCCGTATCTAAAGTCTTAAATGTAATGGGAGATATCATTCCTTCATCCGAAGAAACGATCACGTTATGCGCACGTATGGAGGACGGAACGATTGTCCGAGGAGAATCTAACATCCCTAAATATGCAAACTCAATCGATTGCGTTTACTATGACGAGCCGGTTCATGCAACGGATAAAGCCATTAAAGCGATTTTGGAAGCAGATGTAATTTTGCTCGGTGTAGGGTCTTTGTATACATCAATACTACCTAATATCATTATTCCCGAGATCAAAGAGGCACTACAAGAAAGTACAGGGAAAATAGTGTATTACTGTAACGCGATGAGTCAACCGGGTGAAACAGATGGTTATAGTGGTGAAGATCACGTTAATGCGATTGTGAAGCATATCGAAAAACCGATTGATCTTGTTGTTCGATGTATTGACGAAATTCCTACGGATGTGATTCAAAATTATGAGAACGAAGATTCCCATCCAATATACTTTAGAAGTATGGTTCATACCTATACCGTTGTCGATCAAAACTTATTAAGTTTTGAAAATGGGAAAATCCGTCATGATCATGATCGTGTGCGTGAAGGTTTTTATGAAATATTGGAGGTGATTGGATGTCCTTTAGCAGTGAAGTAAAACATGAAATATCTACAAACATCTATCACGAGTGCTGTGAACGTGCTTTTTTATCTGCCTTCTTACAAATTAACTCAAATCTTATAATCGCTAACAAACGGATGCAAATTCAAATAGAGATTGAAAATGCGGCGATCGCGAAACGATTGTTTTCACTTTTGAAAGAACGTTACCAGGTTGAAATTGATTTAACTGTTGTGAAAAAGCAAAAATTAAAAAAGAATAACGTATATATCTTACGCGTAATGGATCGGGGTATGGAAATCTTAGAAGACCTAGGAATTTATTCATCAAAAGGAATGCGGAACACCCCGTACAGCGTAATTACACTTAAAGAATGTTGTGCACGAGCTTATCTTGCAGGTGCGTTTCTTGCGAGTGGAAGCATTAATGCGCCCACAACAGCGAATTATCATATGGAAATTACCTGTGAAGGAGAGGAACTCGCTCTCTATTTACAAAAACTCTTAAATCGTTTTGATATCTCCGCTAAAATTACCTCAAGACGCAATCGGCAAGTTGTTTATGTGAAAGCTGCAGACCAAATTGCGGATTTCTTAAAAATTACCGGAGCTCATGTGAATACACTTGAATTTGAAGATATAAGAATTCAACGCGATTTTAAGAATTCATTAACCCGACTTGATAATTGCGAGGTTGCGAATGAAGTTAAAACCATTAAAGCGGGCAGTCAACAATTAGATGCAATCTATAAACTTATCGAACACAATCGTTATAATCAACTCGAAGATCGGTTAATTCAGGTGGGTGACCTACGAATGAATCATCCTGAAGCAAGTTTAAACGAACTTATTGAACATTATGAAGCGGAGCATAGCGCAACGATTAGTAAATCGGGGCTGCAACACCGTTTTAAAAAGTTAATCGAATTAGCTGATAAATTGGATCAAGAGGAAGCATCATAATGCATTACCAAGGTGTAAAATTTAACTTGAGAGACGCTAGAGATTCGGATGCCGGTGAACTCTATAATATAATGTGTGACGATCGTGTTACAAAATATTATGGCATGGGTCGTTTTGAAAGCATTGACGAGGCGCTCAATGAAATCCATCGATTTAAAGAATCAGAGACAAGTTTAGATGGCTTTCGTTGGGTTATTTCCGATGAAATGGATCATTATATTGGTGATGTAGGGTGTTATAATTATGATCTTGATTTTAACTGCATCGAAGTGAGTTTTAAATTAAAATACGAATATTGGAATCAAGGGATTCTGTCCGAAGCATTACAATACGCTATCGATTATGCATTCAATTTCAAATACTATAATCGTCTCCAAGTTAAAGTTTGTCCGGAGAATAAAGGCTGTATTCGTCTTTTAGAGAAGACCGGTTTTAAATACGAAGGAACTCTGCGCCAAGCGGAGTATGAAGCGGGACAGTACATCGATATTTGCATCTATTCTCTCCTCCAAACAGACATTATGTGATGATTGGTGAAGCACGCTAAAAATGTATTAGACATTTTTTTTCGTGTTATAATTATTAAAAGGCGGTATTTATTATGGGTTCAATTATTTCATTTTTAATTTTATTCTTTATAACAATGATTATTATCAGGATTCTACCTCAACTGGTGGGTCTTGTTGTAATTATTTGGGTAATTAGTACGATTGTACGTGTTATCCAAGAAGTGCGTCGTCCTCGAGGAAGTACTCGAGATTTCTACGAAAACCAAAGCACACATTCAGATGCGTCATATTCTGATAACCACAATGGTGATGTCATTGATGTTGAGTATACAACGCGTGATGTAACAGATAAAGAAAACAAGTAATAATTAAGGGAGGGGATGCTTCATGATTTCAAAAGCAGTCAGCACAGATAAAAAAGAATTACAAATGTTGTGGAAAGATGCGTTTCCAAACTTAAATCGTGGTTCTGTCGATGCATATTTTAATAATTTTTATCATGAGGATCAGTGTTACTTATCTAAAAATAATCATAATGAAATCTTAGCTTCGATCCAAGTTCATGATAAGGTTTTATCGTTACATGATAAAAACATTAAAGTATCCTATTTGATAGGGAGTTTTATGAGGCCAAATGTTTTGCTTGAAACCATGACATCACTTATTGAAACAATATTGGAAGAAGTCTCGAAAACAGACATTATTACTTTATGTCATACGGATCATCCAGAATGGTTTGAACCATTTGGATTTGAAACGGTTGTGGAAAACTATATTTATACCATTCCAGCTGTTTCGTTGCCTTCTTTAGGAATGGATGGGATTGTACGTGATCCCAGTCCAGAAAGTCTGTTAGAAGTGTACCGTCGTTTCACAAGTCATTTCACAGGGAATTGTGTTCGTGATGAAAATTATTTTGGAAAACTCAAGAAAACAATGAGAGAACAGAATGGTCAAATTATTGGTCTTCAAGAAAACGGTGTGTTGATTGCTTATGCAATCGTTACGAATGGCCCACATTCAGTCGAAGTATTGGAATGCTGTTATGATAAGAGTGGTTCATTGGTAAGGCTTCTTGCCTTTGTTTCGCGCTCTGTGCAAGATGTACGCCTACACGCTACAGTGTCGGAACGCTTGGACAAAATATTTACAGAAGCACAACGCGTGAAGGCACCATTTCTAATAGCACGCGTAAACGATAAGGAATTATTTGAACGATTGTATCATATAAAAATTATCAGTGCGTATTCGGCGTTCCATGCCTTTGGGAAGCCACTGTTTAATAGGGATTTTTTATAGATTGTTAGTTGGCTCACAATTGACAATTGGTTGAGATGGTATATAATAAGAATGTCAATTATAAGGAGGATATAGACACTATGACAGTTAAAGTAGCAATTAACGGTTTCGGCCGTATTGGTCGTTTAGCAACACGTTTATTAACAGGTTCAAAAGACATGGAAATCGTGGCAATCAACGACTTAACAGATGCAGCAACATTAGCTCATTTATTAAAATATGATTCAGCACAAGGACGTTTCGAACATGATATCGAAGTTAAAGACGGAGCTTTCGTAATCGACGGACACGAAATCAAAGTTTTAAGCGAACGCGATCCTAAAAACTTACCTTGGAAAGAATTAGGTGTTGACGTAGTTATCGAATGTACAGGTTTCTTCACAACTGAAGAAAAAGCTGGCATGCACTTAGAAGCAGGAGCTCGTAAAGTTATTATCTCAGCTCCAGCAACAGGCGACATCAAAACAGTTGTTTATAACACAAACCATGAAATTCTTGACGGTAGCGAAACAGTTATCTCAGGTGCTTCATGTACAACAAACTGCTTAGCTCCAATGGCTGCAGTATTAAATGACAAGTATGGTATTATTTCAGGAACAATGACAACAATCCATGCTTATACAAATGACCAAAATACATTAGATGGTCCTCATGCTAAAGGTGACTTACGTCGTGGACGTGCAGCTGCACAAAGCATTATCCCTAACTCAACAGGAGCAGCTAAAGCAATCGGTTTAGTAATCCCTGAGTTACAAGGTAAATTAGATGGTGGAGCACACCGTGTTCCTGTAATCACTGGTTCAATCACTGAATTAGTAGCAGTAGTTGAAAAAGCAACATCAGTTGAAGAAGTAAACGCAGCTATGAAAGCAGCAGCTAACGAATCATTCGGTTATACTGAAGAACAACTTGTTTCAACAGACATCATTGGTATGAGCTACGGTTCATTATTTGACGCAACACAAACAAAAGTTTCATCAATCGGTGGTGTTAACTTAGTTAAAGTTGCTTCATGGTATGACAACGAAGCATCATACACAAACCAATTAGTACGTACAGCACATTACGTTGCTTCAAAATTCTAATTGATTCAATTATGATCAAGAAAGCTATCCATTTGGATAGCTTTTTTTATGTTTGAAGTGTGCATAAATAAAGGTTATTTATGATATACTTATTGCAAAGGTTTGGAGGCTATTATGAAGTTATATAATTCAAAATCAAATTCCCTTGAAGAGTTTAAACCCATCGAGGAAGGTAAGGTATCCATGTATGTATGTGGTCCAACCGTTTATAACTACGCACATATTGGAAATGCACGTCCCATTGTCGTGTTTGACTTATTAAGACGTGTTTTAGAGACGTTAGGGTACGATGTAAAACTTGTATCAAACTATACTGATGTTGATGACAAAATCATTAAAAAAGCATCGGAAGAAGGTGTTGATGAATCTGTTATTTCAAATCGATACATCGAAGCGTACGAAAAAGTTCGAAAAGGACTTCATGCTGATCATGTACAAGCGACTCCAAAAGTAACCAATACAATGCCAGAGATTATCGCATTTATCCAAGACTTAATTGACCATGATTATGCTTATGCGTCCAATGGAGACGTTTATTTTCGTGTGTCTAAGGCAAAAGAATATGGAGCTATTTCTTCACAAAATATTGATGAATTGATGGTTGGTGCACGCATCGAAGAGAATAGTAATAAAGAAAATCCATTGGATTTTGTATTGTGGAAAGATACAAATGATGATGGGATTAAATGGGATGCACCTTGGGGAAAAGGAAGACCCGGGTGGCATACAGAATGTGTGGTCATGATTAACAATGAGTTTAAACAAGAGATAATCGATATTCATGGTGGTGGACAAGATTTAAAGTTCCCACATCACGAAAATGAGTCAGCGCAGTGTAGAGCGCTTCACAACCATGATCTCGCAAATTATTGGGTTCATAATGCTATGCTTAATATTGATGGGGAGAAAATGAGTAAGTCCATTGGTAATGTTATGTGGGCACAAGAGTTTATTGATAAACTGGGTGAAAATGCTACACGATGGTTACTCTTATCGACACATTATCGTCTCACTTTAAATATTACGGAAGAACTTGTCGAACAAACGCGCAAAGAACTTGATCGCATCTTCCAAGGCTTAAATAAAGCCTATATTGAGCTTGAAAAGTTAGAATATCAAATTGGTACGAATCATGACGAACTAAGATTTAATCAATTTATGGATGCAATGTCTGATGACTTAAATGTAGCCAATGCGAATGTCGTACTCTTTGATACGGTTAAACAATTAAATGCAGCGGTTCGTCAAAGAGAAATCGATGCGAGTGATGTCTCGAAGTTTATTGTTTCGGTTGAGAAGATGTTGGAAGTGTTGGGTATTTCTTATACGAGAATCGTCCTTGATGAAGAAGCACGAAGCCTCTTTACACAATGGAATGAAGCAAAAGCTCGTAAGGATTTTGATGATGCAGATCGCTATCGCGGGGAACTCATAGAACGAGGATTATTATAATATGATGCATTCAGGAAATGTCTTGGCTTTTGTTGGAGATGCTGTTTTGTCCCTTCAAGTAAGACAATATTTAGTTGAACAGGGAATTACAAAAACAAAACAATTACAAGAAACTTCGGTTAAATTCGTGAGCGCGATCGCGCAAGCAAATTATATGAAAACATTATTAGACCGTAATGCGCTGACTGAAGAAGAAATGGGAATTTATAAACGCGGTAGAAATGCGAAGAGTGCATCGATGGCTAAAAATGCGGATGTTATGTCATATCGGATTGCAACAGGATTTGAAGCATTATGGGGTTATCTCCATATGGAAGGCCATCAAGAGCGTTTGGATGAACTTTGGAAAGAATATATAGAAACGGTGGAAATATAATGTCGAATTACATTTTTGGGAAAAATACGGTCACTGCATATTTAAAAAGTGGGCAGAAACCAAAGAATTTATATTTGTTCAATAAAGGAAATTACCAAGAAATTGTTGCGCTCGCTAAAGAACAAGGAATTCGTGCGCAGTTTGTGGATAAATTTCGATTGGATAAAATGGCTGATGGTGTGCACCAAGGTGTCGTAATTGAAATTCAAGACTACAAATATCACTCACTTCAAGAAATTATTCAAGGCGCAAAGAACAATCTTATTGTCTTGTGTGACCAACTTGAAGATCCTCACAATTTAGGTGCGATTTTAAGAACGTGTGATGCATGTGGAGTCGATGGAGTTGTAGTTGGAAAACATCGAAGTGTTGGACTAACATCAACGGTTGCGAAAGTTTCTACAGGTGCGATTAATACTGTAAAAGTAGCTGAAGCTACGAATATGGTTAAAGCAATTACTGAACTTAAAGAAGCCGGTTATTGGGTAGTGGCTGCAGAGAACGCAGTTGAAGCAGTTGATTATACTGAATTTAATGTTGATATGCCACTTGTATTAGTTGTGGGTTCCGAGGGTAAAGGAATTTCACGATTGGTAAAAAAAGAGTGTGATATATTAACCACAATCCCAATGCAAGGAAGCGTTAATTCATTAAACGTATCCGTCGCAACGGGTGTATTGCTCTTTGATATTGTACGTCGCCGAAAATAATGCAGTGATGGGGGGATTTGCATGATAAGCGATTTTGAGTATCTTTATATGATTCACCAGAATAGTGAAGATGCATTGGATATAGTTATGGGAAGTTCAAGCGCTTGCTTTGGAAAAGAGCATATGAACTTTATACTCAACAAAAGCCTATCGGAATTAGTATCGAAGATTTATTTCAAGAAGGATTTCTAGGGTTTTATGATGCAATATATACCTTTAAAGAAATAAAAGATGTAGGATTTGCATATTATGTAAACCTCTGTGTAATTTCGACGATGCGTACAGCATTACGAAAATGTCGATCACAATCATACAAACTTTTAGACAGTAAGTGGTCTTTAGATTTGTTTGTTACAGAAGATAAATCGGTATATCTTGCCGATATGATTGAGTCACAAGATATCACAAGTGATCCGGTTGTGGTTGCTCATTATCATGATGCGCGAAAAATAGAACGGAAAGTACTTGAAACGATTTCAGAAAAAGAACGAATGATTTATACTATGCGTGAAGAAGGTTTTGGATATCGTGAGATCGCAGATCGATTTAATATTTCACCGAAAAATGTGGATAATATCATTCAAAAAGTGAGGCGTCGTCTCGTTGCAATGCGGGATGTTTCCCACATGTGAGTTCATTGACACCCCACTGTGATTGTGATAAAGTTAGGGAGCACGAAAGTGGGGTTTTTTAATGACAAATAAAAGAGAAAAAGTAATCTTGGTATGTACTGACTGCCTTTCACGTAACTACTCTACTTTTCGAAATCATTCAAGTGTTACGGAACGACTTGAGATAAAAAAATTTTGTAAACGATGTGGAAGACACACATTACATAGAGAGACAAAATAGGAGGTAAATGCTATGGCTTGGTTTAGTTTTGCTGGAATTAAAGAAGAAATCCATAAAATCAAATGGCCTACTCGTAAGGAAATGACACGAAACACAACAATTGTTTTATGTTTTGTTCTGTTTTTTGTAGCTTACTTTTTACTAACAGAAGTTGTGTTAGTAGCAGCATTGAAATTGATTGGAATTGGTGGATAAAATGGAAGAAAAAAAATGGTATGTTGTTAACACCTATTCAGGACATGAAAACCGTGTTAAAGAAAACTTAGAACGACGCGTAGAATCAATGGGTATCGAAGATGCTTTATTTAGAATTCTTGTAGCTGAAGAAAAAGAAATTGAATATAAGAATGGTAAAAAAGTTGAAAAACTTCGTAACTTATTCCCAGGATATTTATTCGTAGAAATGATTATGACGGATGAAGCGTGGTATATTGTTCGTAATACGCCAGGGGTTACAGGATTTATCGGTTCATCAGGTGGTGGTGCAAAACCATTCCCAGTTTCAGATGAAGAGATTGAATCAATCCTAAGACGCATGGGTATGAGTGATCAAAAACTTATCGTTAATTTCAAAGAAGGCGATACAGTACGCATTCTTTCAGGTCCATTCGCTGGTATTGAAGGAACTGTTGATAGTATGAATAATGATTCTCAAACAGCAATGATTCTTACGATTTTATTTGGTCGTGAGACTCCGACTGAGATTTCATATACAGATATTGAAGCATTATAATAATTCTAAAGCGGGCTTAGCTCGCTTTTTTTTGTCCACAATTATATGAATTAATGTGAATTGGAAAATCTTAAGAATTATGATGTATAATATAGATGCTATTTATGTTTGGAAGGTGTTTATATGAGTCTATACGGAATTGGGTCTGCGACCGGAAAGATTATTTTAATGGGTGAACATTCAGTGGTTTATGGTAAGCCAGCGATTGCATTACCTTTTGCTTCCGCACGCATTGAGACTAGAGTGGATTTCCATCAAAAGGAAACCACGATTGACTGTCTCTATTACCAAGGTGCTTTATCAAGTTCACCTTCTGTGATTGCGGGCATCAAGGAATTGATTACAATAACTTTAAAATTTATGAATAAAGAAAACTATGGTCTTCATATTTCAATTACATCAACATTACCACCACAAAGAGGATTGGGCTCGAGTGCCGCTGTCTCTGTATCTGTTGTTCGTGGTCTTTTTGATGCATTTAAAATTCACTTATCCGACGAAAACTTAAATTATTTGGTATCTGTTGCCGAACGCATCCATCACAGCAATCCGAGCGGTTTGGATGCGAATACCATTGCGATGGGAAAACCTGTGTTTTTTGAACGCGGTAAACGGGGTGAGGTTATCGAAGTTGATATGGATGCAATTCTTGTGGTTGCTGATACCGGTGATTCCGGACAAACACGTCTTGCGGTATCGGAAGTGAATGCAATGCTAAAGGATAATCCTGATTATGTTGAATCGCTTATGAATAAATTGGCTGATTTAACGAATGAAACACGTGTTCATCTTCAAACAAGAAATGTTGGTGAGGTTGGAAATTGTATGAACCTTGCTCATGAAGTTTTAAGAACAATCCGCGTAAGTAATGAAAAATTAGACCACTTGACAGCCGTTGCCTTACAAGAAGGTGCATTAGGCGCTAAATTAACGGGTTCTGGAAAAGGTGGTTGTATTATTGCTTTGTGCGCAAATGAATCGGATTCAATTCATGTATCTCAAAAATTAAAAGAAGCGGGTGCGGTAGATACTTGGTCTTATAATCTAAATGGAAAACAGATTCATGAATAAAACAGTTCGTGCTCATACTAATATCGCTTTAATTAAATATTGGGGCAAGAAAGATAATGAATTAAAAATACCGCACAATTCAAGTCTTTCGTTGACTTTAGATCAATTTTATACAGAAACAAGTGTAGATTATGATTCAGCGCTTACTGAGGATGTATTTATCCTGGATGGCGTTTTAGTAGAAGGTAAGGAAAAAGATCGTGTTGTTTGGTATATGAACGCTTTACGTGAGCGTTATGATATACCTTCTTTTGCGCGAATTCATTCGACGAATGCTGTTCCGAAGGCTGCTGGTCTTGCTTCTTCTGCGTCCGCATTTGCTGCGCTTGCGAAAGCGGCGACTTTGCATCTTAATTTATCGGATGAAGAAGTTTCGCGTTGTGCAAGATTGGGTTCTGGCAGTGCCTCCCGTTCAATTTATGGTGGTTTTGTTAGGTGGAATCGAGGGACTGGGGATCTTGATAGTTTTGCTCAACCCATAGCGATGAATCCTTGGCCTGAGTTTCGAATGATTGTCTGTATCCTTAATGATCAGGAGAAACCATTTTTAAGCAGTCAAGCGATGAACACAACGGTTGAGTCATCAGTCTATTACCCAGCTTGGGTTGAACAGACAGAAAAAGATATTGTTTTACTTGAACAGGCTCTAAAAGACCATGATATTTGGACTGTGGGAGCAATTGCTCAAGGGAATGCGCTACGGATGCATGCATCTTTGATGGCTGTAAATATGTGGTATTTTGAACCTCAAACAGTCGAAATTATGAATAAAGTTCGTACCTTACAAAAATCAATACCTGCTTTCTTCACAATGGATGCGGGTCCGAATGTAAAGATAATGACGACCTCAGACCATGTTGATGCAATTCTTAATGAGTTAGAAGGTATAAACACAGTGGTATGTGCACCGGGAGTGGGGGTTTCAGTTCATGATTCACTCTAAATTTCCTGGGAAACTGTTTCTTATGGGTGAGTATGCAATTATGGAACCTGGACAAAAAGCAGTTATTGCGGCTATTGACCGGTTTCTAAATGTATATATCGAACCTTCAGAGCAGTTTGAGGTGAACAGTCGCTATGGTGATCTTCAAGGCACTGAAATTTTTATGCAGAATGATAATTTAGTTCATGTGAAAGCTGCAATTGAAATGTCGAGACGTTATTTAAAATTTAAGAAAAAGCCGATGATTTCTTTCAAAATGCATATTGAAAGTGAACTGGATTCGGATAATCAACGAAAGTATGGATTTGGTTCCAGTGGTGTCGTGATTGTGGCAGTAATTGATGCAATCTTAAAACTTCACGATGTTAACTTAGATTCATTAGAACTTTTTAAACTCTCGGTGATGGCTCAAGTTATTGTGGGTGAAATGAGTTCTGGTGGTGATTTAGCCTCTACTTGTTTTGGAGGTCTGGTTGCTTATGAACGCTATGATGAATCTTGGTTGATCGTTGAGGATATGTGTAATATGAATCTTGTACATACATCGTGGCCAGGATTGGTGATTGAACCGCTCATATCAAATTCAGTCAAACTTTGTGTAGGATGGACTGGTACGGTAAATCAAACAGCTCCGTTTGTTGATTCAGCACGTGAATTAAACAGTATAAATCCAAAGTACTATGAATCGTTTCTAAATGATGCCAATCGCTTTGTCGATTCATTTATAATTGCTTGGAATCAAGATAATTTTGGGATGCTTTCCCAAGCGATTAATAACTATAGATTGTTGATGCTTGAATTAGGGAATCGTGCTGATATTAATATCGAAACAAATGAATTAACAGCACTTATCGAATCAGCACAAAATCTCGACTTTCCTGCGAAGATATCCGGTTCTGGTGGTGGTGATTGTGGATTCGCATTGATATCTGAAAACTTTAATGAAAAAGCGAACACTTTGGTACACGAATGGGAAAAACATGGTATTCTATATCTAGATGTAGGAGTGTATGAAACGTAAATGAGATCAAAAAGAAAAGACGAACATGTAACACTTGCTCTAAGGCAAAATGTGTATCAATCTGATTTTGATACCATACGGATTATTCACCAAAGTTTACCAAATATAAATTTGAGTGACGTGGATGCGTCCATTCAGTTTTTAGGTCAAACGATGAAGTATCCAATCTATATTAATGCAATGACAGGTGGCAGTGAAAAAACTGAAATTTTAAATCGAAAACTAGCGAGAATTGCTCGTATTTTTGGATTGCCGATGGCAGTTGGATCGCAGCATGCAGCACTTGATGATCCAAGCTTGGCGTCGTCATACCGAGTTGTCCGCGATGAAAACCCTTCGGGTTTTATTATTGGTAATGTGGGTGCGAATGCTACGGTTGAGGATGCAAAACGCGCAATCAAAATGATTGATGCGAATGCATTAGGGATTCACATTAATGTTGCACAAGAGATAGCTATGGATGAAGGGGATCGCGATTTTTCACATTGGATTGAGAACATTACTCAAATCGTGGCATCGGTTGATGTTCCTGTTATTGTTAAAGAAGTAGGATTTGGTATGAGTGATAAGACTGTTGCGCAGCTTTATGCCTGTGGTGTACGACATGTTGATGTAAGTGGTCGAGGTGGTACCAATTTTGTTTGGATTGAAAATGAACGATCACAAGGTAAACGCTATAATTATTTATCAGATTGGGGTATTACAACCGTAGAGTCGCTTATAATGACGAAGTCGTACCAAGAAAAGTGTAATATTTTCGCATCCGGTGGTATTCAAAACCCACTTGATGCCATGAAGTGTTTAATTCTAGGCGCACAAGCCGTAGGAATTTCAGGATATTTCCTGAAGGCAGCTCATTTAGAATCAGATGCAATGCTTGAAGAAGTCTCCATGTTTCTGGAAGACTTCAAAAAGTTGATGGTTTTAGTAGGTGCCAAAACGATAAAAGAATTACCAAATGTTGAATATACAATTCATGGGAAGGAGGTGCAGTAAGGATGAGTCAAGAACATCAAGAAGTGCACGTTGAGGAAAATGCAAACGACAAGAAAGAAAAACAACGATTGGTTAAAAATCCTAAAGAGAATAAGAGTGTTATTATTGGCGTTGTCGCAGTCTTGTTACTTGCAGTTTTTTCAACCTCATTCTTTTTCTTAAACAGCCGTTGTACTGTTGATGGGAAAACGGTGTGTTACGATAAAGATAACGAGTATTTCAGTATTGAAGAAAATGCATCACTCACCGTACAAGTTGAAAATAAAGAGCTTGGGGAATACTTAGTTTCCACATGGGATGAAACGCATCCGCAACATAAAGATGCGATTAGTTATGTTGTCCAAGAACCATTAAGTATTGATCAAATGGCTAAAGGACTCCCTTACGATGTAATGGTAACCTCGCAGAAAAATGCTGTTTACTTTTTAGATCAATTGGTTAATCTAGGCAATGGCCTTGATACGGTCGTTGGAAGTAGAATTCCAGTCCAACTTCAAGATTCAATAAATCTCAAAGGATACTATTTTGTTCAAAATAGTATCGAGGGGGGCCTCTTTGTTTATAATAAAACACTTTTAGAAGAAGCAGGATTTGATTTAAAAGATTCAGATGATTCTGGATTACCAGATGTTTTTGAAACATGGGATCAAATTTATAAAGCTTCCGATAAAATTCTTAAAAAGACCGATATGGTATTTCCATTATCCTTTAAAGACCAAGAATCCTTTTATCCTTTCTTAACCAGTGGTCGATGGACGTTGAATTTCACGAAAAAAGGATCGGACCCAGGCTTTGAAACCCAAGAATTTAGAGATGGGCTCGTCTTTATTGAAGCGATGAGTACCCACAAAATGGATAAAACATTACCAAAAGATGTGAAGGCAGAAGACCTTCCATGGCAATTGGATGCAGCGTTTTACGAACGACGCTCAGCCTTTAGCCTTATTACTGATTTTGAAATGGCCGATAAATACGAGATGAGTACTAAGGACGAATATGTGTATGCACCTTATCCAGAGTATATGAAGCACCGGATGTCTCCGATGGGTGAGGTTGATGGTTATATCGCACGTAAAGAAACTAAATACCCATCTGCTGCCGCAGAAGTAATTCGAATCTTGCGTAGCGGAGAAGGGGTATCAACTTACAAGAGTTCTGTGGGTAAAACGCCGATTTATCATCGTATTCACCTTGATGAGCTTACAATTACCGATAAGAAACTCATTGAAAAAATGAGAGCGTATAATTTCCATGATACGCCACCAGTGATGGCATTGGATAATAATCCAACCAAATTAGCACGTAGTCTTTATAAAGAAGTTGATTTCATGCCGATATTAAGAGATCTTTATGATCATAAACTAACGGTTGATGAAGCTCAGTCCGAAATTGTTTCACTTGCAAACAAATGGATTGAGGAGAATGATTTAACTGAAGATGAGAAAAAAGCATTAGAAGCCAAAAAAGCTGAAGATGAGAAAAAGGCACTTGAAGCAAAAAAAGAAGAATCAAAGAATGATGCTTCTTCCGAAAACGAAGAAAAGAAAGACAATTAATTGATAATCACAAATTTGTGATGGAGGTTAGCATGGCTAAAAACAATCGAAAAGAATTTATATTATTCAGAGACAAAGTAATCATTTTAATCTTTTTACTTTGTTCACTCGTTACTTTGTATGCAATCTACAAGTTTAATGCAATTCCTACAAAGTATCTAATGATTATAGTGGGGGTTATCCTACTTCTATTCCTTATTGGAGCGCTCATAACCATGCTCACCAAACCCGGTAAGTTAAAAAATTTCGGTAAGGTGTATAGCTTAATTTTAAGTTTACTCTTATTACTTGGAACACGTTATTTAGTTACCGGAAACAGTTTCTTAGGGAAATTAACCGGTGCAAATAAAGATACACACGTTATTTCTGTAGTGGTCATGAAAGATTCAAAATATAAAAGTATTGAAGACGTGAAGGAATTACCAATTGGTGCCAACACACGTCTTGATTCTAAAAACATTACTAAAGGGAAAAAGTTAATTGATGAAAAGTATAAATCAGATATTAACATCGTAGATTACGAAGATTATACAGAACTCGCAAATGATTTATATGATGGCACTCAAGAAGTAATCTTGTTGAGTGAAGCGCATCGTGGCTTTATTCAAGATGAGGTCAAAGATTTTGATGAGAAGACACGCATTATTGGTACGGTGGCTTATGAAGAAGAAGTTGATTTCAAAAACAAAAATGCTGATGTTATGAAGGATACCTTCAGTATGTTTGTGACAGGAATTGATACCTATGGACCAGTATCATCAGTATCACGATCCGATGTAAATATGATTATGACGGTCGATCCAAAAAACAAACAAATTTTACTGACAAGTATTCCTCGTGATTATCACGTTGAACTGGCATCATTTGGAGCTTATGACAAATTAACCCATGCTGGAATTTATGGTGTTGGGGAATCAATGGCAACACTTGAAAATCTCTTTGATATCGATATTGACTATTTTGTTAAGGTTAACTTTAGTTCAGTAGAAACAATTATCGATGCATTGGGTGGCGTTGATGTCTATTCACGATACGCATTCCAATCGTTTGCGGGTGTCTATTTTGATGAAGGCATTAACCATGTTGATGGTCGTAATGGTCTCATCTTTGCACGTGAACGTTACAATCTTCCAAACGGAGATAATGACCGTGTAAAAAACCAACAAGCACTTATTACAGGTATTCTTAAGAAAGCAATGTCACCTGCAATTATTACGAACTATACTTCTATTCTAAATTCAGTTTCCGACTCATTCCAAATGAGTATGGAAGAGAGTGACTTTAAGAAATTAATAAAACAACAAATTAATGATATGTCAGATTGGGATATTCAATCTTATGCAGTAACAGGAACTGGAAGTTCAAGTACAACGACGTATTCAATGCCGGGTCCAGCACTTTATGTAATGGAACCAAATTATGATACAGTCCGTCAAGCTCACGACTATATTGAGGCAATGGAACGTCATGAAGTAATTTCAGTAAGTGAATAAAAGCCAGATATCTGGCTTTTATTTTTTAGAAATGTACAGGAGGACGTTATGAACTGGGAACAATTATTTAATGAAGAAATGAAAAAAGAGTATTTTAAAATGCTTGAACGTAAAATCGAAGACGAACGAAAAGCATTCACAATATATCCACCCAAAGATCTGGTTTATACCGCCTTTGATTACACAAAGTTTGAAGACGTGAGGGTTGTGATTTTAGGACAAGATCCATACCACCAACCCGGTCAAGCAATGGGGATGAGTTTTTCAGTCTTCAAAGATCAAAAATTACCAAAGAGTTTGGTAAACATCTACAAAGAATTGGAATCCGATCTTGGTATAAAAAATGAACATGGTGATTTATCCGCTTGGGCAAAACAGGGCGTTTTACTTCTTAATACATTACTAACAGTCAGAGAAGGTGAACCCATGTCCCATGGGCAGCTTGGATGGGAGCAATTCACAGATCGTGTTATTTCGGAACTCGGGTGCCGTAAAGAACCGATAATTTTTGTCTTGTGGGGAAAAAAGGCACAAGCCAAAAAATCACTCGTTAAAGATCATCATCAATTTATTGAATCAAGTCACCCATCACCACTTGGAGCTTATCGTGGATTTATTGGGTCACGCCCATTTTCGAAAATTAATGCCTTACTTTACGAACGAAATCAAAAAGAAATTAATTGGAGTGTTACATGTTTAGACAAATAGAACCAGCGCTTGATGCGCTTATGAAACGTAAAAATCAAACGTATGGCATTGACTTATTTCGTCAATGCTTAGCAGATATGGGGAATCCTCAAGATTCACTTACTTGTATCCATATTGGGGGAACCAATGGAAAAGGTTCAACAACAAACTATACACGTGCTATCCTACAAGAAGCTGGGTATTCTGTAGGGACCTTCACGTCACCGCATCTTACGGTACATAATGATCGTATTCGCATCAACAATGAAAATATTAGTGATTCTGATTTATTAATGTATATTAATGTTACGGAGCCATTTTGGGATCAGTACCAATTAAGTATGTTTGAAATCGATGTTCTTATTTCCATTTTATATTTTATTGATAATGACATAGATTATGCGATTTATGAAGTTGGACTTGGGGGTCGTCTTGACGCTACCAATGTAATCCAACCTGTTATTACTGGAATTACGAATATTGGTCTTGACCACATGAATATTTTGGGTGATACCATTGAGAAGATTGCTGCAGAAAAAGCAGGTATCATTAAAATGAATGTTCCGTTTTTCACAACAGAACGTAAAGATTCATGTTTGGAGGTGTTTAGCTACTTTACCAATTTAAAACAAACAAATATGCACCAAGTGGTGATAGCTGAACCTAAACGGGAGGGGTTGGCGTATTACTTTGATGTATTAGAAGAACCTTATGTCATCCAAAATCAAGGTCTTTACCAAGTTGGCAATGCAAGTCTGGCTATTCATCTTGTAAAAGCATTACCACATATTACCGTCGATACAAAAACGATTCAAAATGCAATTGCAAGTGCGTCATGGGCGGGACGTTTTGAGCCCGTCTTGGATGGTGTTTATGTGGATGGTGCTCACAATGAGATGGGCATTGAAATGCTCGTGAGAAGTATGGAAATGCTTCCTAGACCATGGGTTGCGGTCTTTACCGCACTTAAAGATAAAGACTATACGCTTATGATTAATAAACTCGAATCCGTATTCGACGAAGTGATTATTACTCAATTCGATTTTTATCGATCGGAGCGTGCTGAAAAATTAGCATTCGGACATAATGTCACCATTATCGAAGATCAATATAAAGCGATTGATACAGGAATGAAGCATCGAAATAACGGTACTTGTGTCATTACCGGATCCTTATACTTTATTTCAGAAGCACGGGATTATCTCATAAAAAAAAGCAAGTCAATTTGAACTGCTCCCTGTCAAGTAGACAGGTGAAATAAATAAAATATCCAAGATGATTTATCACTTTATGATGAATCATCTTTTTTATGCTACAAGTGACTGCATTTGTTTTTCTCTAATGTTTGACCAGTAAGCTTCAATCTTCTTGTTAGTTGGAATCGCGTAGACTACAGGTGTCTCTGTTCCTAGCGCTTCAGTTCGAACCATCATTGGTGTTTTGTTTTTGAAGCGTTTCTGAAGTCTCTTGTTGTTATAAAAATCAATATACACTTCAATTGCTTTCTTCAATTCGCTTCTTGTACTGAATTCATTAGGGTAGTACATTTCTGATTTGATTGTTCCCCAAAATCCTTCCATAGGACCATTATCAATACAATGTCCCACTCTAGACATACTTTGCATCACTCCTTGATCTTCTAGCTGTTTCCTAAATGCCCTACTTGTGTATTGGAATCCGCGGTCACTGTGAAATAAAGGTTTTGCCTCTGGATATCTCGCGATAGCTTTATGATAAGTATCAAACACAAGTTGATTATTGTTCCGATCACTTATTTGATACGCCACAACACTTAAATCATAAAGATCAATAATCGCACTGAGATATAGTTTCTTACTTGAACCTTTAATCTTAAATTCTGTGACGTCTGTCAGCCATTTTTCATTCGGTTTTGCGGCAAAGAAATTTCGATTTAAAATATTTTCAGCTGTGATTTCAGGAGTGCTTCGTGAATATTTTTTAGACTTTTGACGAATCACTGATTTCACCCCTAGCATCTTCATGAGTCTATGAATCCTCTTCGAGTTATATTGAACGCTATTCAACTCATTGATCCAATCCGTCATGCGTCGATAGCCTAAGATATGTCCAAATAGTTCATCATAATCAAGAATGAGATTGCAAAGCTCATGATTTTCAATTTCATTGCTTGTTTCAACACGATGCGTCCATTTATAATAACTACTTCTTGCGATTTTAAGTACCTTACACATCCACTGAATACTCCAGCCATGTTTATGATGTAGTTCCTGCACTGCGAGATACTTTACTTCTTGTTTTGCTTTGGAGAATATCGCCCCCTTTCGATTTCCTTCACTTTTTTTAATAGAATGTTCTCGCGTTCTTTCAGTTCGAGTTGTCTTTCAAGTAGTTTTACTTTACGTTCTAAACGTTCTTCATTACTAAGTTGATCTTCTTGTTTTCGCTTGCCACGTTTATCAAGAAGACCATCATCTCCCAATTCGTTATACTTTTTCACCCACTGATAAACCTGAGCATAAGAAAGTTCATAGCGCTCAGCAGTCCCCTTATAATCGTAGTCATGTTCAATACAATATGCGACAATTTCCTGACGCTCCTCAATTGTTGTTTTTCTACCTTTTGTCATATAGACTTCTCCTTTAGGATCGTAATCCTTTATAGTTTCAAGTCTATTATACTTTTTTATCCATCCGCGCAAAACCTCATGGGAACTTATACCATATTTAATACTAATATCTTTAAGAGAACCTGCGCCTTCAAGATAATCCCTAATTGCGGATTCCTTGAGCTCTTTCGAATAACTTTTGTTTCGATCTTTATCTGAAAAAACTTCAATACCATAAGTTTGATACTTTTTCACCCAACTACGTAATGTACTAGAATCAATAGATAATTCTTCAGCTATTTCTGGTGCACCTTTTATGCCATTCAAATATTCATTAATTGCTTGTTCTTTTATTTCGGCTGGATATTTATTCTTTCTCCCCATAGAAAAAGCTCCTCCTTTTTTGTAGTGCCCGATTTTATTTATTTCGGGTGTCTACTTTAAGGGGAGCTTATCAATTTAAGACTTGCTTTTTTTTATAAAACTTTACTTAGAAACTCAATAGTACGAGGATGTGTCGGGTTATCAAAGATTGCTTCAGGTGTTCCCTGTTCGCAGATAACACCACCATCCATAAATAACACACGATCACTGATTTCTTTTGCGAAATTCATCTCGTGAGTCACAATTACAATTGTCATCCCACTTACCGCAAGATCTTTAATAACTTCAAGTACATCTTTAACCATTTCTGGATCTAATGCAGATGTTGGTTCATCAAAGAGCATAACTTGAGGTTGCATTGCAAGCGCACGGACAATCGCAAGACGTTGCTTTTGTCCTCCAGATAACTTACGTGGAAATTCATGTGCCTTATCCTTAAGCCCTACCTTATCAAGTAACGATAAACCTAAAGTATTTGCTTCATCTTTAGACATCCCTTTTTCTAGAGTTGGTGCGAGGGTAATGTTTTCCAAAACCGTTAAATTGGGGAAAACATTAAAATGTTGGAAAACCATCCCAATTTCTTGACGTAGCTTATCTAAGTTTTTATGATCTGGCTCTAATGCTACACCATCAAAGATAATGCTACCTGAACATGGTGTTTCAAGTAAATTTAAGCACCGTAGCAACGTTGACTTTCCTGAACCCGAAGGACCAATAATCGAAACAACTTCACCCTGGGTAATTGTTTCATTAATTCCTTGAAGCACGGATAAGTCTCCATATGCTTTATGTATGTTTTTGATTTCAAGTAGCGGTTTAGTCATTGAGGGCCACCTTTCGTTCAAATGCGGAGATTAATTTCGATGTTGAGAAAGTCATTATAAAGTAAATAACCCCTACAATCATCAAAGACGGTAGTTTTAAGTGGGTTGCACTTGAGACAATTGATTCCGAAGTCATCAAGTTGTTTACAAAGAATACCGATGCTAAAGATGTTTCTTTTATCATTGTAATAAATTCATTCCCTAAAGCAGGTAAGATATTCTTAATCGCTTGTGGGAAGATAATCTTCTTCATCATATTAGCATTTGAAATACCAAGACTTTTTGCGGCTTCAAATTGACCTTTATCAACAGCTTGAATACCAGCACGGAAGATTTCCGCTACATAGGCACTCGAATTAATAATCAAAGCAACCATGATCCATCCTACATCCGGAACGGATGTGGAGATGTACTCAGAGCCTAAAAAATAAAATAAACTTAGTTGAAGTAGTAGTGGTGTTCCACGAATTACTTCGATATAGACATTAATAATTGTTTTTAAAGGCTTAAATTTCGACATCTTCCCCATTGCGAGAAAGGCACCAAGTAGGGTACTAATTAATACAACAACAACAGAAATGGTCAGTGTACCCCAAGCTCCCTTAAGATACACATGTCCATAGCGATTAATGAGCTTTAATATATCTTGAAACATCTTAGTCAATCGCTCCTAATTGTTTTGCAATACTTGTAGCATCAGCAAGCCATTGTTTATACAAATCAAGTTCTACAGCTTTCGCAATTGCTTTATTTACTTCATCCATAAGATCTTCTTGACCTTTTTCTAAGATGACTTTTGTACCGTTATCATCGATTGTTGCGAATTTAACTTTACTTACAACAAGATTTTTATTATTTAAGGTAAATCCTTCACCTGATGCACAGGATGCAGCAATCGCATCCACTTTTCCAACATTCAACTGAAGGACAGCATCATCCAATGTATTAACGAGTTGCATTGTTGCTTCTGGAAGTTCTGTCTCCACGTAAGTTTGAGGGAGTGAACCATTTTGAACGGCAACCTTCGCAGTTTTTAAATCATCAATTGTATTAAGTGTTGCTTCTTTTTCTTTCGTTACAAGAAAACCTTGGCATGTGGACTCCGTCGTATCATAAGTATTACTGAAATCAACTTGTTCTGCACGTTCTTCATTAAAGGTAAATCCCGCAATACCCATATCAAATTTTCCAAGTGATACTGCGGAGGCAATATCACCAAAGCTCATCGCTTTAATAACGAGATCTACACCAATTTCATTCGCAATAAATTTTGCGAGTTCGATGTCCGCACCTACATATTGATCTTGACCTGTTTTTGTTGCATCGATGAATTCATAGGGTGCATAGTCAGGTGATGTTACTAAAACAATTTCACCTTTTGATTTGATTGCTTCAAGTTTCGTTACGGTTGTATCCTTCTTTCCACAACCGCTTAAAAATAATAATGTTACGCAAGCTACTATAAATGTTTTTTTCATTTTGTTTCTCTCCTTGTGATGTTCGCTCTATGTTTGGTTTGTGCTCTTTGCGAAGTCACGTCGTCGTTTGATTCCCATAAAAATTCTCCTCGCTTTTATTTGAATCTAGGAACAAAAAAACGTCCCTAGATAGTGTATATCTAGAGACGTGTTAAACGCGGTACCACTCTAATTGCCATATGTTATTCATATGACCTCTCTCCTGTAACGCTAGGTTTGCGGTTTATCCTACTCTTTGTTCAGATAAACATCTCCCAAGTGCGGTTCAACATATTTCATCCATTAGGCTTCCACCATCCCTAATTCGCTATCGATATCCAAATGTTTACTCTCTTGTTCTGCGATTTAAGTGAAATAATATCGTACTATCAAATCTTTGTCAATACTTTTATTTATCGTTATAAGGGAATTGATCTTTCTTCATCGGATGATTTTGTACCCAAGTCCTATGTTCTACTGAACAAATGACGTCATCACCTAAGTTTCGCAAGCGGTCTAAAATATTATCATTCTTTATTTCAAGGCCATCAAAATCACAATCTTCGATAAAAACATATTTCTGAACAATGCGTGCTCCCATGTAAGATAGAATGGGTTTAAGTTGTTGTTCTGCCATTAAAAAATACTTTGGTGATCCTGCAGTAACCACAATGCCGGCACTCTTATCAACCAAGGCATGCATGGGTAATAAGTCGAAAATATTTTTTAGTGCGCCAGGTATAGAAGTCTGATAGGTTGGTGTTCCAACGATGAGTGCATCTGCTTCCATAATTGAATTAATAACATACTGAGTATCCGAATTATATTGGTCAACAGAACGTCCATCGCTAAACTGAAGATCATAATCTCCGATATTAATAATTTCCGTGTCAATGGTGTGATTGTGTTTGGCTATTTCTTGGATAACATAGTCCAAAGCGACGCGTGTCTTACGTCCTGCTACGGAACCTGTGATTGCGATTATTTTCATGATGACACTCCGTTTCTAAAAATTGTATCGCTTTCATTATAGAGTTACAGACCGTAAAAAGAAAGGAATTCGCATGACTTTATGACAATTACATAAGTTTCGATAACAATTCAATTTCATTGTATGGAGAATGTGTTAAAATTTTAGTGATAAGGAGGTAGCATATGAAAAAACTAATCGTTCCAGCTTTAATTGCTGCGGCAGGCTATGGTCTGTATAAATATATAAATGAACCTACAACGCGTAATCGATTCCTTAAACCCGTTATGGTACCGACACTTGGGCGTGATAAAGATATTTACGTAGGTGAGAAACACCTCTATTCGTTTTATATTAGTAAAGGTGATTTTACGCGAATTCTTAAAGAACAAATCCGCATTAAACAAGCAGGGTTTGATTTAAACATTAATGAATCATATACAAATATGCGTTTTGAAGAAATGATTCTACCACGAATGGATACAAACAGTAATGACTCAATCCAAGCGGATGTGATTGCAAGTTATCGAGAAAATGGTAGTTTAAAAGTTGGCGTTATTAAAGAAATGAATATTGGTCCGGATACGGATGTGCGAGAGCGAAGAATTACACGTAAAGATTTAGAAATGTTCGCAGCGCGATATCAACAAAATGATATTCCCGGCGTGATTACAGTTCGTTTCCATCTTAAAGAAGCAGAAACGTTTAAAGAATCCTTAAACCTGGTAGTACTTAAAGATAAGACGCTGTTTATTTTTGAGCCAGGTAAAGAAAATGAAGAAAGCGGTCAGTTCGGTATTCATACATGGTTTGGTTCAAGAGACCAAGAAGCAACGTTTACTTATGAAATGGCCTATCACTTCGGTGATTTCAAATAAAAGTCCACAATTGTGGACTTTTATTATGGTTTTCGAATGACTTCTTTTTGCGGAATTGTATGTTCCGTTGCGAAGATGAGATTGTAGGGCGTATCTTGATCAACATTGAAAATTAACGTTGCTTGATTATTTCGTGACTTGAGGTCCATACGTTCGTTATTCTTATTTAAAATAAGTCGTGGCGATAAGTAGGTGGTTGTGTCATCTGAAACGAGCGTAAACGCATTTCTAAAATCAATAATTGGGTCATCACTTTGTAAATCAAGCGATACCGATATAATGGCAAATTCTTGATGTTGTTCGGTTCGTTCAATGTCACCATCGGGTTTCTTATACGTTTCACTAAATTCAATCGCATCAACGTTGAGTGGAATAAACCGAAGCGTTTGTGCTTGTGTATTTGGATAGACACTTTGATTGAAAATTTTAAAGAATTGAGCATGTGGTGCTTCAAGTTCATTATTTATATCTAAGTTTGCGTAATTTCGATATGTTTTTCGATTGATCGGCGTAAATCGTTTAAACTTTAAATGAACCTTGTAGAGATCAAAACGGTGATCTTCGATAAACGAATCGAATGCAGTGTTTGGATCTTCGAAGATCAACTGAGAATGTTCATCGAAGCACAGTGCATATTCTGGTTTCGCATCAAGATAACCACTTGGATCAGTGAATGTTAGAGCGGGTTCTTGGCAACGTGTTTTCGGTTCGATTGATCGAGGCCAATTTTCTAAGTAGAAAGTAAAGATAATGAAAATACAGGATATAAAAATATAAGCTCCCATTATCGTTAGGTTTAAACGGTGAGGACGTGCTGCATAACTTGGTTGGTTGAACCGATTTGGACGCGAACGTTTTTTAAAGTGAATTCGCTTTGATAAGAAATAAACTGGAAATCCCAATATTGTTAGGAGTATAAAGAGTGGTAATGTGTAGTTAAAAAAGAAATTCATATGTGTTCCCCCTTACACTCTTATTATAGTTGGAATGTTTCATGAATGTGTGTGAGTGTCGTAAAAGAGCAAAAAAACACAAATCTTAATGATTTGTGTTTAAGTAGTGTGTAGCGAGCGTCTCCAGGTGATTGATGGTTCCTTCTAAATCTTCAATCGTCGTAATGGGATTTATCGTACACATTCTTAATACTGTATGTCCTTTGAGTTCTGTTGTGAAGATGCCCGCAAATTCATCTGCAACGATTTGCTTTGCGAGATAGGTGTTTAGTGCATCGGTTTCAAGATCACTTAATGAGGGATGAACATAACGGAAGTTAATAATTGAAAATTGTGCGGGTGAAATCATTTCCCAATGATTTGATTTTATAATGCGCTCTTGAACATAATTTGCAAGCGTTTGTCCGTAATCAATACGACGGGTATACTCTTCAATACCAATTGTTTGAAGGGATAACCATAGTTTTAAAGCGCGTGTTGGTCGTGTGAGTTCAATACCTAAGGAACCGAAATTAGTAACACGATCACCATCGATATCTTTTAAGTACTCAGGACTTGCATCAAAACTATTAAGTAAATCTTGTTTATCCTTTACAAGAATCATGGCACAACTATAAGTTTGGAACAGTAATTTATGTGCGTCCCAACTGACACTGTCTGCTTTGTGAATTCCGTGAAGGCGGTGGACTTGATTTGTGGAAAGGAGAAATGAGGCACCATAAGCGCCATCTACATGCATCCAAAGATTATACTTATTACACAAATCACCAATCTCATCCAGTGGATCAACGGTTCCTGTATTGGTAGTACCTGCAGTCGCAACAACACAGCAAGGTACCAATCCTTGGTCTAAGTCATTTAAGATTGTCTTTTCCAAAACATCACTTTTAATTTGAAATAAGTCATCCGTCTCAATAAAACGGAATTGACGACTTGTAAATCCAATAATTTTTAATCCTTTTTCCACAGAATGATGCGTTTGGTCTGAAAGATAAATGACACCTAAATGACGGTTCTCTTCAGTTAATATTTTATCGCGAGCAGCGATGAGGCCTGTTAAGTTTGCCATCGAACCACCGGAAACAAACAAACCACCTGCTTGGTTATCATATCCAATTTGTTTTGTAAGCCATTGAATGGTATTTTCTTCGACTGTACTTGCAGCCGAACTGTTTACCCAATTACTTGCATGCACATTGTAAGCACTTGACATTAAATCACCCAGTACTGAGAGTTTTGTTGCAGGTCCTGGAATAAATCCAAAATGACGTGGGTGTGAACTTCGTAAACTGTAAGGATAAATATCGGTCATAAGTTCGGATACAACTGATTCCACATCACGTCCTTGCTTTGGCATTTCTTGATTTTTCAGACGTTCCAAAACATCATCGGGTGCAATGGTACATACAGGACCTTTCCCTGGATTTGCTTCACCCTCATAAAATGTATTAATAAATTCAATCATTATTGCTTCGATCGTAGCATCTTCATCGAGTTCATATCGTTTCATTCATATACCTCCATTAACTTGACTTTGTGTTAATGAAAATATACCATAAATTCTATAATAAGAATATTTAATAGAATTTATAAAACGGATAAATATAATTAATGGGAGGGCATATGAATCTTAGACATTTTCAGACATTTGTGAAGGTTGTGGAGAAAGAAAGTTTTAGTAAAGCAGCGGACGCACTAGGGTATACTCAGGCTGCGGTAACCATTCAAATCCAACAACTCGAGGAAGAACTTCAAACGAAACTCTTTGATCGTATGAATCGTAAAATTCATTTGACCGAAGAAGGTGAAGCATTTATTTTCTATGCGAATGAAGTTTTAAGGACGGTAGAGGAAGCCCGTATATTTAATCAATCCACTAAGAAAGAACATGGGACCATTCGAGTGGGTACAGTGGGATCACTTGGATCAAGTGTCTTTCCAGAACTTATCTATAATTTTCACCTTGAACATCCTAATGTGGAAACTAAAGTAATTATAGGGAAGACCGAAGAACTTCTTGGGATGGTTCGCCGTAATGAAATCGACATTCTCTTTACGCTTGATTACCAAATATATGGTGCGGACATGGTAAAGGTATTTGAGAAAGAAGAAAGCATCCTCTTTGTAAGTGCAGATGCTTCTGTAAGTAGTACGAAAACCTACAATTTAGAAGAATTTTCGGATGCTCCTTTTTTATTAACGGAACAAGGCGAAGCTTATCGGTATGAACTCGAGCGAAGTCTTGCGAAACGACGCGTAGATTTAAATGCGATTCTTGAAGTAGGTGATACGGAAATCATCATTGCGGTATTAAAAAAGGGTCTTGGCTTATCATTTCTACCAGAATTCTCGGTTAAAGAGGAATTGGAACAGCAAATACTTAAAGAAGTCCGTGTTGATATTCCCAGTGTTTCAATGTATGCACAAGTTCTCTATCACGAAAAAAAATTCCTGACTACCCATATGAAGGCCTTTATTCAGGAAATTGATCAAACCTATATACATATACAATAAAAAACCCACTCCTAAGAGTGGGTGTTATTTCAATATGGGGCGACCGACGGGACTCGAACCCGCGCAATGCCGGTACCACAAACCGGTGTGTTAACCAACTTCACCACGATCGCCATATCCTCGTCAATTATAACCATAAAATTAAATCTTGTAAAGAGTTGAATGTCAAAAAAATCAAGAATTTACGATGTTTGACTCGAATGTGATTGAGGTTCATCATTTCTGGTGTTTTCTTGTGGAAACATCATCATAAAAATAAGTATTTTGAAATAAACATTAGAATTCTAGATGAAAATTAGTCATTTTAGCAAACTATCTTGCTATTTTCGTCAAATGAAAATGACTTTGAAGAGCTATCCTTATAGAATGTATGTGTACGTGCATAAGGATACTAAGAAATGCGTTCGTATCGATGAGTCAAAAGGATTATAGTTCATTTGAAGTCTTGATGACGTGGTAGATTTAGCTCTATAAATAAATAAAAAACCCACATAAAGTGGGTGTTATTTCAATATGGGGCGACCGACGGGACTCGAACCCGCGCAATGCCGGTACCACAAACCGGTGTGTTAACCAACTTCACCACGATCGCCATTGCTAGACCATTATAGCGTTTAAAAAAACGTTTGTAAAGGCACACATCAAAATATAGTGAATTATATAAGAAATATGATATAGTAATCATACTAATGGAGGACATTTATGATGAAAATTGCTGTTATCACAGACTCATCGGCAGGTGTTTCAAAGCAGGAAGCAATTGATCATGAGATTATCGTAGCACGTATGCCGTTAACAATAGATGGAAAAGCATATATGGAAGAAGAAGGTATCTCTCGTGAACAATTAATTCAGGCGATGAAAAACGGATCATCTGTTTCAACATCGCAACCACCTTTAGGTAGGTTGATTGAATTGTTTGATGACGTTTTAAAAACATATGACCATATAATCTTTTTACCAATTTCAAGTAAGCTCAGTGGAACGTATCAAACTGCATGCGGACTTGCTCAAGATTATGATGGACGCGTAACGGTAATTGATTCTAAATTTGTCAGTTGCCCATTGTTTTTATTAAGTCTTGAAGTTAAGGAAATGATAAGGCGGGGTATGGAGCCCGATGCAATAAGGACGCTCATTGAAAATGAAGCGGATATGTATGCATCATTAATCCCTGAGGATATTATCTACCTTAAGCGTGGGGGTCGTATTACGCCAGCTGCTGCAGCCATTGCGAATTTACTTAAAATCGTACCGGTACTAAAAGTATCAAATGGTGAAATCGACTTGGCAGAGAAAGTAAGGACCTACAAAAAAGCAGTTCGTGTGGGTTTTGATCACAGTGTTGTAGATCGAAACAAAGATGATTATGAATGGATTGTTTTAGATGGTGGTTGTGAAGAAAAAATATACAATGCTGTCGTTAAAGATTTAGAAAAACACTTCGGGGTCGAGGTCATAAAACGTCCTTTATATCCTATTGTACTTGCTCATACAGGACCAGGCAGCATCGCGATTGCTTGGCGAAAAAAACTAATTAAAGATAAAATATAGAGAAGGAGCTTTAATATGAATAAAATTGAAACAAAACTAGTTGGACACATCGAAGATATTATTCTTGATGCGTTTGGCATTGAAAAAGAAGATGGACTTGTAATGTTAGAAATCCCTAATAATCCAGAAATGGGAGATTACTCCACAAACATCGCAATGCGTCTTACAAAACGTGTTGGGAAAAACCCACGCGAAATCGCTGGCGTTATTGTTGAAAAATTAGAAGACAACGAAATGGTTGAGTCCATTAGTGTTGCGGGACCTGGATTTATTAACTTTGTAATGAAACCTGCTGTATTAGGTAGCGTTGTTAATGATGTTATTGAAGCAGGTAAAGATTATGGTCGTTCAAATGCTGGAGAAGGAATCCGATTATTGAATGAATATGTATCGGCTAACCCTACAGGACAACTTCATGTTGGTCACGCACGTGGTGCAGCATGGGGAGATTCCCTTTCACGTATTATGTCTTTTGCAGGATATGATGTGCTTCGTGAGTACTATATTAATGACCTTGGAAATCAAATTTTAATGTTAAGTCATTCACTTTACGCACGTTATAAACAAGCCTTTGGTATGGAAGCACCTTTACCTGAAGATGGATATCATGGACCGGATATTATTGAAATCGCAAATGATGTTAAAGAATCTGAAGGGGATAAATGGTTAAGCGCACCTGAAGAAGAATGGGTACCATATTTTAAAGAACTTGGAATTAAATTAGAATTAGAACGTATTAAAGAAGATTTAAATACATTTGGTGTTGAAATGGATTCATGGGTTAGTGAAAAATGGCTCTATGATGACGGACGTGTCGAAGAATCTCTAGAAGCACTTAAAGCGAAAGGTGTAACGTTTGAAGAAGATGGGGCGCTATGGCTTCGTTCAACAGATTTCGGTGATGATAAAGACCGTGTTCTTATTAAGAGTGATGGATCATATACTTACCTTGTACCCGATATTGCTAACCATATCTATAAACTTGAACGTGGTTACACACATTTACTTAACTTATGGGGTGGCGATCACCATGGTTATATTGTACGTATGCAAGCAGCTCTTGAAGCACTTGGACATCCAAATGTTCTTGATGTTGATATCATTCAAATGGTTCGTCTTGTGGACGAAGGTGTTGAAGTTAAGATGTCAAAACGTACAGGGAATGCATTGGGTCTCGTAGAACTTGTTGATGATATTGGTGTGGATGCAACACGTTACTTCTTTGTAAGTCGTGCACTTGCAACACCACTTGATTTTGACCTTGGTTTAGCTCGTAAAAAATCAAACGATAATCCAGTGTTCTATGTACAATATGCACATGCTCGTATTTGTTCAATTTTACGTCAAGCTGGGGAAGTACCTCATGTCGATGTAATTGATCAACTTACAAATCCTAAAGAAATTGCGTTATTAAAAGAAATTAATGAATTTAGTTCTGTTGTTGCAGATGCTGCGAAAAAACGTGAGGTTCATAAAATCGCAAATTATGTTCAAGATCTTGCATCATCATTCCACAGTTTCTATGGTGAAGTAAAAGTTATGGATCCAAGTAATCCAGAACTTCAAGCACAACGTTTAAACCTACTTGTAGCGGTAAAAATTACCCTAAGTAATGCATTGAACTTAATCGGTGTAAATGCACCGGAACAAATGTAATTCTTGTACATTTTGTTGTTCTATTGTATTATTGAAGTGTTACAGGGGGTGATGGTATGTCACTAAAAAATAGTTCCGTAGCCATTTACCGACAAATCATAGAGTATTTTGAATTGGAAATTGCCTCGGGTCGACTTAATGCAGGGGATCGCATTGAGTCCATCCGGGCACTTGCTTTATTCTTTAAAGTAAATCCGAATACGGTTCAAAAAGCGCTTAATGAGCTCGAGCGAGATGGTTTAATTGAAACAGATCGCACAAACGGTAAATTTGTTACAGATAAAAAAGATATAATTAAGAAGTTAAGAAGTGAATTGGGACGTCGTTACAGTGTTGTGTTTGTTGAGAAGACGAAGACGCTCGGTCTTGACCTTGAAGAAACATTAAGCCTTCTTAAACATGAATGGGAGGTTGGGAAAGATGAATAATGAAAATGGTTTAGTTATTTCACATTTAAATAAACATTATGGTAAGAATCAAGTTCTTAAGAATATTAACTTAAATTTGGAATCAGGTAAGATTATTGGTCTTTGCGGACCTAATGGTGCCGGTAAAACTACGTTAATTAAAACAATTGTAGGTCTTTTACGTGACTATCATGGTGATATTCAAGTATGTGGACATCCGGTAGGTTCTGATTCAAAGGCATTGGTTTCTTATCTTCCTGATGTGGAATACTTAGCACCCAATCTTACGGGTTTAAAAGCAGCGAGACTCTACAGTGATATGTATGCTGACTTTGATATGGGCGTCTTGGAAGATTTATTTCTAAAGATGAAATTAGATGGAAGTATGCCTGTTTCAAAAATGTCTAAAGGAATGCGTGAGAAGTTTCAACTTGCCTTATGTTTATCGCGTAAAGCTCGTATTTATATATTTGATGAACCGATTGCAGGTGTTGATCCAGCATCGCGTGATTCGATTATTGAAACGATTTTAAGCAATTATACGCAAGATGCACTTCTTATCATTTCAACGCACTTAATTCAAGACATAGAAGGTGTTTTGGATGAAGTTGTCTTCATTAAAGATGGTGCGATTCTCATGCACGAAAATTGTGATGATTTACGTGAAGCACGTGGTCAAACAATTGATGAAATCTTTAGGGAGGAATTCAAATGGTAGGTAAACTGTTTAAAAATGATTTAGTCGATTCTTATAAAGCATATGCACCCGTTGTAGGAATGATGATTGCAGGGTGTGTTCTAACAATCTTAATGATTCAATTAGCAATTAATGATCGTTTTGGAATCTTTGGAACATTTCTTGCCTTAGCGCTCTTTGCTTTGGTTGTGATTGTGACAGTTATGTCGGTACGTGCTAACATTTACGTACTCTATACGAGTATCTATCATAAAAACGGATACAGACTCTTTACCTTACCGGTGAAGACTTGGCAAATCCTTGTTTCAAAATTATTGGTTGCATTCTTCTGGTCAGTGATTATGGGGTTATTACTTATTTTATCCCTATTCATCATTACCTTTACAACTACAGGAAGTATCGCAATCTATGGACAAGCAATTCAGGAAATATCTCAATACTTTGCTCAATATTTTGAGTCAAGCGTCGCATTTTTTGCGGTTATTGACAATCTCTTAAACTTTGCGCTGAGTTCTCTTGTGATTCTGTTTGCAGGTGCAGTGGCTCACTCAAGTTATTTCCAAAATAATCGTGGCTTGGTTGCTGTGGGGATTGCGGTTCTTATCGCAATTATCCTTGGTCAAATTGGAGCGTATGTAGATACATCATTTGGAAGTGTATTATTACGCTATGATTCCTATGCATTCTTGCAAGGTGGAAGTATACCAGTGGGTGAACTTGCCCTTGTTGTCCTTTATCAAATTCTTGTTTGTGGTTTCTTAACGTATGGAACACTTTGGTTCTGGAATCATAAATTAGAAGTTATGTAATCAATCTTAAAAGCCTGATGATTTAATCAGGTTTTTTTTTCGTAAAACATGTGATAATGCGTGAACTTTTGTGATTAATTGACTTTGTATAGGTTTCGCATTATTGTAATCAAGGTAAAGGAATGTGTAATTATGGAAAAAAATAATAAATTATTACTGATTCTTGTTTTTGTATTATCAATTGGAACGCTCAGTGTGGGTGGTTTTTTTGCGCTTCAAGCATGGCAAAGCTATCAAACGACACTTACAAAAGCAACGATATCAAATCACAGTCAATACAGTCTGCGTAACAATGCGACCGCATACCAAAAAGAAGTTTATGAAGAACTTGCTTCGGTTGAATCAGGTTCGGATGCAATGATTTCTGAATTGATTTCAAAGAATTTTATTGCGGACTTTTATACGTGGACAAATAAAGATCGAATGAATGATGTTGGAGGCATCCAATTTCTTCATCCAGATATTAAAGTCTGGGTATACGATCAAGCTTTGGATCGTTTCTATAATGATATGCGTGTTTATATCGAACAAGAGCAAGTTGAAAATACGCTTGAAGTAACTGGTATTGATGTTACTTCAAAGAAGACGAAGTTTTTACTTAAAGATCAAGAGGTGCCAGCATATCAAGTTCATGCAACATGGACCTATAAAGATTCGACGGTGCTCGATACTAACAATTATCAACATGAAGCACTGATAACCGTCGTTAAACAAGACGACACCTATTCAATTGTGGAGGTAACAAATGGAACTCAAACTTCAACCGAAACAAACCCAGCATAGCGGTAACCGTGTTGTGGGGACTTTACTTCTGATCCTCTCTAACATTTTACCCCTGGGACTGATTATCTTTTTAGGAAGATTCGCTTCCATTCATGGTCGCTATTTCGCAATTGGTATTCTCAGTGTCATGATGTTTATTTTGCTCCTTAATATTCTATATATACTCGGCTATTTAAAAGCAAAGAAAGTTTTTCGATATTTCTTTATAACTTTATCTGTGGTGTGGCTTGTGGTTGGAACGGTCGGGTCTTTTTATGCAATTAAGACCAATGCCATCACAAATGCCATTCTTAATAAAAATGAAGTACGTGAATTTAGTGTCGTGAGTTTTAGTGGTGATGACGTGCTTGATGGTAAAACCGTGGCGTACGCCCCCATGAATGAACCCGAAGTAGAAACTTCTATTAAGAAAAAAATTGCAGACAAGGCTGAAAACGTCGTGTTTGAGAAATATGATAATTATCGTGATTTATTGTCAGCAGTAAGTGAAAAGAAAATTGATGTTGCGGTATTACCCCTTAACTACCACACATTAACTCAAGAATTACCCGATGGATCAAATCCTTTCGCTCAATCAAAAGAGTTATTTACGTTTTCCACTTCGTTAACGAAACAATCCAATACCGATGTGGATGTTATTAAAGAACCCTTTACAATGTTGATGTTAGGGTTAAATGATGATCTTGCGGATTCGATTATTCTTGCTTCGTTTAATCCTGAGACTTTAAAAGTTACGATGACAAGCATCGCCCGGGATTCTTATGTACCCATTGCATGTTATCCAAACGAGTCTTACGATAAAATAAATCATTCCCACGGCGTCAGTTCACAATGTATGGTGGATACGATTGAAAACTATCTCGGTGTTAAGGTCGATTTTGTCTTCGAGACGGATTTTTATGCCCTTGAGAATATGGTCGATGCAATTGGTGGTCTTGAAATTGAAAGTCCTACGACCTTTGCGGGTTCATTCCCACTTGAGAAGCAATATGATGATTATGGTGAACCAATTATGGAGGGTGTTACAATTCCAAAAGGGAAAAATCTTCTCAATGGAAAGCAGGTTGTAACTTTTGCACGTGAACGTCGTATTGAAAACATGTCCAATGGTGATTTCGACCGCCAAGTGAATCAACAATATGTCATTAAAGAAATGGCCAATAAAATTTTGGCGACACGAAATCCAAATACAATTTTAAATGTTTTGGATTCAGCAAAGAAAAATATTACCATGACACTTCCACTGGAAACAATTTCCAAACTTATGGGTTATGCCCTTCAAAGTATTGACCGCTCGCCTGTAGATCCGATGTCTACATTTAGAGTCGTGCAAACGCAAATCGCTGGAGAAGGTACGATTATCAATGGTGTTTGGTATGCCAAGCCTTTTGAAAATCAGTACTTACAAGCAAAGAAAGTCATTCTTGATAACCTTAAATCGGATGCAGACTTACGAAATGAGTACGACTTTACGTTTACCTACGGTAAGCCATATCAAACGGACTTGATATCATCCGAGAATTCTGAAGATACAGGACCTCTGCTAACGGTGCTTAAACCGAGTGAACGCAGCGCACAAGCTGTTGATGTGTTAGATTTTAATGGTCTTTCTCAATCTGAGATTCAATCATGGGCAGATAAAAATAATGTATCCGTTACCTTTGATGTAGTAAAACCAGATTCTCCTGAGTTTAAGCATGACTATATAAACAATCAAGTTCTTAATCAAGATGTGAAACCAGGATTTTATAATGAAGGTGTGAATACGATTCATATAAAGATTGTGAATAAGTAAAAAGAAAACAACCTAACTAAGGTTGTTTTTTTCTTAAAGCACTTTATGACTCGATCTTATATCTAGTCAATTGCCCATTGCATATATACTTTATGATCGAGTGTGTAGGTCGTAAGGGTACGACCATCGAGATATCCGTAAGTATTGGGATGATTTTCTTTAGGAAGTGCAATGGATCCAGGATTATATATAATTGTCTGGTCTATTTGTTTTAAGACGGGAACATGTGTGTGTCCAGAAATGTAAAGGTCCACTGCTTGACGGGGTCCTTCAAGGTCGCTGTCAAAGAGGTGGCCATGTGTCACCATAATCGTGAGATCATTCCACTCAGTAATTGTGTAGTCTTGCATGATGGGGAATTCACACAACATCTGATCCACTTCACTATCGCAATTTCCACGTACCGCCAGAATGGGGCAATGAACTTGGTTCAAGCGTTCGGAAACGGCTTTTGGATTATAGTCTTCTAAAATTGGATTTCGGGGTCCGTGATACATAAGGTCACCAACAAGTAAGAGGCGATCATAGGGAAGTGGTGTATTGAGAACATCATTTAAACGGTCGATGCTTCCGTGTATATCAGAAATAATTAAAGTTTTCATGGTATCCTCCAGTCATATGTAATGAAATTATACCACCAAACATATTAAAATATGGTATTTTCCAATCGTTAATTGATAATTATGAGCGAACATTTTATGATAGAATAAATAGAGGATGTGAAAATATGAAGCAACACAGTAAAGGTCTTACCATTTTTATATTAATTCTTTCACTTACAACTTTGAGTGTAGGTGGTTTTTTTGCGTACCGTGCATACCAATCAAAAACAAGTATTGATGGTGGTACTACAAGCGAGAACAGTTTTTATTCACTTCGCAAAAATGCAACGGAATATCAAAAAGAACTCTATAAGGAACTTACCTCGAAACTTAAAGAAGATCCAAGGGATGATAAAGTAATCTCAGAGCTGATTGCTCAAAACTTTGTCGCTGATTTTTATACATGGACCAATAAGTTGCGTTTTAACGATGTAGGTGGAATGCAGTATATTCATAAGGACCTCGACTGGGTTTATGGACAAGCGCTGGATACTTTCTATAATGATATGCGCTACTACAAAGAAAAAGGGAAGTTAGACCAAACACTTGAAGTTACTTCATCATCAGCAAGTGCTAAAAAAGATAAGTTAGTTTTAATAGAACAAGAAGATGAGTTGGTGACGCTTGAAGATGGTACGGTTAATACGGTTACCAACGATGTGGAACGTATCATTCCAGTATATCGTGTCTCGATTACATGGAAATACAAAGACTCAGACGTTTTAAATGTTTCTGAGTTTCAACAGAAAGCAGATATTTATGTAACGAAAGATGAAGATGGATTGTATTCAATCATGGAGGTAGACGATGGCCAAGTCAAAGAAACAACAAACTAAAACCAAACAACGTAGACCTTCATTCATCCATCGACCAATTTTTGGTCTGTTAATTACAGTAGTGGTCAACATAATCTATATCGCATTATTATTTGTGATTGGCCGCTACGTTAATTTGCACAGTAAATATTTTATGCTCGGAATTACAATCATCGTATTACTTGTCTTAATTCTAAATTTATTTTTCTTACTGGGATATGCCAAACGAATTCGTTTTTTCCGAAAAGCAGTTGCGGTCTTTGGAATGTTTATGTTGATCATTGGATCAGTCGGTTCATATTACACATTTAAAACGAATGCAATCGCAAACCAAATGATTAATGAGTCCGGTCAAGAAAATAAAGAGTTTTCTGTTATAAGCTTTAAAGAAGACGCGAAAAAGGAAGACCTTGACCACAGCGCATTGGGTTATGTTGAAACGACACAAGAATTTGAAGATGCCGTTAAGAAAAATGTAGCGAAAGAATCAAGAACAGTAGAGTATGTTAAGTTTAAATCGTATGATGATTTACTAATCGCAAGTTTGAATGACAAAATTCAATTCGCAGTGGTACCCAAAAACTTTAGTTCACTTTCAAAACGACTTGAAACGGAAGAACGAAATCCAATCGAGTTTTCAAAAGCCATGTTTTCATTCAGTATTAAGAGTAAAGAAACCGTAAATGATAAAGATGTATTAAAGGAACCCTTTACGATGTTAATGATCGGGGTCAACGAAGAACTCGCTGATTCCATCATTCTTACTTCATTTAATCCTGAAACACTTAAAATAACGATGACAAGTATTCCGCGTGATTCGTATTTACCAATTGCGTGCCAGAATAATTATCCAGATAAAATTACGCATGCACGTGCATTCAGCCGTCAATGTCTCATTGATTCAATCCAAGATTTTATGGGGGTAAACATTGATTTCTACTTTGAAACTGATTTTTATGCACTCGTTAAAATCGTTGATACCTTAGGCGGACTTGAACTTGAGTCACCGATAGCCTTTGGAGGATCTTTACCGAAAGAAGAAGATCCGACAGAATTCCATGAAATTTGGATCCCGGCTGGAAAACAGAAAATGGATGGTAAGCAAGTAATTACCTTTGCACGTGAACGTTATGCCTTCACTGGAGGTGACTATGTTCGTCAAATGAACCAACAATATGTCATCAAAGAACTTGCAAATCAAATATTAAGTACTCGCAATGTGAATACACTTGTGAATGTGTTAGATGCTGCGAAAGACAATATTCAAATGAATATATCCATTAATGACATCACATCCCTTATGGGTTATGCCTTACAAAATATCGAGAAATCACCGGTATCGCCGTATAATACCTTTAGAATTGTTTCAACACAGCTTCAAGGTGAGGGCGAGATTATTGATGATGGGTACAGCGGCAAATATGTGTCCCATCCTTATATGCGTGATGTTCAAGTGGCACGTGATGTAATTAGTGACAACTTAAAACATGATGCTGATCATTTAAAAGTTAAGACATTTGGATTTAAACAATCCAAACCTTATCGTTCAGCACTCTTTAATCCAAGCCAAAATGTAGATGGACTTTACTATCCGGGTGATGTCGTTCCAAAACGTATTGAAGATACAGAAAAAGAAAAAGAAACAGAGACATCTAATGTTGTACCTGATTTGACATCAATGTCTCGCAGTGAGATTAAACGTTGGGCACAAAATAATGGTGTGAATGTTGTCTTCAATGAGATTGACCAAAATTCAGAGTCTTATCAAGATTACTATAGTGATGGTCAAGTGATTTATCAAAGTGTTGAGCCGGGTGATTATCACCAAAAGCAAACGTATATCGAACTTACGATTGTCGTGAAATTAGAAATTGAAGAACCAAAAGGTATTACAATTCCTGATTTTATAGGTGATACGGTTGCTGATGCCATTGCATGGGCAAATGGAAATGGTTTTACGATAGAAGCAATTCCATCGGGGGACACCAGTGCCATCATTGAGTCACAAAGCATTCGTGCTGGACTTTATAATGGGGAACATCGTAATATTGTGGTCTCGGTACGAATAGAATCTGAGAAACCTGAAAATCAAAGTCCAAACGAATAGAGCTCATGCACATGAGTATCAAAATAAAAAAATAATCGATATAATACTTACGAATCGTGAGGCCTCTATGAAAGTAGAGGCTTTCATTCTTGTATTATTAGGTCATCTGTACCATAATAAACATATGTGAATTGAGGTCGAAATCATGAAACACGTATTTATCATTAATCCAACTTCAGGCGTAGGACGTTATCGTGACGTCGAAGCATGGATCGAAAACAACTTTAAAGACAAAGAAGACAATTATGAATTGCGTTATACAGAATATCCAGATCATGCACAAAAAATTGCGGAAGAATATCATGGGAACGACGTTGTGATTTACTCAGTAGGTGGTGACGGAACGGCTCATGAAATTCTCAATGGTCTAGATCTCGATGTTCAATTAGCAATTATTCCTGTCGGTACAGGCAATGATTTTTGGCGGATGATTAACTATAACCATCCACTTGAAAAAATACTCGAAGATACGATTAACGGGTCTGTACGACATATTGACATTGGTGAAGCCAACGGTCATCGCTTTTTAAATTGTATGAATATGGGTGTCGATTCGGAAGTTAACCGTGATGTAAATGCAGTCCGTAAAACATGGTTTCCTCGTAAACTTATTTATATTTACTATGCAATTTACGAACTCATTCGTAAAAAACCAATCCAATGTACGGTTGAGGCAGATGGGAAGACAAGCAATCATAATGCACTCCTTATCTCTGTTATGAATGGACGTTGGTATGGAAATGGATTTCAAAGTGCACCGAATGCAATAATCGATGATGGCGCTTTGGATGTGTGCATCGTGGAAGATGTGCCCGCAAAACGTTTACCTAAATTACTTCCGATGTATTATAAGGGAGAGCATTTAGATCTTGATGTCGTTACAACATTTAAAGCCAAAGAAATTAAAATTCAGTGCAATCAAACTGTAGCTTTAGGATGTGATGGTGAGGTCTTTGAATATTCAACCATTCATGCTCGTGTACTCGATGGAAAACTGAAGCTACGCGTTCCAAATGCTCTGTGAGCATATTAAGGTACATATGAAATACTTGTGATATAATAACTAAGCAAATAGGAGGACACTATCAAATGAAAAATATAACAAAAACAGATTTTAATGAAGCCGTTAAAGATGGCGTAGTACTTATTGATTTTTATGCAAACTGGTGTGGACCATGTAAGATGATCGCTCCAATCTTGACAGAACTTTCAACAACAATGGCAGATGAAGCAACAATCTTAAAAGTTAATGTAGATGAAGAAGGCGAATTAGCACAACGTTTCGACGTAATGTCAATCCCTACTTTAATTCTCTTTAAAGATGGAAAACCCGTTGGACGCAAGACAGGATTTTTACCAAAACCTGAACTTGAAAAATTTATTCGTTCAGCACAATAATCGAATTGATTAATCTCGAAAAGACCAACACTCTGAACTGCTCCCTGTCAAGTAGACAGGTGAAATAAATAAAATATCCAAGATGATTTATCACTTTATGATGAATCATCTTTTTTATGCTACAAGTGACTGCATTTGTTTTTCTCTAATGTTTGACCAGTAAGCTTCAATCTTCTTGTTAGTTGGAATCGCGTAGACTACAGGTGTCTCTGTTCCTAGCGCTTCAGTTCGAACCATCATTGGTGTTTTGTTTTTGAAGCGTTTCTGAAGTCTCTTGTTGTTATAAAAATCAATATACACTTCAATTGCTTTCTTCAATTCGCTTCTTGTACTGAATTCATTAGGGTAGTACATTTCTGATTTGATTGTTCCCCAAAATCCTTCCATAGGACCATTATCAATACAATGTCCCACTCTAGACATACTTTGCATCACTCCTTGATCTTCTAGCTGTTTCCTAAATGCCCTACTTGTGTATTGGAATCCGCGGTCACTGTGAAATAAAGGTTTTGCCTCTGGATATCTCGCGATAGCTTTATGATAAGTATCAAACACAAGTTGATTATTGTTCCGATCACTTATTTGATACGCCACAACACTTAAATCATAAAGATCAATAATCGCACTGAGATATAGTTTCTTACTTGAACCTTTAATCTTAAATTCTGTGACGTCTGTCAGCCATTTTTCATTCGGTTTTGCGGCAAAGAAATTTCGATTTAAAATATTTTCAGCTGTGATTTCAGGAGTGCTTCGTGAATATTTTTTAGACTTTTGACGAATCACTGATTTCACCCCTAGCATCTTCATGAGTCTATGAATCCTCTTCGAGTTATATTGAACGCTATTCAACTCATTGATCCAATCCGTCATGCGTCGATAGCCTAAGATATGTCCAAATAGTTCATCATAATCAAGAATGAGATTGCAAAGCTCATGATTTTCAATTTCATTGCTTGTTTCAACACGATGCGTCCATTTATAATAACTACTTCTTGCGATTTTAAGTACCTTACACATCCACTGAATACTCCAGCCATGTTTATGATGTAGTTCCTGCACTGCGAGATACTTTACTTCTTGTTTTGCTTTGGAGAATATCGCCCCCTTTCGATTTCCTTCACTTTTTTTAATAGAATGTTCTCGCGTTCTTTCAGTTCGAGTTGTCTTTCAAGTAGTTTTACTTTACGTTCTAAACGTTCTTCATTACTAAGTTGATCTTCTTGTTTTCGCTTGCCACGTTTATCAAGAAGACCATCATCTCCCAATTCGTTATACTTTTTCACCCACTGATAAACCTGAGCATAAGAAAGTTCATAGCGCTCAGCAGTCCCCTTATAATCGTAGTCATGTTCAATACAATATGCGACAATTTCCTGACGCTCCTCAATTGTTGTTTTTCTACCTTTTGTCATATAGACTTCTCCTTTAGGATCGTAATCCTTTATAGTTTCAAGTCTATTATACTTTTTTATCCATCCGCGCAAAACCTCATGGGAACTTATACCATATTTAATACTAATATCTTTAAGAGAACCTGCGCCTTCAAGATAATCCCTAATTGCGGATTCCTTGAGCTCTTTCGAATAACTTTTGTTTCGATCTTTATCTGAAAAAACTTCAATACCATAAGTTTGATACTTTTTCACCCAACTACGTAATGTACTAGAATCAATAGATAATTCTTCAGCTATTTCTGGTGCACCTTTTATGCCATTCAAATATTCATTAATTGCTTGTTCTTTTATTTCGGCTGGATATTTATTCTTTCTCCCCATAGAAAAAGCTCCTCCTTTTTTGTAGTGCCCGATTTTATTTATTTCGGGTGTCTACTTTAAGGGGAGCTTATCACTCTGTTGGTCTTTTTATTTTTACATTTTTTTAATTAATTCGTTTGCTTTTTAGAAAGCATTATGTATAATTAGTTTGTGTTTATACTTACTAATATAAAAGTTTACCAACACTAAACAAGGGAGGAACTATGGAAATTGGAAAACGACTCAAACAGTTGCGAACAAAAAATGGTCTGACCTTAGAAGAACTTGCAAGTCGCAGTGAATTAACCAAAGGGTTTTTATCGCAACTTGAAAATGATTTAACGTCACCGTCCATCGCAACACTCAATGATATTGTGGAAGCGCTGGGGACAAATCTATCAGTATTCTTTAAAGAAGAGTCTGCGGAACAAGTTGTCTTTACTGCGGATGATTATTTTATCGATGAACGTGAAGACTCTACCATCCATTGGATTGTGCCGAATGCGCAAAAGAATGAGATGGAGCCCATTCTTTTAGAACTTGAACCCGGTGGGGAATCTAATGAAATTTTACCGCATGAAGGGGAAGAATTTGGCTATGTACTCCAAGGTAAGGTATCATTAAGGTATGGTGATGAAACAATTACGGTTTCAAAAGGTCAAACCTTTTACATTAAAGGAAATCGTAACCATGCCTTGGTAAACGAGCATCAACAGAAAGCACGTGTTATCTGGGTGTGTACACCCCCAGTATTTTAAGGAGGAAGAATATGGAAGCATTAATTCAATTTACAAATATTGTGAAGAGCTTTGAAGATCAACTTGTCTTAAAAGGCATCAACTTGGATATCTTTGAGAATGAGTTTGTGACACTACTTGGCCCTTCAGGCTGTGGAAAAACAACACTTTTAAGAATCTTAGGTGGATTTTTAGAGCAGAGTTCTGGTGAAGTATATTTCGAAGGTATTGAGATTTCGAAATTAGCCCCTTATAAACGTGAGATTAATACAGTTTTTCAACGGTATGCACTTTTTCCACATATGGATGTTTATGACAACATTGCATTTGGTCTTCGTATCAAGAAAACCAATGAAGATATTATCAAACAAAAAGTTGAGAAGATGTTGAATCTTGTTGGCTTAAACGGTTTTGAACACCGTCCTGTCACACTCTTATCTGGTGGTCAACAACAACGTGTTGCGATTGCTCGAGCACTTGTAAATGAACCGATGGTCCTTCTGCTTGATGAACCCTTAGGTGCATTGGATTTAAAAATGCGTAAAGAAATGCAACGTGAACTTAAGGAAATCCAAGAAAATGTGGGGATTACCTTTGTCTATGTTACCCATGATCAAGAAGAAGCGTTAACCATGTCAGATAAAATTGTCGTGATGAATGAAGGGGAAATCCAACAAATCGGAAAACCAATGGATATCTATAATGAACCTGAAAATCGTTTTGTTGCGACCTTCATCGGGGATTCTAATATTATTGAAGGAACGATGATTGAAGATCGCCTTGTGGAATTTGATGGCGTTCAATTTGAATGCGTTGATGCAGGGTTCTCAAATAATGAAGTTGTAGATATTGTAATCCGACCTGAAGACATTGATATTGTTGATGTGGAACTTGGTAAACTAACCGGTGTTGTAGAGTCAATTCTATTTAAGGGTGTTCATTACGAGATTGTCGTTAAAACGGAACATCGTGACTTTATCATTCATACAACGGATAATTCAGAAGAAGGAAAAGAAGTCGGCATCCATTTCTTCCCTGAAGACATCCATGTTATGTACACAATGGAGTCGTATTAATGAAGAAATATAGACCACTGGTTATTCCCTATGTAGTTTGGATGTCCGTATTTATTGTCGTACCAATGCTCTTAATAGTATTTTACGCATTTACGACCGTAGGGAACCAAATGATTCCATTCCAGTTTAGTCTGATTAACTTTAAAAAATTCTTTGATCCTGTATTCCTAAAAGTACTCCTTGATTCATTTCGCATTGCCGCGATAACAACAGCAATCTGTCTTTTAGTAGGATATCCTCTAGCTTATTTTATTTCGCGACGTTCCGAACGTATGCAAACACTACTCATTCTATTGGTCACCATTCCAATGTGGATTAACATGCTCGTTCGTACCTATGCTTGGATTAGTATTCTCTCAGACAAAGGACTGATTAATAGTTTCCTTGCCTTGTTTGGTATTGCACCACTTAAAATGATGAATACAGATTTTGCGGTGATCTTAGGGATGGTTTATAATTTCCTTCCTTTTATGATTATGCAAATCTATAATGTGTTAGCGAAAATGGATGAGTCACTGATTGAGGCGAGTTATGACCTCGGGGCAAATCGATTTGAAACATTCCGTAAGATTGTCTTCCCTTTATCATTATCAGGGGTAATCTCCGGAATTACGCTGGTCTTCTTACCATCACTTTCGACCTTTGTTATTCCGCAATTCTTAGGGGGCGGAAGCTATGTCTTAATTGGTAACTTAATTGAAAATCAGTTTATCAATATTGGTGACTATAATTTCGGTAGTGCCATCTCATTAATCATGGCTGTCCTTATTATGCTCTCAATGCATTTTGCGAATAAATTCGATCGTGAATACGATGAATCAAAACCAAAAGGAGGAAAACTCTAATGAAAGAAAAAAATCGTTGGATCGGGCCATTAGGTATTATCCTGATGCTCATCTTCATCTATGGACCAATTCTTGTCATGATGGTATTTTCCTTCAATGATTCACGCTCATTGACATCATGGTCGGGATTTTCAACCAAATGGTATGGAAAACTCTCGCAGAGTAATGACATTACTGCTGCTGTTCGAACTTCACTTTTCATTGCTTTGATTACTACAGTTATCGCAACCGTAGTCGGAACGATGACTGCTATTGGCTTGAGTAAACATAAGAAAATTTTTAAGAAATCAATTTTGACCATTAATAACTTTCCTGTTCTTAATCCAGAGATTGTAACTGCAATTAGCTTCATGTTATTGTTTGCGTCAGTAAATGGACTCCAAAAGGGTTTTGGCACGATGCTTGTTGCCCATATTACCTTTTGTACTCCATATGTCATTCTTACAGTCTTACCGAAGCTTAAGTCTTTGGATCCAAGTTTGGCAGATGCTGCCATGGATTTAGGGGCTACGCCCACGGTAGCGCTTCGTAAGGTCATCTTACCGCAACTAACACCTGCAATTATTTCGGGAGCCCTTATCGCTTTTACAATGTCCTTTGATGACTTTGTAATTTCTTACTTTGCGACCGGAAATGGTGTAAGTAACATCTCAATACTTGTTTATCAAATGTCGAAACGCATTAATCCAACAGTCAATGCCCTCTCAACAATTATTGTTGTGATTATTACCGTTGTTTTAATCATTATAAATGTATTACCAATTCTGAAACGTAGTAAAAGAAAGGTGGCTGTTTCATGAAAAAAATCTTAGTAGCATTACTTGCATCACTTCTTGTATTAACGGGATGTGGCGCAAAAGAACCCAAAGAAGAACTCCGCGTTTATAACTGGGGAGAGTATATTGATGAATCATTGATTCCTGAATTTGAAAACAAATATAACGTTCGCGTTATTTATGAAAAATTTCTTTCAAATGAACAAATGTACAACAAACTCCAAGACGGTTCAAAATTTGATGTGATTGTTCCTTCTGACTACACAGCACAACGTATGCGTGAGGAAGACATGCTTCAAAAAATAGATTACTCAAAGATTACAAACTATGAAAATATCATTCCAAGCCTTAAAGGGCGTCATATGGATCCTGATAACGAATACTCGGTTCCTTATTTCTGGGGAAATGTAGGGATTCTATATAATAAGAACACAGTAGACCGTAAAGATCTTGAAACTCAAGGTTGGAATATCTTAATGAATGAAAAGTATAAGGGAAAACTATTCTTTTATGATTCAGAACGTGATGCTTTTATGATTGCTTTAAAAGCACAAGGCTTTTCAATGAATACTACGCAAGAAGATGAACTCAAAAAAGCTAATGATTGGTTAATTGAAATGAAACAAACGATGGATCCTGTTTACGGTACCGATGAAATCATTGATCAAATGATTGGTGGTGCTAAGGACATTGCGGTTATGTATTCGGGGGATGCGAATGCTATTTTACTTGAAAACCCTGATATGGACTTTTATTCCCCGGCTGAGGGCACAAACACATGGGTGGATGCAATGGTCATTCCTGTTGACGCACCCAATCCAGATCTTGCCCACAAATGGATTGATTTTATGATTTCAGAAGATGTCTCAAAACGCATCACTGAAGAAATTGGATATACAAGTCCGATTCAATCTGTGATTGATGATGTGACTGGACCTGATGGTGCATTCAACGGAATCGATTCCTATGTCACACGCACAGGTTATGATAAGGACGAAGAATTTTTCTACGACAAAGAGATGAAAGTAATTCTTTCTGATTATTGGCAAAGAATTAAAGCAACAAAATAACGAAAAAACGCATCAAAAAGGGCTAAAAAGGCCCTTTTTGGTGAATTAAAGGAACAATTAAATCTTTTTTTAAAAAAATGTATTATTTTGTATTTTAAGTGTTGCATTTCTATACTGATGATGTATAATGTAAAAGCACAGTGAGAAACGACAACAACAACAAAGACAATCGTCGAGTTAATGTGTCGCGACACAGTTAATGGTTCCTTAGCCAAGTGGTAAGGCAATAGACTGCAACTCTGTGATCATCGGTTCAAATCCGATAGGAACCTCCAGTAATGGGGATGTGGCGGAATTGGTAGACGCAACGGACTTAAAATCCGTTGAAGGTAACTTCGTATGGGTTCAAGTCCCTTCATCCCCACCATTACTTTATTGATGGAGTTCTAATTTAAATCGATGTATATGCGCCCGTAGCTCAACTGGATAGAGCACTTGATTACGGCTCAAGAGGTTATGGATTCGACTTCTGTCGGGCGCGCCAATTTTCGGGATGTAGCACAGCTTGGTAGTGCACCTGGTTTGGGACCAGGGGGTCGCAGGTTCGAATCCTGTCATCCCGACCAATTTATTATTAAAATTAAATATTCCTATGGCGGGTTAGCTCAGTTGGCTAGAGCGTCCGGTTCATACCCGGAAGGTCGCGAGTTCGAATCTCACACCCGCTACCATTTCTATTTTGAAAAGCGTAATACCGATGTAGCGGACCCTTAGCTCAGTTGGTTAGAGCTACCGGCTCATAACCGGTTGGTCGTAGGTTCGAGTCCTACAGGGTCCACCAATTTGACACTTAGGATTATCGGAATTTAATTACATTAAAATGCAAAAAACTCTATGGAGGAGTACCCAAGTGGCTGAAGGGACTGGTCTTGAAAACCAGCAGACGTGAGAGCGTGCGGGAGTTCGAATCTCCCCTCCTCCGCCATATTATTTCTTTACGAAATAAGGTTGCATTATATACCAGTTATGCTATAATGACATAGCATTAAACATATCGCGGGGTAGAGCAGACTGGTAGCTCGTCGGGCTCATAACCCGGAGGTCGTCGGTTCAAATCCGGCCCCCGCAACCAATGGCCCTGTAGCTCAGTCGGTAGAGCAACGGATTGAAGCTCCGTGTGTCGTCAGTTCGATTCTGACTGGGGCCACCATTTAAACCGATAAGACAAACCACTCAATGAGTGGTTTTTTTTGTTCCTAAAAAGAGATCATTTTTTTAATTTCTGAATAAGTATTTAAGATAGGATTCTTAATAAAGCAACGATTTGTATGAACATAACAAACTTTTTTTTAGAGGTAATATTTTTTTAAATTTCAAATTAAGAAATGCGATGGTTTATATTAGAAATAATAGTATAATAACTATATGAAACTATTACTTGTAGAAGATGATCGAGCAATATCTCGAAGTCTAAAATATATCTTAGAAAAAGAAGGGTATCTTGTTGATGCTGTATTTTCTGTGCAAGAAGCTGAACGCTTTCTTGGATTGAATCACTACAACATTCATATTCTTGACGTCCGACTACCAGATGGCACCGGATTTGATATTTGTACGTTTATTCGGCAACAGAGTGAAGCCCCAATTCTATTTTTAAGTGTTGAAAATGAAGAAGATAGTATAGTTGAAGGTCTGACTCGTGGTGGTGATGATTATATTATTAAACCATTTAAATCAAAGGAGCTTATAGTTCGACTACAAAAACTTTTAAAGAAACATGAAAAGCATGTATTCATAGACGGTGACATGAGTATCGATATGCAGTCAGGAATCGTAAAGTTTGGTCATGAGATGGTTAATCTTTCAACTATAGAATATAGATTACTCTTATTCTTTATAAGCCATATAAATGAAATCGTTAAACGAGAAGATCTCTATGAATTGATTTGGGACTCTATGGAATATGTGAATGATAATGCGCTCTCAGCGTCCATTAAACGCTTAAGGGAGAAGTTTAATGGAGAATTAGATATTGTTACTGTTCGTGGACAAGGATACCGATACAAGCATGAAAATACTCAGAGATAAGAAAATTGCTCATCTTTTTGCACAAAGTATCATCTTAGGGGTATCTGTTGGTTTTTTATGTGCATATTTCATGGATTCATATTTTGGTATCTTAGCCGGGATCCTATGTAGCTTGATTTTGGTGTATCGCTATCTCTTACATCGAAGTAGAGAGATAGAAGAACTAACTGAGTATTTAAAACGTCTCAATGATAACAGCCACGAATATGAACTCAACACATATGAAGAAGGAGAACTATCAATTCTGCATTCAGAACTCAATAAAATAACCGTTCTTCTCAAGACAATGAATCGAAACTTAAATGCCAACAATAGCTTTTTAAAGAAGTCCTTAACTGATATCTCTCATCAGCTTAAGACACCAATTACCGCCTTACTTCTTACCAATGACATTTTACGAGATGAATCACCAGACAATGATTTCTTACTTCAAAATCAAGAACAATTGGAGCGACTTGAATCATTGATAACCTCACTTTTACTTCTAGTTCGCTTGGAATCAAATACGATTGAAATGGATAAGAAACGCGTTAATACCGATAATTTTGTGAGGAGTTTGAAACTAAATATATCATCGAAAAGTAATAAGCTCGACATTGAGACTAGAGTAGATGCAAACACAATATATGTAGATGAAAAGTGGTTTTTAGAAGCAATCATTAATATACTTGATAATAAAACACGATACGCCCAAAATTCAATGTTCATGACTATTGAAGAAAATGTATTTGAAACACAGATAATGATCTCTGATGATGGTGAAGCAATCGCGAAGGAACTAAGAGATAAAGTTTTTGAGAGGTTTTTTAAAACAAATAGTGTTAATTCCAAGAGTGTTGGAGTTGGACTTGCAATATCTAAGGAAATAATCGAAAAACAAGGCGGTTCGGTTCGAATTGTTGAGAAAAATACGTTTGAAATTAGGATGCCTACTAAGTGACGAATAAATCACTTATAACACTCTCATGAAATATATAATAAAAGTGAGGTGATACTATGTCATTATTAGTGCTGGAAAGTGTTTCAAAAACGTATAAGCAAGGCGATGCAGAAATTAAGGCTCTTGATAACGTCTCTGTTTCTGTGGATAGAGGAGAGTTTATCGCAATTATGGGTGCAAGTGGAAGTGGAAAGTCGACACTTCTTCATGTTATTGGAGGTGTTGATACTGTATCCACTGGTGTTATTCGATTGGATAACACCAATCTCGGAGCATTAAGTGAAGAAGCACTCACGATTTTTCGAAGACGTCATATAGGTTTAATCTATCAGTTTTACAATCTGATTCCATTATTAGATGTTAAGGAAAACATTATCCTTCCTTTAGAGCTCGACAATCAAAACGTTGATGAAATCTATCTGGAAGAACTTCTAAAGTCTTTAGAACTTGTGAATCGTGTAAACCACTTACCAAGTCAATTATCCGGAGGGCAACAACAGCGTGTTTCTATAGCTAGAGCGCTCATGAATCGACCAACTCTAATTCTTGCGGATGAGCCAACGGGTAACTTAGACAAAAAAACATCTAAGGAAATCATTAAAATTCTTAGAGAAACCAATGAGATGAGCGAACAAACAATCATAATGGTTACTCATGATGAAACTATTGCATCACAAGCCAAAAGAATTATTGAAATAGAAGATGGACGCATTATTAGAGATGAGAGAATACGATGAAATCACTTCTAAAAGTTCAATATAGACACCTAAAAAAATATTGGAAGCAAACACTAATGTCATGGTTGTCCATTATTATTGTAGTGTGTCTTATGACGGCCGTAATCGCAACATTTTCAGGATTTTATAATAGTTACAAGTTATCGTCGCTTAAATACGGTGAACAATATAATGTCTATTTTCGAAATGTAAAAGATGTGGATGCATTGATTGAAAGTGGAGAAGATATTGTTAGGTATGAGTATGCATCAAAAGTTGGAGATATAACGAGGGTTGATTTTAATGCTGAACAACATAGTCCTCAAACGTTTTTACTTTATACTCTATATAACGAAGATTTTTCTTTCATCAAACAAGGTTCTCAGCAAACGCTTCTTAGTGGAAGATTGGCAGAAAACAATGAGGAAATGCACGTTTCTGAAATGATGCTTGAGGCATTGAATTTAGATGATCCTATAGGTCACAAACTCGATGTAACATGGATAGACGGCTCAAAATCGGTCGTTACAATTGTTGGTGTTGTGGATAGACAATATACATACGATAATCAAACTAAGAGTGCTATGATGTCAAATGAGAATACAGTTTATGTTCAATTCGAAAATGACACAAAGGGTTTTGAGAAATCGGTTATTTCAATGATGGAGTCTAACAATCTCATTGATGAAGATGTAGTATTCAACGATTTTCGTAATGAACTACTAGGACTAAGCGACAATAAAAATATTATGTGGAAAGTTGTAGTGGTAATGGCAAGTGTTCTATTGGGATTATTTACGCTAACATCAATTTTCACACTTTATAACACGCTTAACATTAGCCTTGAAAGTAAAACAAAATCTTTAAGTCTCTTATCGACAATTGGAGCAACTAAAAAGCAGATACGAAGGTCACTGTTTTTTGAGATGTTTCTGACTACAATTCCTTGTGTGGTTATAGGTTTAATGGGTGGGTCTCTTGTCTCTCAAGGAATCTTTAATATGAGTTATCCCATATTATCTAACACGTCTCTGTTTGGATACAATATTATGGAATTTGCGAAGCCAACATTAACAATGAAGTTAATTTTAGGAATATTTATAGTCTCATTTATAGTTGTTTATATCCCGTTATTACATTCTATAAGAAATATATTTAAAGATAGTTCTATTGAACTGATACGTGAAAACAAGCGGATATCAATCAATAAGAAAAAAGAAAAAACAAGATTCATCAAGATGTTTTTTGGACAAGCGGGTGTTTTGGCATATAAAAATACGGTTAGAGATCGAAAAAAATACTTAGGTCTTAAACGTTCTTTAGTTATAGGTACCGTATCCATGGTATTAGTTGCTTCTTTCTTAGCTTCTTCCCTAGATTTAGCTTCTGCCAAATTGGATTATAGTAATTATGCTATTCAAATCGAAAAACAAAATATCGATTCGAATACTTTTGAAGATATAAGAAAACAAATCGAAGAGAATGAAGACGTAAGATCAACGTTTAAGGTCACAACAGAATCAGGACGGCTTGGAATTTGGCGATATAATGATGTATTTGATGAAGAATTAAAATATTTACTGAGACATAAAATAATCGTCTTAGATGACAAGGATTTCAACACATTATACCCATCAGTCAATCTTCATGAAATTGTAGTAAACGATTATTTTGAAGGCGTCATTTCAGATGATAATAGAAAAATTCAGATATCTCGTCATTTAACTGACTTGCAAGTTGGTGATTTTGTACCTTTTTATACATATGATGGAACAGATGGAAAAAGTATGGCAAAATTATCTGAGTATCCCATCGGTTTGAAGGTCGACACATTTGATGGTGAATCCTCAGTACTTAAATTTTTCTATAATGAGTCGATCATTCGTAGTGAGGTATCCGTGAATTATATTGTATCGCAAACTTTGTTTAATAGAATTAAAAGTCAGAGTCCCTATCAATTTATACTTAATAGGATCTTATTGATTGATACGGTACAAGCTGAATCAGTTGAAATAAGCCTCAATAAAACGTTCCCGTTATTTCATGTTAGAAACTTAGCCTCAGACTATGCACAAGATAAGAATGTTTATGGTGTTATTGTAAAAATATTATTTTCGGTGATGGGTATGATTCTATTGATGACAGTTACAAGTATTCTTAATACAACGATATCTGAACAGGATAGACGCAAGGGTGAGTATGCAATCTTAGAGTCAGTGGGAATGACGCGCAAGGAAATATGTAAGATGTTATTTTTTGAATCTGTATTTACAATGGGGAAAGTGATTGTTTACTCAATTGTATTAAGCTTTGGATTATCCTATGGACTATATGCAATTGTAAGAAAAATAATTTGGATGCCTGAATTTAACTTTAGAATGGACTATCTCTTCTACGCAATTATGGGTTCTACGCTAATACTGATCACTCAAACTCTAATATCAACAAGTATGTTCAATCGAGAATCGGTTATTGAACGTTTAAAGTGTCAAAAATATTGAGAATAGTCCTAATATTGTGGCTTAGTTCCTAAAGTGATTTTTTGAGAAGTAATCTAACTCGTATTTGATGAATCGGTAGGCGCATCGATTCTTTTAAACTCGTTGATATGAATCGTAGATAAACGATGTTCAGGTGGCCAACGATGTTCAGGTGGCCAACGATTTTTTTGCGCATCAATAATGAATTTGGTATCATTTTTTTATTAAAGGGGGGATTATTATAATGGTGGTATTTAACCAAGAAATGATAGCTATAAGATCTATGCAGTGTGGAAAGTTTGTTTCGCCAAAGGATATTCTGGAAAGAAGTTTTTTTAAAAGAACACGGTACTAGATATCATGAAAAAAATATTTGACTGTATTCTAATGATATTACTCATTGCAGGCTGTTCTTCAAGACCTTCCACAAATGCACTTAAAGATACTAAAACAATAGTATTAGGGAACGATACTTTCCATAGCGCCAAATCATCAGAAATTCTAAAATTATTGAATCACACGGAGTTTAAGTTTCTCGATACGAGAGGGCACGTTCTAGGCTCGAAAAAAATATCGCGGAAATTATTATAAATTGAAAATTGATAATAATTTTTACTACCTGATATCATCCGATAAATTTATAAAGGGAGAATTATCGGATCAAGACGAAAAAGTATACAACTTCGAACCATCTCTGAATGCGATTGATTCACAGGTATATCTTTATGAAGAGGATTTATATTTCATTGATAACCAAGGCTTTAGATCTGAACCTACAAATTATTTGACCTCAATATATAAAAACAACGAGAAACTTTTCGATATTGAAGATGATCAAGCAACTTCTCTTGCAGTTATTGGTTCCAATGTTTATGTACTTACGGAAAATAACCATAATCATAAAGATACTGAACGTGGAATTATACGAAAGTTCTACAGATATAATATTGAAAATAAAATGATTGAGAAGATGTCTGAAACATTTGAATCAAGCCATTATACATCACAACTCATTACTGATTCAAAAAAACTATATCTTTATTTGTATATAGCGGATAATGTACCAATTCCAGATAGTATTGGCTCAATAGAAGACCGTCTTCTTGTAATTGACAAGGATTTGAATGTTGAGTCAATCTCAGATTTTAAGCGATTTGGACCATCCTTTACGAGTGATGTACAGAATTCTATCATCAATAACAAGTTCTATATTAAAAGTGAACGTCACGAACTTCGAATGATTGATTTAAATACTCTGGAGAGTCGGGATCTTAAACTTGAGCCAATAAGTGATACCGCACAGTATCATTATTGGTCTCAGTATTGGTATGATTCAAGTAAAGAAAATCTTATTCTATTTGGTAACTTTGAATCCAAGCCAAACTACACACAGTATGTTTATGATTTGAAAAGTGGTGGACTGATTGAAACGATTGAATGTCCTGATGTGAGCGCGTTGTATCGATCGAGTAGCAACTAGGAAATCAAATCAACCATCGTGAGTATTTATAATCTATTGAATTTACTTAGTAAAAGGAATTGAACAAATCTATTGAATGTGATATTTTTATCCTATAAGAAATAATTAGTTATTCAGTGAATGATGTATACACTGTTCCAATGATTTTTTGGGGGAGGAGAAGCATAAAATTAGTATTATCGATTTTATGCTTTTTTTATATTCAAAATATTGTAAAGATCAATTCGTAAAGTTTAATAAAAAGTAATAATAAAAATTGTTAGACAGCATTGTCGTTACATTAGACTCAGAATAGAAAGAAGTTTAAAATGAAAAAAAAAATCTTGTTTATTCTCACTATCGCAATCATCTATAGTATTTTTACGGTTAAGTTGATATAAAATGATAACCATCTTTTATACATGTTTATATTTATTCTTGTATCAATTTAGTGGGGTTGATATGAAGTACTATATTTTTCTAGGAATATCAATAATTGTTGTTACTAAAGGGCTGAATGGATTTAAGTTTGTGCCATTAAAATATTTGAAGATATTTGAAATGAAGTATTCATTCCAAAATTTACTTGAACTGTTTGCATGCATCATTTTTATTGGATACTATTACATCAACGTTGGTATTCTCATGAAGGTAGACTCTATAATTACGTTACCTTCGTTAATTATTTTTTTCTATTTTTCATGCTTTATTACAGAGTGTGAAAAAGATAATCATGTATAGCGTAATAGTTGTTCTTTTCTCAATGATTATAGGACTAGAAATCATTTCAATAATTCTTGAAAAGAACATAAACTTTAAGTATGTGGAAAAATATGATATTTATGAAATTTTGAGTGGTTTTATTGATAAATATCAGATTCCAAGCTTTATGATAGAAACAGATAGTAAGACTTTTTCATACTCATATCTCCAGAATAAGATTTATATTGAGGACCGAAAACTCGCGGGTTCTAAGTACATTAAGGGAGTACATGAAATTTCACATGCAGTTGATTCACACACTAAAATAACGAGTACCATTTTTGTCATGATGCCACACATAAAAATAGCAAGGTGGATTTTAATTGGAATAATCCTGATATCAAATAAGGTGGAGATCGTACAAGCTACGCCATTTATTTCTTTGTATATGGCCCTAAGTATTTTATCTGTTTTCAACCTTATCTATATAGAGTCAAGGGCTAATATTCTTGTAAAGTCCTTTAATAATCTTGGTAGGGATTTTTGTGTTATGACATATATATGGATATCCTTCTTTCTCCAAATTATATGGAGCGTGTTTTTCATAATACTACCGATTAATATTATTAAAATTCTAAGTTTATTATAGTTTCGTTTCGCATTTGGATGTGATGTTTTTAAGTAAGAATATTTGTAAACAATAGTTATATTTAAACGACAAACAGTATTTTATGATTTGAATAACGATGGACTGATTGAAACGATTGAATCTCCTAATGTGAGAGCGTTGTATCGAACTAGTAGCATCGAATCTATTGAGTAAAAGGATTTGTATCGAATCAATACATATATTGCTTAATTCATGCCTAAAAGCGTTCTTTTATGTAAAGTTTATTATATAATAAAGGGACTTAGTAAAAGGAGCGTTATAAATGACAAATACCATAAATAATTACACACAAAACATTGCGAAAACATTGGAATGTGAGATTGATTCCATTTTGAACTTTACCCCACTATTTGGCGGACTTACCAATCATTCTTACACATTCGAGGTTGATGGAAAAAAGTATGTTTATCGTGAACCAGGCGTTGAAACGGATGCTTATATTAATCGGAAAAGTGAGTTCTATGCTCAATTGAAAGCGAAAGAACTTGGCTTAGATAACAGTCTTGTATTTATGGATCAGACTGAGGGCTGGAAGATATCGAATTATATTGAAAATGCACGCTATTTTGATTATATGAACGAAGAAGATGTTAAAGTTGTAATCGAGAAAGTACGTTACCTTCATGATGCAAACATACAAGGCGAATGGGAGTTTGACTTATTCCAAAAAATTCAAGACTTTAAGCAAGAAATTGGTGATGTTGGTCGTTCCCATTTCTCAGATTATGATGATTTAAGTGAACGCGTAGAGCGCATTTATGAGTGTGTTTCACGTGAAGGTTATGCGAAGACTCTTTGTCATAATGATATCTACACGACTAATATTCTCTTCCAAGATGATAATTTTTATTTAATTGATTGGGAATTCGCGATGGTTGCCGATCCAGCTGTAGACCTTGCGACCTTTATCGTATGTTCGCCTTACGATTACTCAACCATTCTGAAGGTTCTTGATCAATATGCAGGGGGGACCATGAGCGAAGCTGACAAGCATCATTTTATTGGAACTTTTGCGGTTACAGGATTCTATTGGATGAATTGGGCAATATTCCAAGAACATAATGGTACTGATGTCGGGGATTTTTTTGAAAACTATGCAATGTATACCCGGTTGTTCGTAGAACAAGCAGAGAAATTTTATAATTTCTAATCATTATCATCAAAAACGATAATGATTAAATGGATATTTTACCGAGATTATAATTAATTTGTAAGTATGGTTGGGGTTTCTTATTTTATATATTAAGTAATGTTGGTATATGCAAAGGATGATATGATTAAGCAAGGGAAGTAAAAAAAACTATGGGGAGCAAGCCAGCATAGCAAGATTCAAATAAAAAAAACAAGCTAGGATTTGTAACTCTCGCCATCATATAGGAGGAAAGAATACCATTATTACTTGAATTCGTGTGCTGTTGTAAAGATTTATATATATTATGATTGCTATGCTTGTGATTTATAGACTGAACCTTGATTCATTTGAATTATGCTCTCACTCATATTCTTAGGAAGTTGATTGAAGGTATTTGATACAAATTCAATATCTTGAAGGGTTCCAATTATATAAGTGATAATTAGTCTCCCAACCAAGGAAGATATGTACTATTTGTGAATAGCGTTTATAATGGTCGCGTTACCTTGAAATTTCAATCCAGTACATTATTCGTGACAAGAGTTTCTTTTCCTCTGTAGAAATCTTGTCGATTATATTAATTCGACACTGCAAATTCATGCGGTGCATAATTCTTTGAATAGTGTTCTCTCTAAAAGGATAACCATCTTGTTTCAATATGCCTGTAGCCATACTTGAAGGTTGTGTCATTATAGAATTTAATGACCTTCTCTTCATTCTCGGTAAAACATGTTGCTATTAATATTTGTTTACAAAGAGAGTAAGTTTATTTTGAAATATTAAAGAGCTCTAGTATTAATTTAACTGGAATAATGATTCTAAATGCATCTACAAGTTCTTGGAATAATTTTCATACCAATTCCTTTGCACCTCCTTGTATTTTTTTAGTATCATTATTTGATGCTCTAAAATTTCATTATGTATCATCAAAGTTTTTTTAGTGACTAGACCATTACTATAATTTTTCCTCGAGTGGATAGACACTTTTTTTCGACACAATAAAGCACCTTCATTAGTACATTATTTTGTTTTTCAACAATTGTACAAATGCAAGGTGCTTATTTTTATGATGTTTAATTAACCGGAATCAGTTCAATAATAGTCTTATTTTTCAATATAATAAAAGAATTAAAAGTACATCACATACATCACAAAATAATAAGTTGGATTATGTTTATCGTTGATTACAGTTTTAGATATAATATGCACTCTGTATTTTCTCGGCACATTTTTTTAAAATTTTAAGTAAATGATTAACATTCTTATATTCAAGTCGTGTTGAGGGTCCAGAGATACTAAGTGCATACTCAGGAATGCCTTCTTTATTAAAGATAGGAACAGCGTAACAACTTAAACCGTATTCAAATTCTTCATGGTCTACAGAAATATTATTTTCCAAGATGGATTGTTGCTCTTTTAAAAACTTATCATAGGTATTAATGGTATGAACCGTGCGTGAAGGAAGATTTTCATAGTAACTGCGGAGCGATATTTCGTCACGATAGGCAAGAAATATTTTTCCCATTCCTGAGCAATAAAGTTCACCAATTGGACGAAGTTGCGTTTGTAATTGATAGTACTCACCATGAACACGTCGAATAATAACAAGATCATCGTTATGAGCCATTCCCAAGTTAATAGATTCTCCGGTTTTTTCCACAGCCTCTTTGATAAATGGTTCTGCAACATCGATGATATTGCCACTGTTATGCGCACCACGGGCATATTTCAACATGTGCATATCTAATGAATACCGTGTGTCATCTGCTTGTTTGATGGCATGAACATGTTCTAATGATTTAACAATACGAAAGACTCTAGTTTTTGGGAGGTTTAATTCTGTAGCGATGCTTGAGATACCTAAGGTTTCCTGTTGAGAGAGTAAATCCAGGATATCAAATGCATCCACAATATTACCAATGATTGGGCTTTTCTCGTTTTTTTCAGTCATAGTAAAAATTCCTTTCTTTGTGAATTTATACATCTATCTAACACATAGTATATCAAAATTGTTGTTTCATTCCTATATTAAACAAAGTCTATAATGCCAAAAGAAAATAAGTTTGTTAATTGTATAGCAATATATTGCAAATCAAACGTGAGAGTGTTAGCATACAAATATCGGAACGCGTTCCGAAATTTAGGAGGAGACACATGAGTCAAAAATGTAATAAAGAATCGAACTCGATTCTTCAGTTTGTCATGAAGGTTATTGGAGGAGCTGCAAGTGGAATTATTGTTGCAGTAATCCCAAACGCAATCTTTGGTCAATTATTTTTAAATTTGATTCCAGTTTGGGAAGGATTTGCAGTTTTACAACAATGTGTTCAAATTATTCAATTGTTAATGCCAGTTCTTATAGGTATTGGAGTAGCACGACAATTTGAACTCGATTTAATTCCATCCATGTCGGTCGGAGCGGCTGCTTATATCGGAAGTGGTAGTGTATCCATGGTAAATGGTGCTTGGATTGTTGCTGGTATTGGTGACACGGTTAATGCCATGCTTGTATCAGGAATTGCGGTGGCATTTGTATTCTTAATTAAGGACAAGGTTAAAGCTTTTGTCACAATTGCCTATCCAAGTATTGTAGGATTTGGAGCAGGAGCAATTGGGCTTCTAACATTGCCATATGTTTCCTCCATTACACGCTTAATCGGAAGTATTGTAGCGGAAGCAACAACATTACAACCAATCTTGATGAGTATTATCATCGCGGTTATTTTCGCACTTCTAATTCTTACACCTATTAGTGTAGTAGCAATTGCATTTGCAATTTCTTTAGACGGCATTGGATCGGGTGCAGCTAATTTAGGTCTTGTTGCTGTTGTTGTATTTATGGCGATGGGTTCCCACTATGCTAAAAACGAAAAGGGTATTACGGTTTCTATTGTCTTAGGGGGAGTGAAAACCATGATGCCAAACTTCTTCAAAAATATTAAAATTGCTATTCCAGTAGCGATTGTATCAGGGTTACTTGGTATGTTTGCACCAATTTTAAACATTCAAGGTACACCAGCATCCGCAGGATTTGGTTTTGCAGGACTTGTTGGACCAATCGTTGCTTATGGATATCTACAAAACAGTGCTCTTATTAATTTCGTTATTATTGTAAGCGTATATTTTGTGGTACCATTCGTTATTTGCTGGGGTACCTATAAACTTTCACGTGATGTCTTTAAAATTATCAAAGATGAAGATTTCATCTCAACAATATAGGAGAGAATTATGATAAAAATACTATGTTTTAATATGAATGATGAACGCATCCCTTTCGCAGCTGCCTGGGCAAAAGAACATGATGTTGTTGTCGACTTTTGTACAGAGTCATTAACAATGGAAAATGTTGATTTTGTTAATGGTTATGATGGTATTACGGTTGCTCAAGTGGGGGCGTTTGACTCGAAAATCTTTAAAGCTTTGGAATCAAGAGGGATTAAACAAATTGCCCAACGTACTGCAGGTTACGAAATTTTCGATCTTGAAGCAGCTCAAGAAGCTAATATAATTGTGACCAATGTTGGTAACTATTCACCTGAATCAATTGCGGAATATACATTGATGCTCGCTCTTCAACTGATGCGCAAGTCTCATAAACTGGATCGTAAGGTTGAAGCCCGTGATTTCCGTTGGATGCCAGAAATTCGTGCAAAGCTCATGGGCGAGTCAACGGTAGCGATTATAGGTGTTGGAAAAATAGGATACGAAGTCGCAAAGCTCTTTAAAGGTTTTGGTGCTCGTGTTATTGGATATGACCCGTACCCAAAACAAGGAATTGAGGATCTCATTACTTTTGTTGAAAGTATTGAAGAAGCAGTGGCGCAAGCAGATATTGTTTCGTTGCATATGCCTGCATTTGCAAATAACTACCACCTTTTCGATGCAAAGATGTTTGAATGCATGAATGAAGACGCCTATCTTATTAATTGTGGTCGAGGAACACTTGTGGATACTGAAGCTTTGCTTGATGCAGTTGATCAAAACATAATTGCTGGTGCGGCATTAGATGTATACGAGTACGAAGCACCTTATATTCCTGGTAAGTTCACCGATGATACCATCAAAGATAAAGTGTTTTTACGCCTTTTAAACCATGAAGATGTTATTTTCTATCATCATTGCGCGTACTATACTGAAACGTCCATTCGTAATATGACTCAATTTGCTCTTGATGCGACTTTAGAAATTATTACAACAGGAGACTCTTCATATCGTGTAAATTAGTAGCAAAGTATAGACCATTTGATCTATACTTTTTTTGTACCGGGAAATCAATTTTCATTAATCTATGAATAGAAAGAAAATCTGGTAAATTCAAAAAAACATGACAATAAATTTAATCATTCTGTGTAGATTTTTACTTCGTAACAATCTTAAATTATACATAAAATCAAACAAATTAAATTAAAGTATAAAGGAAGTGTTTTGTAATGATACCACTTGAGAGAAGATATGTTTGTTACTAAATTGGAAGCATTATGAATGTGAATTTTGTTCAATAAAGTAAATTTATCTGGAAACTAAGACAAAGGAAATAAGAGTATTTTTCAATCTTGTTATTAAAGACATGTAAGAAAGAAAAAAGTTTATATATTTTCATACTACTTGTTTTGAAATCTAATTTGGAGATGTAACCGTTAGCAAGTTTATCTCTATTTATAGTCGTATGTATCTGGTGAGTTAGAGTTAGATATTGTGTCGAGATGTCGTTTACTCAAAGGACATTCTATGAAATATGATTAGTCAGATGTAAGCGATTAATAGTTTGTAAAGATAATTGATTCGACACGTTATCCTACTAACTTAATTGTATGTTTACTTTATTACTATTTTGATCTTTCGAAGTACTTCAAATAATGAACATTCTCCAAGAAAACAGAGTACAAAAGAAACAAATCTACTTTATTTCAAATTAATATATTTCAGTGAGTAAGAATCGTAATCGCCATGAAATAATAAAATTTAGTTTTAATAGCAAAAAATTTCTTCATCATTTATTCAGATGGATAAAGTGATGATTTTTATTTCATTTTAATAAGGTATAATATGGATAGATGATAGTTAAGGGATGGGGCGCTATGACAAAAGATAATTATAAGAGAACTCGTTTAAAGGACATTGCAGAAATCGCAGAGGTTTCGGTGGCAACAGTGTCAATAATTTTAAAAGATCCAAATACTAAACGATTTTCAACCGAAACAAAACGCCAAATCATTGATTTGGCTAAATCGCTGAATTATACACCAAATATGGCAGCAAGAAGTCTTGTCCAGCATAAAACATTTGCTCTAGGTTTAATTATACCGGATCTTTCAAATCCTTTTTTTGCAAATTTGGCAAAAAAAATCGAGACATTAGCGAGGGCCTATAATTATACAGTCCTCATGGTTAACTCGGATGAACATTATGAAAACGACATAAAATTGTTTGATTCGCTCTTTCGTAGAAATATGGATGGAATCATTCTTGCAGCATCCGCAAATTCATACGGACACGAGGGTCAAATTAATCGTATGATTGATTTGGCGAATATTCCCACAATCACGATTGATCGATCATTGAAAGATTATAAAGGCAGTCAAGTTGTATTCGATAATAAATTGGGAACATACATAGCAACAGAACATTGTATTGAAAAAGGTCATCGTAATATTGGTTTTATATCAACTCGAGAAACGTCACTCAATGGATATTTTAGACATGAAGGGTATCGTGAGGCTATGCTTGAAAACCAGTTAGAGTATGATGAGTCAAAAGTGTTTTTTGGGGGGTTTGATTTTAAAACAGGATATGATGCAGCCGATGTATTGATTAAACAGAATGTTACCGCCGTAGTTGCTTCGAATGATTTGAATGCTTATGGGTTCAAAAAACGTGCGGAAGCTTTAGGATACCGTATCCCTCATGATATCTCAATTGTGGGGTTTGATAATCTTGAAATGAATGATTACATTTCAGAAGGTATAACATCAATTGATTTGAATGTTGATGCTATGGCAAAAAGTACGATTGAGATTATGATTCGGATGATTGAAGAGAAGGACTTCGTTGAGCGCTTAGTATTGAAACCGAAGTTATATGAACGAGATAGTGTAATTGATTTTAATCAAGAAATGAAAAATGATGCTTAGCATCATTTTTTTTATGCATGTCGATGGTACAAATAATGTAAGCGATTTCTAGAAAAAACTCAAATAGCGTTGACAACGCTTACATTATTAACTATACTAGTTTTAAATTAAGTTAAACGTTTAACTTAATATCGAAGACGTTCGATTTGATTGAATAGGAGATTACAATGAAAGTCCTTAATTTTGGTTCAATGAATATTGACAATGTTTACTATCTTGACCGGTTTGTACAACCTGGAGAAACCAAGGATGTCAGAAAATTGGAAGTAAATCCTGGTGGAAAAGGGTTAAATCAGTCTATTGCAATGAGGCGTGCGGGCATTGATGTCTGCCATGCTGGAATTTTAGGAAAGGGAGGGAATGTACTTAAAGAATATTTAGATGAGAACGAAGTTGATGTACATTTGGTCAAGATGGATGATATCTTGCAAGGGCATGCAATCATACAGGTTGATGAAATTGGTGAAAACTGCATTATCGTTTACAGCGGTTCAAACGGAAGCGTGGATCGTGAGTATATTGATAATGTCTTAACTCAGTTTGATCACGAAACCATGCTTGTTTTACAAAATGAAATCAGTGAGTTGGAGTACGTGGTCAATGAAGCACACAAACGTGGAATGACCATTGTTCTTAATCCGTCCCCCCTTACTGAAAGTCTAAAGCAAATAGATTTAAATAAGATCAGTTGGTTGATTATGAACCAAGTTGAGGCAGAAATGATGAGTGGTTGCACGGAAACGGAGGCCATTCTGGATACATTTAAAGTGAAGTACCCAGATTTAAATTGTGTACTAACGCTTGGGAGCAAAGGAAGCGTGTGTCTCTATGAAGGAAGCATCATCGAGCAGGTTGCTTTTCAAACCAAGGCTGTCGATACAACCGGAGCTGGGGATACGTTTGCAGGATATTTTGTAGCGGGTATGAGTCGCAACAAACCAATCCAAGAGGTATTAAACGATGCATCAAAGGCCGCAGCATTGTGTGTTAGTCGTTATGGAGCGGCACCATCAATACCCTATTATAAAGATTTAGCTCAGTTAACATCATTCAAAGGAGAAAAACGATGAAAAAGTTTAAATTAATTTTGTTTGCAGCTGTGTTATTACTTGTGACTGTGGGATGTAGTTCCACAACGGATTCCGCTTCAGAAGATGGCGTGATCTTGATTGTTAATGGAAACTTGGGTGACCTTGGTTTCTTTGACTCCGCTAATGAAGGAATGAAACGTGTTGAAAAAGATTTGGGATTACCAATTCAAGTTATTGAAACTGGTTCTGACGAATCAAAATGGGAACCCGCTCTAGCGGATGCAGCTGAAGAAAAAGCAAAAATTATTATTGCGGTATCACCTTCAATGGTTGATCCAATTCAACAAATTGCACCACAATATCCAGACAAAACATTTATCTTAATTGATAATGCGGTCGATTACAGTAAAGGAAACTTAGACAATGTATATTCTGCAACCTTTAAACAAAATGAAGGTTCGTTCTTAGCAGGTGCTTTAGGTGCTTATATGACTACTGAACTACCAAATGCTGATGAAAATTCCATGATTGGTTTCCTGGGTGGAATGGATATTCCTCCAATTAACGACTTCTTAGTTGGTTACATTGAAGGTGCTAAATATGTAAATGAAGACATTAAAGTTGTCGCAACATATGCGGGTGACTACTACGACCCTGCTAAAGGAAAAGAGTTAGGAATTGCATTAGCTAATAAAGGTGTTGATGTTATATTCCCAGCAGCAGGTCCTACAGGATTGGGTACCATTGAAGCTGCTCGTGAAACAAACAAATATATCATTGGTGTGGATAGTGACCAATCTGCAATGTATAGCAATAACAATAAACAAGATATTGCGGATATCATTATTTCCTCGATGGTTAAACGTGTCGGAGATGTTCTATTTAACTCAGTGAAACTTCATCAAGAAGATAAACTACCACTAGGAACAGCTGAACAATTAGGTGTTAAAGAGGGAGCTGTGGGATTGGCTAAAAATGATGTCTTCACATCAAGCATGAAGCCGGAAACGATTGCTGCCCTTGAAGAAATTGAACAAAAAATTGTTGCAGGTGAAATCGAAGTAAGTACTGCAATCGGTATGTCTACAGAAATTTTAAATAGCATTAAAACAAGTGTTGCACCTTAAGAATTGATGCAACTCAATTCTTAGGTATGGAGGTTATTATGCAAGAATTACTAAATGTAGAGAATGTATTGAAAGTTTACCCCAATGGTGTTGTCGCAAATAAAGATGTAAATTTGAAATTGATGACCAACGAAATTCATGCCTTAATTGGAGAAAATGGCGCGGGTAAATCAACGTTGATGAAGATTCTGTTTGGGATGGAACGTCCAGATAGTGGTACGATAACACTTAATGGAGAAGCAGTTACGATTGAAAACTCTAAGAAAGCAATCGATTTAGGGATCGGGATGGTTCACCAACATTTTATGTTGGTTGAATCACTCACGATTGCTGAAAATATTGTCCTTGGCGATGAGCCAACACGTGGAAAATTATTTCTCGATGAAAAAGAAATGCTTAGCCTTGCACGTGAATATAACGAAAAATATCAGTTTAATATCGATATTACAAAAAAAGTCCAGGATGTATCCGTGGGTGTTAAACAAAAAACAGAAATCCTAAAAGCGTTGGTTCGTGGTGCCAAGATTTTAATTCTTGATGAACCAACTGCAGTGTTAACCCCACAGGAAACAACGGAGTTATTCCAACAATTAAAGATGTTAAAAAAACAAGGACACACCATAGTATTTATCTCGCATAAATTGAATGAAATTATAGAATTATGTGATCGTGTAACTATTATGCGTCACGGACGTACAGTTGTATCAAAAAATATCTGTGATACGAGTGTTGAAGATATTTCGAGAAATATGGTTGGACGTGATGTTGTATTGAAAATTGAAAAAAAACCAATGGAACGTGGTGATGTCTGTTTATCTGCACGAAATTTAGTTGCAATCAATGATATCGGGAAACGCGTTGTGGATCATGTCTCACTGGATGTTTACGCCGGACAAATTCTGGGAGTTGCTGGTGTTGAAGGCAATGGTCAATCTGAATTGTCGGATATCTTGAGTGGAATGACAACGATGCAAGAGGGTTCCTTTACAGTTAATGGTAAAGAACCTGAAAACTATACACCCAAAGCAATTCGCGATTGTGGATTAAGTATTATCTCAGAAGACCGTCTCAAGACAGGAACCGCACCCCACATGTCGATTGTAGATAATATGTTTACCAATCGAATTGAGTCGTTTACCAAAAAAGGGAATATTATTCTTGATCGTCATAAAATGAACCATCACGCTCAAAAATTGGTTAAAGAGTTTGAAATTGTCACTGACTCAATCAATCGTTCAATTTTAATGTTATCGGGTGGAAATATGCAAAAAGTTGTAGCAGCACGTGAATTGTTAAATGAATCCAAGGTTATTATTGCTAACCAGCCAACGCGTGGAATTGACGCGGGAGCCTCTGAACTTTTACGTCGTAAGATTATTGAATTAAGGGATCAAGGAAAAGCGATTATTCTTATCTCTGCGGATTTAAATGAAATATTAGAGCTGAGTGATAGTGTCGCAGTTATGTATTCGGGAAAACTCAATGCATATTTTGAGGATACAAAAACACTAACTGAAGAAGAACTCGGTTATTATATGTTAGGGGTAAAAACACAACAAAACCATGGAGGGAAAAACTATGCAGAAAGTTAAAATGAAAAGAACAAAAATGGATAAATTTCTGTATAAGTTTGAAATTGTAAGACTTTTGATTGCTGTTGTTATTGCATTTGGTGTCTCGTTTGGAATTCTAGCAATGTTTACACCCCATCCGGTGCAAGCAATTGTTGATTTAATTATTGGTCCACTAACATCTGTACGTCGCTTTAGTACGGTTATTGAAAAAGCAATTCCGCTTACATTTGCAGGATTAGCAGTGAGTGTTATGTTTAGAGCAAATCAGTTTAACTTGGCAGCTGAAGGCGCACTTTATTTTGGTTCTTTGGTTGCAGCAACGATTGCAATATTTATGGGTGGTCATCCTATCTTTGTAACGATCGTAGCAATATTAAGTGCTGGGGTGGTCGGCAGTATTATAACCGCAATTCCAGGATATCTAAAAGTTAAGTGGAATGTCAGTGAATTGGTGGTATCCATCATGTTAAATACGATTATTTTATATTTTGGAACGTATCTCTTCAACCATTATATTCGAGATATTAATTCTGCCTATGCAGCATCCTATCCATTCCGTGACGGCGTCGGTTTGCCCGTACTCTTAAAAAACACACGCCTTCATCTAGGAATCGTGATTGTCGCAATCTTCGTGATTGCGGTTAACTTCTTTATTAATAAAACAAAATGGGGCTATAAAATTACAGTTACTGGTAATAATGAAGAATTTGCGAAAAGTGTAGGAATGAATACACCACGAATTATCATGTTAGCTCAACTTGTTGGAGGATTTGTTGCAGGTATTGGTGGTGGCGTTGAAATGCTTGGTTTGTATACGCGTTTTCAATGGATGGCGTTGCCTGGATTTGGTTTCGATGGTGTTGTTTTAAATATTATTGCTAAAGGCAATCCGAAATTCATTCCACTAGCAGCAATCTTTGTTTCCTACATCCGTATTGGTGCTGACTATATGTATCGTCAATCCGGTGTAGCACCTGAAATTGTCGCAATTATTGAAGGAATTTTAATCATCCTTATTGCCGCAAACGCATTCCTTGCTAAATGGCGTCATAAGATGACCGTTGATATTTCTACACGCGAATTAAATAAGGAGGTTGCATAATGGAATACATTCAAATGATCTTTACCACTTCATTTTACGATACCATTATTCGTGTTGCGACTCCGTTATTGCTTGCGACTATGGGAGCGGTTATCACTTCAAATGCTGGAATTACAAATATTGGACTTGAAGGAGTAATGCTTACATCTGCACTTGTCGCTGTATTATCCAGTGCATTTGGGTTTGGACCTTGGTTTGGTCTCCTGATTGCTGTCATTACGGGAATCTTAGCATCACTATTTATTGGATATGTTTCACTGAAACTCAAAACGGACAGTGCATTGACGTTTATTACTTTTAATGCCATGGCTTCCGGTGGAACCATCTTCTTTATGTATTCGATCACAGGCGATAAGGGCACAACCAGCTCCTTAAATTCAGGGGTACTACCAAATATAACTATCCCCATCATTAAGGATATCCCTATATTGAATACGATATTTTCGGGACATAATGTGGTTGCGTATATTGCGGTGATTGCTATTATTGCAGTATGGATTTTGCTTTATAAAACACCAATGGGACTTCGAATACGTGCAGCAGGAGAGGCACCGCAATCTTTGGAGTCTGTAGGTCAAAGTGTTTTTAAAACAAAAATGATTGCACTTGCCATTAGTGGAATTTTAGGTGGAATCGCCGGTGCTTACATGTCAATGGGCTATGTAAGTTGGTTTTCGAAAGACATGCTAGCAGGTCGTGGATTTATTGCGATGGCAGCTGATGCAATGGGGAAATCAACACCTCTTGGCGCAAGCTTAGCGGCAATTCTCTTTGCTTTCGCAGAAGCATGGTCTTACGCTTTACAATTAACCTCCATTCCGACGGAATTGGTTCAAATGATTCCTTATGTTGTGTCTGTTGTTGGACTGGTAGTATTTAGTATTCGTGTTAAACGCGAAAATGAAAAGAAAAAAATGAGATTAGCACTTGAAGGGAGCATTAAGCATGAAACGCAAAATAATTATTGACTGTGATCCAGGTCACGATGATGCAATGGCCATTATGTGGGCACTTGCATCACCTGAACTAGATATATTAGGTATTACTACGGTAGCAGGAAATCAAACGTTAAGTAAGGTTACAGAAAACACACTTCGTATTCTAACCTTATTAGGACATCATGAGATTCCGGTTGCGGTCGGTATGAGCCAACCCCTTGTACGTAATTTGGAAATTGGTGGTGAATTAGTACATGGGGATTCGGGACTTGAAGGACCCGAACTTCCTGAACGTGGTTTTGATCCAATTAAAGAGGATGCTGTTTCATTTATAATTCGTACTCTTGAAGCAAGCAAGGAGCCAATTACATTGGTACCTCTAGGACCTTTAACGAATATCGCATTGGTTTTACGAATGAGACCTGATTTAATGGACAAGATAGAATTGATCGCGTTGATGGGTGGTGGAACGGTTGGAAACTATACGCCAGCTGCCGAATATAATATCTGGGCTGATGCGGAAGCTGCAAAGGTCGTATTCAACAGTGAAATTGAGATTCTAATGGCGGGTTTAGATGTTACTCAAAAAGCTTACATAACACGCGAAGAAAATGAAATTTTGAGAAAACAAGGAAATAAAGGATCTATATTTGCTGCAGAGTTAATTGATTACTTCAGTAAATATCATTATGAGGTTGAAGGGTTCCCGGGCTGTACACTACATGATCCGACTGTAATTGGTGCACTTGTTCACCCTGAAATGTTTGAATCCATTCAATGCAATGTAGATGTTGAAACACAAGGAACGCTAACCTACGGAATGACTGTAGTGGATACGATTAACTATCAAGAAAAAATCTTTGGCGTAAAACGCCCCCAAAATGTCAAATTCTTAAAGGGTGTCAACCGAGAAGTCTACGTTGAAAACTTCTTTAAGGCAATGAGTCGATTATGAAACATAAAAAACTACCGATACGTATCTTGATTGCGGCAATTGGATTAATGATTTCAGGAATCGGTGTCGGAATCTTTATTTTTAGTCAATTAGGTGTTGACCCAGCAAGTGTTTTTCAACTGGGTCTCGCCAAACAACTTGGGATCCGTTATGGAGATGCATCCGCTTTGATGAATCTGGTTATTCTAACCATCGTTTTCATCATTGATCGCAAGTTTATTAACATTTCATCTTTTTTAGCGATTTTTTTAATCGGATACACAGCAGATTTTACCAACACAATCTTAATGGGGATTTTACCATCAGATTTTTCAGTTGGTATTCGGATGGTGTTGATGATTATCGGATGTGGGATTATGGCATCGGGAATCCCCATATACATTCGTGCTAATTTAGGTGTCGGTGCAGTTGATTTGATTTCCGAAATTATTTCGGATAAAAGTGGTGTCGCTTATCGTATGGTTCGCATTATTGGCGATTTAACCTTGGTTATTGTAGGTTATTTTTTGGGCGGGACAGCAGGCGTTGGTACCATCGTGGCAGTTGTTATGACGGGCCCGATTGTACAATTCTTAAGACCCCATACCAATAAGATGGTAGATAGGATAATAGGTGAATATGATGAATAGAGTAATCTTAGATATAGACTCCGTTGGAGATGATATTTTAGCGGTAATCTTTGGGATCTTAGACCCCCATACGTCACTTGAGGCAATAACAACCGTTTGTGGAGCAAGTGGTGACATTGAGCAAGCTACCTGGGTTGCCCTCAACACAGTTGCATTAACACATAGACACATACCGGTATATGCCGGCAAGGCACAACCGATGAAACCTATTTCTCTTGAACATGGTGATCCTGTAAACTTCCATGAATTACTTCGTGGTAAACTAGGGGATCGTTTGGATCGATTTAATGAAGCACAGTCAATGCCTTCGCAGGCAGCAGAAACAACTGATGCTGTCGATTACATCATCGAAACGGTAAAAAATAATCCCAATGAGATTACAATTGTAACAACAGGACCAATGACAAATCTCGGGGAGGCTATACAGAAGTGCCCTGATATTGCATCGGATATCAAACAAGTAATTGCACTTGGTGGTAATTTTGAAATTGCTGGAAACATTACGCCTTTATCCGAATACAATATTTGGGCAGATCCAGAAGCCGCTAAGATTGTTTTTAACTCTGATGTTAAAGATATTATCTTGGTTCCATTAGATATTTGTGAGAACAATGATTTCGCAGCTTCTATGCTTTCCCGAGATGATTTATACGACCTTAAGACATACGGTAAAAGTAATGATGTCATCGAGTATATCACGCATAAATTTCCTGTATATATAGATATATGGCGTGAGTTTTTTGATTTATCGGGATTCCCAATGGATGATATTATTACGCTAGCATTGGTTGCACACCCACACTTGTGTACATTTTCTGAACCAGTTCATGTGGATGTTGAAGTAGAAGGAACATTGGCACGAGGTGCAACCGTAGCTTACTTTGGTAAACAAATTATGCATAACCCGTTAAAAGAGCATCGAAATGTACGTATTGCACAGTCCGTCAAAGGAAGATCCTTCATGAAACTGTTTGTTGATACCATCATTGCTGACTCATACATATAATAAATCTTTAAAAATAGAATGATTCTCAAAAAAGACTGATGCTAAACAGTCTTTTTTTTTCACACAACGAACAAAAGAAATAAAAACTCAATTCTTTAAAAATTCACAAGATATTAAAAGTAATTGGCTTCAATGTGAATCTAAGAAATTATGTTAATAAAGTTTCACAAAAAGGAGTGTAAAAGATAATTCAATTTTTATGGGTTGGTCAACATCAAAATATCGCTTAGAATTGCGGAATTTTGATATAGATACTATTGAGAAAGATCTCACGTTGTATGCGCATTGGGAGGATAAATCACCCAATCAACCTGCTGATAATCATTATGATCTACCGGTTAAACCTAGGGAACCCCAAAATCCAGATGAACCGAATTTAGGGCAAGTTACCAATGATTTAGAGGAAACCGTTTGAAAACTTAAGGAAAGTAGAAATCCTTCAGGAAATCTTAATCCTATATCGACAATTACACATGAAGTTGCGGTATCTCTTACGATTGATGATGAGGTGCTTTCAAATTTATGATCGCGTCTAAATGGTGGCTTTACTTTAGTTATTGGACTTGTTCTAGTAAGAAAAAGATTTAAGAACTGATAAAAAAAGATAGATCGCAATGATTCTATCTTTTTCTTGATTTTATACATTTATTTAAACGGTTTTGATTGGAAACGATAAGCATTCCTAATACTAAAAGACCAATTGCTATATATTGATTTATGTTTGGAATACCGTAGGGAGCTAAGGTAGTTATCGAATCAAATTCAAAAGCAACATTGAGATTTAAGTTCCATAAGTACATACCTGGCAATCACCTCCTAGACCAAGAGAATTTCTTTAATATAATCATAGCAATTGTTCTAAATATAATCTATAGAAGTACTTAGAGCATTTTGTCACCCATTATTGAATGAACAAATACAAAAAACGATTGAATTATCATCATATTAGTGATGGTAAAAAGGTATTTTCAGTGTTTATCACGAATGTTTCACCTCGATGCTAACGAAAATCAATTTAATGACTAGACAGTGGCTATAAGACGCTTGTTTGTGTGATTTTAAATCCCTTTGTGAAATATTAATCACATAAGTGTCTGTTGATAATGGTAGGATACGAGAAAGTGGAGATTCTATCTGTACTTTTTAGTGACACAATTTTAAGGTGAATTTGACATAAATCACCTTTTATTAAACCGAGAAAAGAGGAGACATTATGTTATTTTCAAGAAGCCATAAAATGCGACCCCTAAGCATTGTCGCGTTAGTACTCGTATTAATCGTTTCACAATTATCTATTTCTGCAAATTTGTCTGAAAAAGAGTTATCAAATGACGAAGTTTTGCCACTTGTTATTGACTCCAAACAGTCAAAAGTTACAGTAGAATCGTTGGTTAAACCATATAAATCTCGGGTAGAGTTATCGTTTAATATAAGTGACGATATGTGGTATCAAATCAAACAGGATTTTAATCCACTTTTGTTTAAATTACCAAAGCAAGTTTCGTTGACAAAACTCGATTCCCCGACTCATACCGAAAAAAGTTTAGAGTCTAAAGCAATTCAAGATTTAACTCAAATTAAAACAAAAACTGACAATGATGGGTTTAGTTTGGATTTTAAAAATGTCGTAGAGAACCCGGTATCATTTAAACTAATCTATGAAGTAGATATCGTTGGGGAATTGCAGGAAGTTGATGTTAGGGAATTCCCAGCTATTGGAATTGTATTACCTAATCTCCTCGATAATATCAAAGAACTTGAATCTCAATCAGAAACCGAAGTTGTACCTAAAGTAGATGTGGAACAGGATGAAAATATTCCTGAAGAAATTGAAAATGGGGAAAACTCAGGTTTACCTGAGACAACAAACAAACACCTAACAGGATCAATAGAATTGAATCTTAAAGGAAAACCTCATGCAAAACTAAGATATCAAAATAAATTAATTGATGCTAGCAATCCTGTTAAAATGGATCAATATTCAGATGACTCGACTCAATTTAGTGTTGACGTGTTCACAGATGATAACGAGTTTGTAGAAATAAGCTACAAACTTATATTAGACGAGGAATCACTCAATAAAATTACCGAAGGTAATCCAATCTATGATTTCTATTATATGAAAGATGGAAAACGATCTGTTTATCAATATGAATATGACTTCCCTAAAGAAATGACGCTTTTCACAGCAACACAAGAGCAATTTGTTATTAGCGATAAATTGAAAGATTACAGTTCTTCAAAAATTGTTCGTGTTGATCCATTATCAAATGATGGTACTTTTAAACTCGTTGTAGACGAACTTTTTATTTCGAATGAAGAAGCTGGAATTGAAGATCAATATCGCTTTCAAGATTTGATTGCGTACAAGCTTAATGATTATATTACAACGGAAATCAAAAAAGGGACGAGCTTAGAAACCATTAAAGAAACACTTAAAGAAGGTTTTGAATTCGCAACCGATGAGTATCAATTCACAGGTTATTCGTATAAACAAATGAAAAAAGAAGAATTAGAAAAACTTGAAGATTATCCACTTGTTATTGAAGATTTTATTGCACCCAATAATCATATCGAAGAGATATTTCCTGTTCAACCTTTAGGTGGTGTGGATCACAAACTTGAACATAAAGGGTTTAATGAAATTAGTAGTGGCTTCGAACTGGCTTGGGATGGAATATTAAACACAAGTCGAAATCATACGATGAATCCTCTGAATTTATCATTTGTAAGTCCAAAGATTGTAAAGGATTCAGGTTTTAAAAATTGGTCAATACAAACCGATGTTGAAGTAAGTTATTTTATTGTTAAAAATGATGGTACTTTGGAACCGTACGTCGAACATCCTTCTGAATCACTTCATTTTGAAAATACATCAACGACTAAGATTGATGATATAAAAATTCCATTAGTTGAAAAAAATCTTGTGGTCAAGTATACGGTGAAACAAACGTACGAAAATGTGGATCTTCAACTTGAAATAGAGGGGCGTCAACTTGGTAGAATGACTTCCGCCCTTGAAAAAAATCAACTCATACGGACTGCAGATAATGAAAAAATGTATCCAAGATCCATTCTCATTACTGGTGAAAAACGGGAAGAGGCGATGCCAACTAGTTTGATTTGGAACATAAAATACAACAACAACGAATTGGTACGTATTGAAAACGATGGTTTTGACTTTAGGATCAATGCCAAGACAATTAAAGCTTATAGTGCAGATAGTGCTGACGAGTATGTTGAAATTCCAGCGACTTATGAAAATATGAAATTTAAGCGCACCGTTTTGGTTAACAATAAAGCAATTGATAAGGATGGTCGTTTTGATCTTGCTTGGAATGCGGAAGGTACTGAAGCACAAATACGAATAAAAAAAGATAAAAAAGTAACTGAGCCAGTCGTATTTAGTATCATTTTTGAAAATGATATTAAACATGAGTATCAATCCGGAAAAAGCATTCGTGACGAACTTATGACCTCGCCAAGTTTAATGTTTAAGGGTGATGCTGAAGTTGATTCGTTCACCAATGGAGGGCTAATTCCTGCACCAAAACCTACGGAAGAAGAATTGAAAACACGAGAAGCATCGAACTACTTAATCTTACTCGATAAAAAACCAATTATGATTGATTACCGTACGAAAGAAGTAATTTGGGGTGCATCTATAAACACAACTACAGCTCACCGTGTAGGACTTCCTGGATTATCTTACATGGATAAATTTGGGGACGGATTAGAGTTTGAACCCATGGATGACGGTCACAAAATTCTTCTATTTAAAGTAGATCCGGAGAAAAATTCGTATCGTGAGTATGATCAATTCCGTAATGAAGTTCAAAAACTGATGGATGATTCAGAACTTGAATCAATTCATATTTATGATGCTGTAATAAAACTATTGGGGGAACCGATGGGTGATGACGAAAATTCACAGAAAACCTATGGAGAAGTTGCTGAACTGATTGCTGTAGATGATATGGGTTATGCCTCTCAAGATAAAGAAACACTGAGAGATAAAGATTATATTGTGTCACGTCCAAAGGCAAATCCTAGCTATGTTGAAAAACTAAAAGGGATTGTTATTAATGGTGATAGCGATGAAGCACATCAATCGGATATTACCAAGAATGACTTAACGAAAGACGCAGATTTACGTGTAGACTTTGTGGTTTCGGATAAAGCAATTGGGAATGGTGAAGGCGATGCAAACACTTATTTTATAATGTATAAAACTAAACTACATAGTGATAAACCGTTAGATAAAGTATCCAATCTTGGTCAACTAATTTTCGCTTCTTGGGTTCCTGGTGAAGGTAATAAAATTACTTGGAAAGGTGGAGGCCATGTTGCTAAACAAGATTTAGGAGAAGTCGCGAAGTATAATACTATTCCTAAAAAGGAAGGTGTTGTTAAAGTAGTTAAAGATGCTAATACAGGTCGCAATCGTTTAGGGGTTGAGTGGACTATAAATTTCAACTATGATATCGACTTCCGACGAATTGATCGGGTGAAGATGGATGTTCAAGACACGATTGATAAATCTTTCGTATCATCGACGCAAGAAAACCTTCAAAATGCTCAACTGAAATTAGAAGAAATAGAAAAGCTCGAATTTAAAGCTTTTGAAGTGGATAAAGAAGGTCACATCACAGAAGCCAAAGATGTGGAGGGAAAACCCATCGTAAAAGAGGCAATTGTGGGAAGTGAAGAATTGAAAATAACAGAAGATGCGAATACGATATCATACCATATCGCAAAAGAAATGAACCCTAAGTATGTTTATCAGTTTAAACTAATTACATTCATCGATACTGATGATGCGCCTGCGCAAACGATAACTGAAAATAAATCAGAAGTAGGAATGGATGGAAATTTCACAAATAAGGTTGCCTATGATCGTGCTTTAATTCCCGATGGACCATTACAAGGAGATGTCGGAGAAGCGGAAGCTAACGCAAAATTTGATCGTGTAGCACGAATTAAGAAACAAGGTATTCATGATCCACAATCAGGTTATCGTCAACAGATTAAATGGATTTTAACGTTAAACGAAACCTATGAAGAGATGTCTGAAATCACAATTAAAGACACACTAGAAAAAATGCATACGTTTGCCTTTGTTGATAATGATGGTGAATTAGAAAATTTAAGTCATGGTAAAGCAGAACTCAGCGGACTTAAAATGGAAATTTTCCAATCGGGATCTTGGCGTAGCATTAATAAAGATGAATACGGATATACGTTAACCAATTTACAAGGAGAAGAAGATCTCTTGGATGATTGGATTACGGGTGAAAGTGGCTTCATTATGTCATTCTCAAAGACAATCACTGATCCAATTCGTATTACTTATGCAACTTACGGACAGGTAGTTTCAGACACAGAACTTCCACTTATAAATTATGCAGATGTATCATATCGATCTAATAGTGGAGAAACGATTAATCATAAAGTACAAGCTGAAGTTAATTTTAATATTAACAATCAAAGTGAGTCCTATGATGAGGATCGAATGGACTTAGGTTTATCTTTACGCTACAATGACAATCAATTGACTTCGGTAGAAGAGTTGGAAGCAGGAATTCCCATTACCGGAGAAAATGTACAAGAAGTAATTATTTTATTGTATCGCTACCAGGCGGGACTTCCTGAAAACAACCATATTTATCGTATGGGGCGTCCCAATAAAAATGGATATATCGAGTTTAAAGACCTAGAGGAAGGTGACTATGTCGTCAAACAGTATACGGCAGCGAAGGGATACTCTGTACCAAATTCATTAGGGTTTGTAAGTAAGAATCGCGACAAAACAAAGGATCTATCTGAAGTTATTGGTAGCAGTCAAATTCAGTCGAAAAAATTGGTAACGATAAATCTTGAGAAAAAAACGGGATTATTGGATCGTTTACGAGGTGATACGGAAGTTGATAAGCGAAATTTCGCAATTTATAATACGACACCCGTTTTTGAGGTGAAAAACAATGCAATCAGGACAGATGAAAACCTTATAAATACGGAAGTGCCTTTTAAAAATATTGATATGAAGGTGACCAATGATTCAAACATAGAACAGCAGTTCACATCTAATGATGATGGGATTTTTAAAGTTGGAACTGTCAATGTTGGAGATCAAGGGATTGACTTTGGGGCATACCAAATTACACAACCAAAACAAAACTTGAACGGATTTTTACATAATTCGGAGTCCGTTTCTCATACTATCAAGTCAAATCCTAATGGAACCGTCGATGCAACGACAAAGAATGCAACTTATCAAAACTATTTAACGACTGCAGAATTAAACGTTGTAAAACGTAATACTACAGAGACAATAGAAAACAGTGCATTTAAGTTATTTAAACAAGATGAAAACAAAGCATGGGTTCCGTATGATACGATTTATTCTGGAAACAAGACGGATGATGTTTATGAAGTCTCTAACGGTAAGGCGATATTCTATAATTTAGAGACTGGCTTGTATCAGTTGAAACAAGTATCAGTTGACGGGAAGTATTTACTCAATACTGAGCCATTGACGTTCTTTGCATATGGACTGGATGATTTAATTACAAGTTACGAGGGTAAGCCAACACCGATGAAGCTTCAATTTGATAATATTTCTATGGAAGTAACCATTTTAAATAAACTTGGTAATCAGTTAATTGAGGGTTCGGAATTTATTCTTGAAAAAGACGGAAGCAATGTAGAAATGTTTACAATTTCTGATGAAACGTTGGGCCACAAACTCCAACTTGGACCGGGTAAATACACACTAACACAGACAAAGACCACTTCAAATCGTCCGTTAAATAAAAAGAGCGAAGTATTTGAGATTGCAGAAGAGCAAGGCGATGAGTCAACATTCGAGTTTGTGTTCATGAATCACTTAGGATCGGTTGATATAGAATCTTATGGACCAATAAATACACAGATAGATATTGAAAATTTAAATATTAAAGGTCCTAATGGACGAGTTCCTGATGGTCAACGCTCTGATTTTGGTCATGGAACTTATACCATTGATGGTGTTGAACTCAGTTCAAAATGGATTTATGTTGATACCGAACCCGTGTTTGAAATTCCAACATCCTATGAAGATCCTAAGGAGCTTCATAAATCAGTTGAAATTTACGGTACTCAAGCAGAACTGATATATACAAACCTAGACGGGGATGATTCGACTGTAGAACCACTAATCGATGGACATTTCACACTAACAAATACCACGGGTCAAAGTGTTACGACCAATACTGATCAAAGATTTAAACAGGTTGAACCGGGTACGTATGTTGTGAATCAAACCAAAGCACCAACAGGGTATGGATTGAATACTGATATTGAACAAACCGTAACGGTACCTAAAAGTATTAAATCCAGTGAAGTTGTAATAAACCAACAAGACCAAACAGTAAGCTATTGGATTAAAAATCTAAATACATTTGAAAATTATCGTGGAAGAGTTTCACTGTTGAAAACGTCTGGTGAGGATGGTTCCGTACTAGAAGGTGTTGTTTTTGATCTCTATAAAGAAGATAAATTATTGATTGAAGGTTTAAAAACTAATGATCAAGGTGTGATTGATGTCGATTCATTGGCTCCTGGGAACTATTACTTCGTGGAAACTTCAGGGGATGGACAACATACCATATCATCCCAACATTACGCATTTGAAATTGCATCTGAAAACGGTGGTCCTTATGCAACAAAAGATGTGGGAGTTAAAAATTATTATGCGAATGTAATCTTTAAGAACACAGATCCTAGCCATCTTGAAAACTATACAACCGGACATTTCAATCTCTTTGAAAAGACAGATTCTGGATGGAAGGCTGTTCCTGGATATTCTGATTTCACTGTGGAAACAGGTAAGGAAAGATTTGAAATAAAAGGCATTAAGCCAAACGAGTATAAACTTGTTCAGACACAGGCACCGGGACAAACTATACGTAATACATATGAATATGAGTTTGAAGTTCCAACCTTTAAATCATCAAAATCAGACGATCGTGTCGTGATTGCGCTGGATGATTTCGTAAACTACCAAGGTAGTTTTTCCATAGCATTTGTCGATGAAACTGGTCCTTATCGTCATGAAGTGGAAGGAACGTACGGAGGAAACACGCCTGTAATAGCTAAAGATGGAACCTTAATCTTAAATAATCTAAAACCAGGTAAACATGCTCTAACATTTACAGAGACAGCTAATGCTGTGGTGTATGATGAGAATGTTGAAGCGTTAATCCCAGTAGAGGCTCATAATGACATAGGAATAAATCACAGCGCAACGGTACGTGTAATCTATGGGCACATCGAAGTTTACCTTGTTGACGGTAGCTCATTACAACCTTTAGATTCAGGACAATATCGTGTTGATGATATGACACATGAAGTATCATCGGAGGGTTCAGTGACAATCGGTCGTATCGGTCCTGGTGAACATAAAATCGTTCAAACCGAAGCGGCAGATAATTATATTCTGAATTTAGAGAATAAGAATTTTTTCACATTACCTAATAGAATAAGTGAATTAAAAGATGCTAAAATCAATTCTAGTGGAGATTTTCCTTTTGTGGAATTATCGCCGCTAATCCATTATAACTATCAAACTCGAGTGATAATCCATAAAACCGATGATCATAATGTGCCTCTAGAAGGTGTTAAATTTGATTTAACTCAAAACAACGAACTTACTTCTGCTCTAACGAATGCAGAGGGAATTGCAAACTTTGAAAATGTTGGTCCAGGATGGTATTCATTAACTGAAACTGCGACACCAAGGGGTTATGAAGGAGCAGATGATTCATATAACTTCGAGGTTGCAAGTAGTTTTGCTGGAAAACCGGATGATTATGAGTTTAGCGTCGTCAATAAGCGTATTGAAGTGCTTCCTACAACTGGAATTTCGTCTACAAATCTAATGAACGCTGCAGTCGTAATCACAGTTGGATCACTGTTATCAATTTACAGCTTTAAACGTCGAAAGAAATCAAATAAAAAATAGTTATTTATATATAGAAAACCGCCATCACGTATTTGGATGGCGGTTTTCTATAATCTCAAATGATAAAATCTATTTCAAAGAAATACCCCTAACAAAAATATCTATCATATTTCGAAGGTTTTCTTGATCTTTTTTCGTAGGCGTAGGGATGATATAGATGGATAAAACTCTTAGAAATTGAAACACAATTTGGTTTATATTGAGATCATCACGAAGCGTATCGGCATAAGATTGGAATAAGTTAAAAAACGGTTGAAAGTAGTTTTCTTGCCATACAACATATAATGTTGTTTGTAGTGGTTTTGATATTAGAACATTCATATCGTGAATTAACATATTAAAATTCATTGGGTGCTTTTCCTGAATAAACAAACTCATGGTTTGTAAATGAGCACTTAAATCAAGCGAATCCGAGATTACAATGTTTTTTAAATCGTTACCAATTTCTGTTGCGAATGCTTGCAAAACATCAAAATAGAGGGCTTCTTTGTTTTTAAAATAGTGGTAGAGTGCGGGCTGAGTAATTCCAAGTTCGCGAGCAATATCACGTGTAGAGGTCTTATCATAGCCGTATTTCATGAAGTGCCAATGTGCAGTTTCAAGGATACGTGTTCTTATTGATTTCATATAATCACCTTTACATAATTAAAACAAAAATTAGTCTTAATTACAATCTTTAAGCAAATTCCTTATCAAGTGATAAGAGATTTGTTAGAATTAACTTATCACCTGATAAGGAGGCACCATGTATTTAGCGATTAAAGAAATAAAAAAAGAAAAAGGACGTTTCGCAATGATTGTTCTTGTCATGACATTCATTGCTTATCTTGTATTCTTCTTGTCGAGCCTTGCATATGGTTTGGCGTCAATCAATCGAACTGCAATTGATCATTGGCAATTTGATACAGTAATATTAAATAAAGAAGCAAATAAAAATGCGCTAGCTTCCTCTATTTCAAATCAGCAAATTGAGAAGATGGATAGTGATGTTGAAGATGCATTGAGAATTCGTGGTATTACCCTGGATCTTAGTGATGAACAAAGTGATGTAATATTATTAGGTGCGGCTCCATCCCGTTATTCTAAAATTGTAACCTTGAAAGAAGGTCATTATCCACAAAGCGGTAAAGAGATTTTAATAACTGAGGACATTGGTGTTGCAAACCAATTGAATGTGGGCGACAGGTTATCGATTCCTAAGTATGGCGATTACCAAATCAGTGGGATTACACCGTCTTCAAATTATAATACACGACCCGTTCTTTATACAACTTTAGACGGTTCTCAGTTGGAATCAGGAGATCCATATAATATGATAATAAGTACAAGACCAGATGATGAACATGAAGTGGTGACTAAACCCGAACTTATCGATAATTTACCAGGGTATAAAGCACAAATTCTAACATTTGGTTTGATGATAGGGGCGTTATCTATAATTTCAGCACTAATAATTGGAGTGTTTATGTATATTTTGACGATGCAAAAAAAACCTATTTTTGGTATCTTAAAAGTCCAAGGATTTAAAAACAAAACAATAATGGGTTCCATTATAATTCAAACATTGATCTTAATGTCTCTTGGACTTGGTCTTGGTTTGATTGCATCCGAACTGACTTGCATGGTTTTAAAAAATATGGTTCCAGTTGCTACGTATGTACCGCTTTCACTCGGTGTAACGATTGCGATGCTTGGTTTTTCGATGTTAGGATCTTTATTTTCGACACGGATTATTCTTAAGATTGATCCACTGAAGTCATTATAGGAGGTGTTTTATGATCTATTTACAATCTATTACAAAGACATTTACCGATGGAAAAAATCAAGTTGAGGTCCTTCATCCAGTAACTTTACATGTTCCTCGAGGGGCGTTTATTGCCCTTGTCGGACCCAGTGGTTCCGGTAAATCGACCCTCTTAACGATTATGGGTGCACTCCAAAAACCGTCACAAGGAACTGTGACGATTGACGAGCACCAACTCGCGCAATTAACAGAAAACGAACGATCAGCCCTGCGGTTTAATACACTTGGATTTATTCTACAGACATCCAATTTAATACCGTTTTTCACTGTATATGAACATTTTGAGTTTAAAGTTAAACAATCAGATCAAGCTATTTCTGCGAGTGAAATTCAAGCTCTTCTAGAATCACTTGATATTGATAAGCTACGGGATCAATACCCAGAAAGTCTCTCGGGTGGTGAGCGCCAACGGGTCGCAATTGGTCTAGCTTTGGTCTTAAAGCCAAGCATTATTCTCGCTGATGAACCAACCGCAAGTTTAGACACCGAACGTGCTTTTGATGTCATTAAGCTTTTGAAGCACATCACTAAAGAATATAATACTTCGGTAATTATGGTGACCCATGATCATCGTATGATTAAAGATTGTGATGAGACCTACGAGATGATTGATGGGAACCTCAAACGTATTTCAAGTAAGAAAGGAACTCTATGAAATCCTTATTAGTAAGTACTTTGCTCTTTAATGTATTCGCCTATTTTACAATAATTATACGCCCAAAAATCTACCGTGTAACGCTCTTTAAACCTATGATTCGTAATTTAAAATTATCACTTATACCATTTGTAGTTCTCTTGATTACCATTAGTTTTACATTGGGAATGCGTTATGTTTTCGCGATCACTCAGATGCGGATAATATTATTTTTATCAAATATTACTTTTGTATTTGGCTCGATCATTTGGATTGCATTACTACCAAATGCGACTTACTTGCTCACGGAGTTGAATTTGACACATAGGGACATGGACGAGTATGAAGTGCCAATCTGGTACGATATTATTTCTGTAACATCATTTGCGTTATCAGGTATTCTAAATACGATGCTTAATATAATGATTGTGCAATTGGGCTATTTGGTTATCATTGATCCAATTATTATTCAAACGCGCGATCAAGTCCTAATCCAACTCTCTGCGGTGCTGATAATTCTGGGAGTGGTTATCGGAATCTATCTTGGACGTGAAGTCCGGTTTAATTCATGGGACTTACTCCATCCAAAGATGTTTTTCATAAAACTTCGAGAGCATTTTAGTCTTAGAGGAAGATGGAAAAATTTTCTCTATTTTGTAGTTTTTCATCTTATATTTTTGTTGCTTATTTACAATCTATTAGGGCTTAATAATGCTTATATTTTTTTTAGAACACCTTAAACAAAGTTTATTTATCAACAATAGTTTGCAATATAATTTTTAATAGATAGATGTGTAAACAACCCTAGGGTTGTTTTTTTTAATATCATGAATTTAATTCTTTGACTAGAATGCTATAATTTAAGAACTTAAATCGCTTTAAGAATGGAGAAGCAATATGTTAAAACTTTTGAATACTATAGACCGCAATCATTATCAACTCATTACTTACCTCAACAGTGATATTCAGCCACACGCTTCAGTTGTGGACTTATCCAAACACTGTAGATGTTCTGAAAAAACGATTTACACGTATCTTGACCAAATTGCACAAGAATGGGAACCTTTGCTCACGATAGAAAAAGATAATGGTCGTTATTTTGTTAGAGAATACAATCAAAAGATGAATGAACGGATATTGCGTGTTTTTTTAATGCGATCGCTGGCGATTTCTCTTTTTATTGATATTGTAAAGAATCCGATGACTCCTAATGAAGAACGCATGACTCAGTTCTACATCAGTGAATCGACGTTCTATCGTACTTTACGAATCATGAATCAAGAATTTGCGTCAAGTGCCATACAGTTTCAACGTAATGGAAGTAGGCCTGTAAGTATCGTTTCAGATCAAGAACATTATGTACGTAAATTTGTAACGTGTTTGGTTTTAGAACTTTACGGTACAGAAAATTTAGACGATATCTTACAAATTAACACGGAAGTTGCGAAGGCATTAATTCGCAAGGCTTTCGATCAAAAAGGGATTTATCATGATAGCTTGACTCTTGTCTTCAGTGTTATTTTATTTGCTATATCGGACCTAAGAGAACAGCAAGGTTTTCATAGCAATCTATCGATGATTCCAGAGTATCAAGCTAATACGATGGACTTCTCAGGTGTTTTTCGGGGTTATCGAAATTATGATATTACACGTAGTAAGCAAAGTTTGAATGAAGTCATGTATTATCACACACAAATCTTGGACACTTTAGCTACCAAACGGTTCACGGATGCTTTTATTTCGAAATTAATGCATACATATGATTATGAATTAAGCTCGGATACGCAAGCATTCATGAGCTTAATTCATCGAACGCTATTAAATAATTATACCCTCTATCCTTTTAAAACATCTTTATTTATTGATCGGATATCGGATTTTATGAATGCATTTAATACGGATCATCCCCAATTACGTGCCGATGTGTATCAATCACTCATGATAACAAACGACCTAATGCCTCTTGACCCTCAATTATATATCGATGATTTTTTGTATTGGACAATTATGAATTGTCCGGAAATATTAAGTTATGAAGCACGAACTCAACATGTTTTAATCTATTCAGATTTGGGATATCAACATGCCGTTTACATTCGTAATGAGATTATGACGCGATTTAAACTGGACCCGAAGCAAATAATAATTGACTGTATGAGTTATTTTGAGTTAAGTTCGCTGGACTATGACCTATGTATTGGCAATATTCCTACTGTGACTGATGCAATCCTCATTGATGATTACCCGACACAAAAACAATACTTAGGGATTCTTGAAAAATTGTTTTTTTAATGTGATTTGCATCACAATTGCCGACACCCAAGATCTACAAAACCACTGTAAATCGTGAATGTCAGACACGTCCACTGTTCCGTTATAATGATACAACAAAGGAGTGTTATGATGAAAAAGAAATTGATGATTGCATTGTCTAGTTTTTTATTTATTCTATCTATAATTCCGTTAAATGCAAGTTATGAAGCATTTAATTTAGAAAGTTATGCACAGATGACTTATGATTCATTCAATACTGGGGCAAAGAATAGTATTGAATTAAAACTCAAAGCAACCGGCGCCCATACAACGTTTACCAACTTAAAGGTAGAAGTATTGATGCCTCAATTTGTACAAATAGACATAACCTCAATAAAAAATATATTGGGTGAACCATATAACGTTACACGTGATAAACAGGGGCTTCTAATTACACGTGATGTATTTGAATCTGGAACGTATCTAGAGCTTCCTCTCGTTTTCACAGTACCTAATGGTATTACGAAAACAACGGAAAATCTTTATTTTGATATCAAAGTATCTACAGATCAGCGATCGAACCCAACGCTTAACTTAAATACGAAAGTCCAAGCTAGCAGCCCATTAAAAATATCAAAGGCGTATGATGGTTTAAAAAATTCTAAACATCAAGGATCCCTCGGCTTAAGTCCTGGAATGGAAAGTGTCTGGGTTACTAAAGCGCAAATTGATCGTCAATCTCAAGGCCAACTATATATTAAAGAAGGAACACAGATTTCGATTTCTGAAACGTATCACGAATCCTTGGATTATAAGGGTATGATTTCGGGCCCGAATCCTGATTTCGTTGACTACGATGCCCGTACACTTACATGGTATTTTGATGCTCCAAGTTACGATCAACAAGATCAATTTGATTCGACCCTATTCCATCAAGAATTTAAAGTGAACTATCAAGCAAAACCAGGATCTTTAGATGACCCTGTTTCTGGAGTTGGAGTTACATCACGTCTTAAATTTATTAATGTAGATGGTGTTGTGCTAGAAGATCAAGGTTATGCGGGAACGACGCTCTATCCTTCTGAGAGTGAAACACCAGAAGTTGACGGTAACTGGTACGTTCCAGGACATTTTAGTCCTATTGATCCGTTCGGCAACCATTCTACTGATTTTGAAGCACTAAATAAACGTCCAACCGTCTATCCTTGGGCAACATTAACCTATGCACATCAAATGACTGCATTAGAACATGGTGCAGACGATCGTTATGTGGAATATAAGTGGAACTACTACATTAATAAGCATTTACGTCTTGAGTCGTTTAAAGCCCCAGGACGCTTTGATTATCGTCCAACTACAGATTATGGGGATGCAACACCTCTTCATGAACAACCCATTCTCCATGCTCATGTTTATGATGATAACAATCAAATTATCGCAACATTTAAAGATTTAGAACATGATCAAATCATTTCACGTGAAGAAATATTAAAACAAAAGAATTTATCCGAAACAACTCAAATCTCTAAAGTACAATATGATTTCCAAACAACAGTTCCTGGAATGATGATTGATGAACCTTTACCTCAAGAACATAATGGACTTTCACGCATGCCTACCTATACCTTTACGATTAAGGACACATGGCGGCAGGATTCGAAAGACAACATTACAGAGCTTAAAAATGAGATGGATATTGATACAGCGTTTCGTTATGGAATCAGTAATGATGTCGTTCGTGAACTCTATGATTTTAAGGAAAATGCAGAAAATGATTATACCATTACTTTCCCAGATGGTCGTGTAAATGCCTGGTTTGAAGGATTTCACTTTCTTGCTGCACCACGTTGGGCCAATGTAACTAAAAATCAAGAAGCATACCATCCAACTGTAACCAATTCCATTGAACTTATTGATCAATATAAAGGTCAAATATACAAAGGTTCAAATAAACTAAAAGTTGAAATTGTGAATGAACCCTCTTCAGTTGGTGCAGTTAAAGATAATGTGCATTCGATTATTTATGTACCCAGAAGTGTTCAATTTAAAGATCTTAGCCCACAAGGTAATATTAAATCGATCGAACGACTTGATCAGCGTCGTGGAAATCATGATGTCTATCATATCGTGTGGGACCTAGCACAACTTGCACCTTATGAATCCACAAGCCAAGTTTTTGATGTGGATATCTCGGGGACATATCAAGACCTTAATCTTAAAATATTTACCTTACTTGAAGCTAATGATACATTTGAAACACTTTCCGTTTCAAATCCAACAATCCAAGATACCCTTTTAATTGATTATGATGGATATACAACACAAAGTACTTTTGAATCTAAAAAAATGCTTCAAAGTCAAAATCATTATCAGATGATTTCAGACTATCAACTTAAAATTAAGAAATGGGTAAAGAATGAAAACGATGCACTCTATGATATGCAAGCATTTATCGAGTTAGACGATAAGATTGATTATAAATTACAACTCTCAAATCGTACGGGAAAAGCGATACAAGAATTTGTATTGATGGATATTCTACCTAATATTGGTGATCGTGGCATTACAGACTTCACACAACGTAATAGTGAATTTGATGTAAGTCTAACTGGTCCGATAGGGGTTGATGAAACACTGTTTGATGTATTTTATAGTACGTCTAACAATCCAAGTCGTGGAGATCTGAATCGCGTCCTCACAACTGAAGGCTTTGACACAATAGAGGATAAAGATACTACTGATCCAAATTGGATCACGGCTTCGGATGTGATGGAATGGCAGACGATTAAAAGTTTCAAAATTGAATTGAAAGATCAAAAAGAACTTTCGGAACTTCAAGATTTTGAGTTCGCATTCCAATCTGAAATGACCTATCCGGATGTGGTTAAACAAGAACTAATGAATCAACCAAACTTAACAGCGTGGAATTCATTTGCGGTCGCAATTAATGGTCATCCAGCCATTGAACCGCTAAAAGTAGCAGTTCGTACCGGCGTTATACCTCCAGAAGATAAGCCGAATAAACCATATGAAGAAGATCCAAAAGAAACACCAAAAGAAACACCAAAAGATAATCCAAGGGAAACCCCAAAAGAATCTGATAAGCCAACTCCAACCTTACCAAACACGGGTATAGCCGCGTTGAAGACGCCTTATCTCGTAATAGGACTTGGCAGTCTGTTTGTATTAAAAGGTTCTAAAAAGCGCCGTAAATAGATAAACATGTATAAAAACAAACAGTATGAAACTGTTTGTTTTTACTTTTGGTTACATGATAGAATGAAGTTAATATAATGGAGGTGATTCTAATGGAATATCTATGGCCAATTACAGGTATTTGTTCTGTTGTAATCGTATTGTTGAATCTATTTAGGAGTTTAACGGGACGTATGAAACATTGGTATCTTTACTATTCTTTATCGTTTATCTTTCCAATCTTGTTTTTATTGAGCGAATATTATCTTATTGTCCGCCTTGTGAATCGCGATGATTTCGGTACAATTGGAGATATAGCACCAACAATGTTCACGATTATTATGGGCTGTTGTCTGGTGGCTTTTATCCTCAACGGTATTTCACTTTATTTTTATGTCAAACACTATAATTTAAGAGAAAGCTACTCATAAGTAGTTTTTTTCTTTGCCGCAACCAGACGGTTCTAGGTTAGAAAAGAGCTCTATGCTAGGATTTGGATAGAAGGAGTGGTGAATATGATTATAAACCAACAAATTAAATTTTATCGAACAGAGCAAAAGATGAGTCAGGATATGTTGGCAGAAAAGCTAAATATTTCTCGTCAATCAATTTCTAAATGGGAACGAGGCGAAAGTCTTCCATCGATCGATAATCTCGTTCGATTGGGTGAGATACTTGGAATTCCATTAGATGAATTGGTGAAAGGAAAAGAAAGCTTCCCAATTCCCTTTAGTTTTGGTCAAAATACGACGAAAGTCTTCTTCGTGATATTTGTACTCATTACGACATTGGTGTGCTTTGTGACCTATACAATGAAGCCACATTTGATTGTGGTGCTTCTTGCATTTGGATATTGTTATGGAATGGTAAGTCTCATAGGTTTTCGAAATTTTAAAGACTACTATGATTTCTTTATCATTTGGAATCAAGGGATTGAGGTATATGTAGGAACCAACTTAAAACTCACAGCAACAATACTCAGTTTTATTGGTAAACGAAAAACGAAACAAATTCCTTATGCTTCAATTGAGTCAATGAAAATATACTTTAATAATAAAGGGTATGATCCAGCGACACAGGAAGGGTTAAATTATCGAAGAAGACAAACAGTTGTGGGAAGAGAAACGTTTAGTCTTATTCTTACAACTGAATATCTAGAAAACTATACCTTAAATCTTGATCGTCTCTTTTATCCACAAAGCGATGAATATAAGTATTTTTCCGCAATGATGGCATATTTTGAAAAACAAGGAATAGAAATCGATGATGCATATGGAATATTGGCGGCAATCACTGATGAATATGACATGATTGAAGCCGCATATCGAAAACAATAGCAGCAATTGCCCTCACATTCAGGATAGGACATAGAGGTAATGAGTAAATCAAAGATACATTAAAAGTATTGCCTTTAATAATATGGTATTATAATATTGGTATTTAACGAGAATACAGATATGTATTTTTAAAAATGACATGAATGATTAATTGATATTTATGTATGAAGTTTAATGAATGTGAGGAGCTTATTGTGTATTATTTTAGTTTTATATACTTATGTGCGTTTTTGTATTTTGGAAAGCACTTAGAAACAAAGAAAAAATTTATTGTTGCTGCAGTTCCGTTTATCTTGATTATTTTCTTAAGATTTGGAGTTGGGGCAGATTATTTTTCATATCAGACGATTTACGAATCCATTGATCCGCATCGGATTAACGATTCTTTCGCAAGTCTTCCCAAAATTGAAACCTTGTTTAAGGTATTGATGCTGGGTGGTCGTGCATTAGGTATGAACTATCACATTTTTTCAGGGTTACTCTGTACGGGTATTTTACTCGTAGCCTTATTATGGATTAAAGACAGTTCTGATAATTTTGAGATGGCGACCTTACTCTACTTCTCTACATTTTTCTTATATTGGAATCTTGGAGCGTTGCGACAAGTTATTGTTATTGTTGGCTCAATGTATGTTTACTTTAACCGTGATCGAGATTTCGATTGGAAAATCAAAGGTTTGACCACGTTTATTTTGTTCTTTATTCATGGAACTGCACTTGTTGTTCCTGTTCTGTACTTGGCTACCAAAATCAAGTGGTCGTTTAAATGGTTTGTGTTAATTTTCGTATTATTCCCATTAACTCGATTGATTTTTACACCTGCTGTTTTATCCATTTTTCAAAACATCCCCGTGTTATCGAAACTGCTTCTGTACTCAGATGCAGATCATATAAAAATATTGAGTGTACCCTTTTTATTGAGATTTTCAATTTTTGCGGTTACAATTTTACACTACAATAAATTAACTGAAAAATATTCAAAACAAAAAAATCTTATCGATTTTGTGTTGTTGAATATGTTGCTCTACTTCTATCTTCCATTCTCAAAAGTATTGGGAACACGTATTACAGTATTTGGCTATTATGCTACTGTAATCACTCTGCCGATGATTTTAAGTCTATATGAAGATAAAAAAATCTATAAATTAGCGTTTGTAGTCTTATTAGGTTTTAATGGAACTCAGTTCTATAATGAATTAGCAAAACAGGTAAAACGTACGGGTTATGAATATTCACCGACGCGACTAAACCTCGAGACAATTTTCCAAAAGAACTATGCAAGTTTTAATAACATGTACGCATTTGAAGTTCAAAATGGTGAATTAGTTAAAGCCCAAGTTAAAGATTATCAACAAAACAAGATGCGCACTGTTTACGCCCAAGAAGCACTATATGATCCAAATCTAGTTCATTTATCTGTGAAGTTCCCAGATAGCGAAAAAGTTAAAAAAGGTGAAGACTTCTTAACTTATGGTATCGTGAATGAAAAAGGACAAATTGTTGAATTACCGACTGCTAAGAGTCGATTTAAGATATATGGACCGTTTGTTGAAGAAACTATCGGCGAAAGATCATATTCAAGTAAATTGTATCGTAAAATCGGAAATCCATTAGTTGTGGATTATGAAACTGTAAAACCAACAATTGATGCACGAAATGAGTTTAACGATGCACGTGATTCAAAACCGTTCCCAATGACTATGGTTCCAAAACATAAAGTCATTGAGTACGATGAACTGAATGCATATAACAAAAATACTGTTTGGAGAGGGTCCATATACAAAGACTTAACGTTTACAGATCGATCATATTTTATGATTCAAACAGAACATTCTAATTATTTCTCAATAATTGACGAAGAGGGAGCGATTCTTACAGATAAGTTCTATTCCTCAATCAGTCCATTTGATGCAGATGGTATAGCTGTAGGAACGACAAAATATTCTCGTGAATACTTAGACTATAATGGAAATGTAATTTGGATGGAATTGTACGAATAAATCTGGCTTTCACTGCCAGTTGCTAGGGAGGTATAGCCATGGAATCGTTAAAAATTGATTTTGTTGTCCCGTGGGTGGACGGAAGTGATAAAGATTGGATTCGTGATCGACTCCAACTCGAAGGTAAAGACGTAGAAATTACAGACAGTGATTATCGAGATTGGGATATCTTTAAATATTGGTTTCGTGCAGTTGAGATGTATGCACCATGGGTTAATAATGTCTATTTAATTACGTATGGGCATTTACCAGAATTTTTAAATGTTGATCATCCTAAGTTAAAAATTATTAATCATACAGATTATATTCCAAAGGAATACTTACCAACATTTTCATCTCATGCAATTGAATTGAATATGCATCGTATTGAAGGTTTAAGTGAACACTTTGTATATTTCAATGATGATATGTTTCTAAACAAACCTGTTACGCCAGAAGACTTCTTTAAAGAGGGTCTTCCTTGTGATACTGCAGTTATCAACCCAATAGTTCCTGCGCGTTATGATACGATCTCGAATATCATGATTAACGATATCGGAATAATCAATCAAAATTTCAACAAACGACAAGTGATTAAAAAAAATCCATTGAAATGGTATAACTATCGTTATGGTGTGCTTAACGCGTTAAACCTCATCTTTACACCATGGTCACGGTTTCCAGGCCTGTATCAACAGCATTTGCCTACTTCATTTTTAAAGTCTACATTTGAGACAATTTGGGAAAAAGAATACGATGTATTGCATCAAACATGCTTACATCAAATTCGTGACTACAAATATGATGTGAATCAATGGGTGATTAAAGAATGGCAAATGTGCGAAGGAAACTTCATGCCAAGAAGCCACAAAATCGGAGATCGTTTCCTTATTGACAGCCTTGAAGAAGCTGAAAAAGGTGCGGCTGCTATAAAATCTAACAAGTATAAGATGTTGTGTCTTAATGATCATTATGATGGTGAAGATCTTGATGAAATCATTGAAACACTTACGAATGCTTTTAATTCTAAACTATCAAACATAAGTGGATTTGAGAAAAATAATAATTAATACAATCAAAAAGAGAAAAAATGGGCTTTCGAGAAAATCAAAGCTCATTTTTTGTTTTTTTATCAAAGGGTAATCAAAAGAGCTTATAAAAGAGCCTTATATGTAATCGGTATGAAGATTATGAAATATAATGTCACACTGATAAAACGATATTTAATGATATTATGTGATATAATATTTCCGTTGTATATACATATAAAAAGTAATAGGGGAAGGTTTGGGGAAATTAATGAAAAAGAATAAAGTTGTCATGGTGTTTTTTGATATTTTAGTTTTAATTCTTTCAATTATCGGTGGTTTAGCAATCCTTAATAATTCGCATTATGCAATGGAGTTATTGTATCAGCGGGTTGGTCTTTTTGAAGTGGGATTAATCCTTGTAATGTATCTCATTTTCTATAAGATATTTTCACTTGATAAAATGATTTGGAGAAAAATATCTGTCCATGAAACAATACGAATTGGTTTAGCTAATATCATGGCGTTCTTATCCTGTATGGTGATCATAATCATTCGTAATGACGAGCTCATTGGAACGCGTGCTATGATTGTGATTACGGGATTGAATGTACTCTTGCAACTAGCAGTACGTTTTGTTGTTCGTTACTATTACGATAAAAAAGAACGCGTAGCCGTAAAAGGTAAAAAACTCCAATCAATTCTAATTTACGGTGCAGGTAGTGCTGGACAAATGATTCTAAATGAAATCAGTCGAAATAATGAATATGGATATAAAGTTATTGGATTTATTGATGATAATCCAAACTTGAAAAATAGTATTATTTATTCAGTACCAGTTCTAGGTAGTATTGATGACATCGAAAAAGTTGTAAAGAAATATGCTGTAGAGTGTGTTTTTGTTGCGATGCCATCTCAACCATTAAATACCCAAAAGGAAATTATTAATAAACTCGTGAAAATTGGGGTGGATGTTAAAACTGTAGAGTCTGCTCAAAAATTAATTCAAAATAAAAACCTAAAAAATAGTCTTCGTAAAATTGAAATTAGTGATTTACTCAATAGACCGGAGATTATAATCGATGATGTAGAAATTTTCAGAAACTTAGATAGTCAGCGTGTGCTCATAACGGGAGCTGGTGGTTCTATTGGTTCAGAGTTAGTGCGGCAAGTAGTTAAGTATTCACCAATGTCCTTAACTTTAGTAGATATTAATGAAAATGGATTGTACGATATTCAGCAAGAACTTAGAATTATGGAACGTGAAGGCGTCATTCCGAAAATAAAAGTCTCGGCAATTATTACATCTGTTCGTGATCAGTCTTCTCTTGAAAAAGTTTTTGAGTCTACAAAACCAACAATTGTCTTCCATGCTGCGGCTCATAAGCATGTTCCTCTAATGGAAGATGCTCCAGAAGAGGCAATTAAAAATAATATTTTTGGAACATTCAATATCATTCAAACATCTATAAAGTACAAAGTAGAAAAAGTCATAAATATTTCAACGGATAAAGCGGTGAACCCAACAAATATAATGGGGGCTACCAAACGATTTAATGAAATGATGCTTCAAGCATTTGATAAATGTTCAAGTACGAAATTTGTTGCTGTAAGATTTGGAAACGTATTGGGATCAAATGGATCGGTGGTACCACTATTTAGAAAACAAATCGAACAAGGCGGACCAGTTACGGTAACGCATCCAGAAATAATTCGATATTTTATGACAATACCCGAAGCCGTGAGTTTAGTATTACAAGCGGCTACCTATGCAGATGGTGGAGAAATTTTTGTATTAGATATGGGAGAACCTGTTAAAATTCTAAGTTTAGCAGAGAAAGTAATCGAATTAAGTGGCTATGTACCATACAAAGATATAGAAATTAAATTTACAGGACTAAGACCTGGTGAAAAGCTTTATGAAGAATTATTAATGGCAGAAGAAGGATTGCAAAAGACACCAAATGATTTAATACACATTGCAAATCCAATAAATTATGAGATTGATGCGATTAAAACCTCACTACTAACATTAAAACAAGCAGTTGATGGAGAAATCGATGTCTATGATGCGATTAAAGAAACAGTTCCAACTTATTCTAAGAATAACGAGAAATAAAAAGGGGTAAATATGAGTAAAAGAATATTATTAGCTTCTCCTCACATGAGTGAAGAAGGTTTTGAACAAGAATATATAAACAAAGCATTCGAATCCAACTGGATTGCGCCTTTAGGACCTAATGTTGATGGATTTGAACAAGATATTAGAGACTATACGAAATCAACTGAAGCACTTGCATTAAGTAGTGGTACAGCTGCAATTCATTTAGCACTTAAATTATCTAATATTAAACCTGGAGATAATGTTTTTTGTCAATCTCTTACTTTCGCAGCAACTGCAAATCCAATTATGTATGAAAAAGCTAATCCTATTTTCATCGATAGTGAATATTTGACATGGAATATGAGCCCTGAAGCACTAGAACGTGCGTTTGAAAAGTATCCTGGTACAAAAGTGGTTATCGTTGTACATCTGTATGGTATTAATGCTCGTATGGATGAGATACGTCAAATTTGTGATGATAATAATGCGATACTTATTGAAGATGCTGCGGAATCCCTTGGTAGTTCTTACAAAGATAAAGCATCTGGAACTATCGGTGATTTTGGGATCTTTTCGTTTAATGGGAATAAAATTATCACAACTTCAGGTGGGGGAATGCTTGTTTCGTCAAACAAAGATATGATTGATAAAGCGCGTTTTTGGGCTACACAAGCGCGTGAACAGGCTCGACACTATCAACATAATGAAGTGGGTTATAATTATCGTTTAAGTAACGTACTTGCTGGGATAGGTAGAGGTCAAATGCGCGTGCTCGATCAACGCGTTGCTCGAAAAAAAGAAATTTTCAAAAAGTATAAAGAAAGTCTAGGACATTTAGATGGAATCACATTTATGCCAGAAAATGAATGGTCAGAGAATAATTATTGGTTGAGTTCAATGATTGTTAAGAATTCACACATCACAGCTTTTGATGTTATTGTCGCATTAGAGAATGAAAACATTGAATCAAGACCTGTTTGGAAACCAATGCATTTACAACCTGTTTTCTCAGAGTATGATTTTATCAGTGTTGATAATCATGATGTCTCTAAAGATTTATTTGAACATGGTGTCTGCTTACCAAGTGATACAAAAATGACAGAGTTAGATCAAGAGACAGTAATTGAAATTATTAGAAAGGTGTTTAATGAAGATGAAAAATAGTCAATCATTTTATACTGTCGTTCTCAAGCGGATATTAGACATTGTTTTATCACTATCTGGTATCATTATTTTTAGCTGGTTGTATATTATTCTGTTCTTCTTAATTGGTAAAAAACTAGGGAAACCAATACTTTTCAAGCAAGAAAGAACCGGTAAAAATGGTAAAATATTTACAATGTATAAATTTCGCACCATGAGAAATTCTTTTGATGAGAGCGGTGAATTTCTAAGTGATGACGAACGAATGACGACTTTTGGGTCTAAACTTAGAAGTCTGAGTTTAGATGAACTTCCTGAATTGTTTAACATCTTAAAAGGCGATATGTCCGTGATCGGACCTCGTCCTTTGCTTCCAAAGTATCTTCCACGGTATTCTAAAGAACAGTATAAGAGACATGATGTAAAGCCTGGATTGACTGGGTTAGCTCAGGTAAATGGTCGTAATGCTATAAGTTGGGAAAAGCGATTTGAATTCGATGTAGAATATACTGAAAAAGTATCGTTTTTTTACGATTTAAAAATTTTTTTTATGACAATTAAGACTGTATTAGTAAGAGAAGGTATAAGTTCAGAAGGAACTTCAACAATGGAAGAATTTATGGGGGATAAAAATGAACATATTATTTTGTAGTGTTGGAAGACGTGGAGAATTAGTCAAAGATTTTAAAAAAACAATGAAAAATCATGGGAATATTATCGCTACAGATTGTAGCGAGTATGCACCAGCTATTTATTTAGCTGATAAATATTATATTACATCGAGAATCGATGATGAGAATTACATTTCAGAATTAATAGATATTTGTAAGAAAGAAGATATTAAGGCTATTATGACATTTATAGATCCTGAAATTGAAATTCTTACTAAAAATAGAGAATTATTTAAAGAAATAGGCGTAGAAGTTTTACATCCTGAATACGAAACAGCCAAAATTTGTTTTGATAAATATAAATTTGCGAAACATCTTGAAGCGAACAGTATTTCTACAGTTAAAACTTATGGCGATATTAAAGAATTTTTAGAAAATAAAGATGGTGTTGATTTTCCTGTTTTTGTAAAACCAAGAACTGGTAGTGGTAGTGTTGGTGCTCGTAAAATAAATAATATTGATGAGCTTGAAGTTGCCTTCTCGGATGACAAGTCCCTAATTATTCAAGAATTAATGGACGAAGAAGATGTAGATGTAGATGTTTACGTTGATACTCATAGTCGAGAACTTGTGAGTTTCTTTTCAAAGCGTAAAATTGAAACGAGAATCGGTGGTGCAAGCAAAACAATTTCATTTATTGATAAAAACATAGAGCCATTACTTGAAGAATTAGTAAATTGTTTAGATTTTTATGGGCCGATGGATGTTGATTTATTCTATAAAAATGGCCAATATTTCATATCTGAAATTAATCCGCGTTTTGGTGGCGCATATTTACATGCTTATGGTGCCGGTGTGGATTTTGTAGAATTTATTATGAATAATCTCGAAGGGAAAGAGAACTCCAAATCTTTTTACCAATATGATGAAGGTGTTTTAATGATGATGTATGATAGTGTAGTAATTAAGAGAAAAGGAGAAATAGATAATGAATAAGTGTTTAATTGTTACTACAGTAGGCGTAACTATTAAAGCATTTTTGCTTCCACACATCGAGTATTTGAAGAAACAAGGGTATTCCGTAGAAGTTGCATCAAATTTTGACGACATCCGTGATGAGGCTTATAAACTTATAGAGGGTACGAATGTCGTAATGCATCAAATTGACTTTACTAGAAGTCCAAAGTCAATTCCAAGTCATTTTAAGAGCTATAAGCAAATAGCCTCATTAATAAATTCTGAAAAATATAATAAAATTTTTGTACATACGCCAATTGCCGCATTTTTAACTCGTAAAGCGGCATATAGATCTGGTGCTGAAGTCACCTATTTCGCTCATGGACTTCATTTTTATAATGGAGCACCGATGCACAATTGGTTAATATTTGAAACCATTGAAAAGGTTGCGTTAAAATGGACGGACAATGTGGTTACTATTAATCAAGAGGACTATGACTATTTTATGCGTGTAAAACCTGATCGTGTAAATCTTTGTAAAATACCGGGTATAGGTCTTAGCAAGTCATTTATGATTAAGTTAGAACAAAATCAAGATTCACTTGATGAATCTTTTGGAATTCATGCTGATGATTTGTTAGTGCTAAGTATTGGTGAACTAAATGAAAATAAAAATCATATTTTAGCGATTAAGGCTATGAAAAACTTAATTGAGAAGAATAAGAAGGTCAAGTATATTATACTTGGTACTGGTGATCGTTTGAACGAATATCAGGAGTATATTGCGGAAAACAATCTTGAAAATAATATCTTTTTTGGAGGATATCAAAGCAATGTGGTGACTTTCTTAGAACGTACTGATTTATTTTTGAGCTGTTCGTATCGTGAAGGGCTCCCTGTTAGTGTTCTTGAGGCAATGGCAACAAAAAAACCAGTTCTTCTATCAAATATTCGCGGCCATGTTGATTTGATTAAGAATGATAAGTTTATTTATGATATAAAATCAATCAGTCCTGAGGGTTTGGCAAATCATATCGAAAATCTTATTTCAGATAAGCACGAGTTAGAAGAAGAAGGAATAAGAAATTATAATATGAGTTCAAAATATCAATTAGATAATGTGTTTATAGCTTTAAATGATGTGTATTGCCAAAATGAAGATTGATTAAGGAAGTTTTAGAGGAGTTATTATGTTAGAAAAATTATTAAGCAGTAAAGAAAGTAAAATCGCACTGATTTATTCAGTCACATACTTTTTTACGATTTTAGGATTTAATCAGAATTATAGTTATCTCGTGTTTCTACTTGGAATTGCATTTTTTAGTTATGCAACATTCAGTTATAAGCAAGAGGGAGGGGTAGAAAACATTATTTTCCATCTCCTTATCTATTCTGTACCGCTATCATTTGTGAATGTCATGGGTATGAGATCTAAACCATTATTCCTAACATGGTTTAATATTTTGTTGCTCGTTTTAATTCTGTATCTATTCGTATCATTTGCTTTAAAAATTAATTCGATAGATTTTAAGAAATATCCAAAAAATCAAAAGGGATTCTTAATTTCAAGTATCATCTTTTTAATTGGAATTTCTTGCGTAATATTGAGTTCCCCTAATTTTATTAGCGCTGCATCACAAGCTTACTATCTCGTGCTGTTTGTTGTATTACTAACGCTACTCGTCCTAAATACGCCTTTTCTATCCTTTAAGATTGATTCCTTAAAAAAAAGTTATAGAATTACGGCTTTATCTACTGCGTGTTTTTTGGTTATGCAAGTTTTCTTATTTTATGTTTTCAATACAGAAGTAGGTTTTCATTTAAGATTTATTCGATCTGCAACTGATTACAGGGATGCTTTCGCAGTTGTGTTTGCAGATTTTAGTTTCTTATCGTTATTTCTATCTTCAGCAATTCCTCTTGTTTGGAAACATAATAAGTCAATAACATACAGAATCTCGAGTGCGGTAATTTTATTAATTGCAAGTTTTTTAACTTCTGCTCGTACAGGTTTATTTTGCTTCGTTGTAGTCCTTGCAGTAATCTTTTATGTTGAAATACTTAAAGGAAATAAAATATCAAGAAAGCAAAAAATACGCTTCAGTTTAATTCTCGTTGCTGTTGGGATTACATTAGTGGGATTGTTGACATTATGGCGTGGAAATAAGTTGTTTGATGATAGTGGACGATTTGATCTAATGTATAAAGCAGTAACATTGTTTAAGAGCAATGTACTTTTAGGGATCGGTTTTGGTATGAAACAGTATCCTGGTGTCATTCCACATAACATTTTCTTCCAATACTTAGCTCAAGGCGGCTTGTTCCTAATATTGCCATTACTCTACTATATTTATCAATCGTACTTTGTTCTATTTGGTCAGAGAAGCAATATTGATTTAAAATATGCCTTGATGATTATTTTAGTTGGTTCACAGTTAATTGGTAATATTGTCGACTCAAGGTTCCTACTTGTTATTATTATGCTTATTATGGTAGGCAATGAAAATAAATGGGAGATTAAAAAGGATGAGTAAACTAAAGACAGCAATCAAAAATAGTACTTTTTTATTCAAACTTTACAACCTCGTTGGTAATACATTTATAAAAATAAATGGAATATTTTTTAGAAACAGAAAAAAACAAGTATTATTTCTTTCTTTTGGAGGTAAAGGCCTCTCGGATAGTCCTTTTGCAATATTTAAATTAATGTTGGAAGATCCTGACTTTGAAGACCATAAATTTATTTGGGCAGTTGATAAATCTGTTGATACGTCCGTATTTGATTATCCGCGTACAAAGTACATTTCAACAGATAAGCCATCTTATTTTAAGTATTTATTTCAGTCCGAAATTTGGATTACAAATACGACAGTTTCTAGAGGTTTAAAAATTAAAAAGCCAAGTAATGTTGTATATATAAATACATGGCATGGGACACCATTTAAAAAAATTGGTAATGATGTTGATGGAACAGGTGTTTTCTCAGGAAAAAGTAAGAGTATTGCTTTATTAAATGATCCTTGTTACTTAGTCCAATCAAATTATGAAAAACAAATATTTATTAACGCATTCGGAACACTTGAAGAATCTATTTATCTAACGGGATTACCACGAAACGATGAACTCAAAAATATTGATCAAAACCAAGTTGTTTTAATAAAAGAGGCTCTGAATATTAATACAGAGAAAAAGGTAATATTATTTGCACCTACTTTTAAAGAATATAAAACTTATGATTACTTTGAAGAGAAAAAAGCGATGATTGATAAACTTTCAGATAAATACTATATTTTATATCGAGGTCACCATGCTGCAAGTGATTCAAGAAAATATGATAACATTGATAATCCGAATTTTCTCAATGTCAGTACTTACCCAAACTTGAATGATTTATTTAAAGTGAGTGATATTGTAATAACAGATTATTCTAGTTTATGTGTTGATTTCGCAATCCTAGATAGACCAATTTATTTTGTAACTCCTGATTTTGAAGAGTATCAAGATAAAAGAGGTTTATATATTAATTATGATGAATTGTTTAATGTAGGAAACTTCACTTCATTTGATCATCTTACAAATTATTTGAATGAGACAAGTGATCACCAATATGGTTATATGAATACATCTGTAATTCACGAGAAATTTATTGATGAGTGTGGATGTGCAACTCATAAAGCTATCGAATTGATAAAGACACTAATGAGGGGGTAAACAAATGAAAAAAGTTATAACATACGGTACGTTTGATTTATTACATCAAGGTCATATTAATATTCTAAAGCGTGCTAAAGCGTTAGGAGATTATTTAATTGTAGGAATTTCTACGGATGAATTCAATGCGCTCAAGAAGAAGGATTCATTCCATTCTTTTGAAACACGAAAATATATACTTGAAGCGATAAAGTATGTAGATGAAGTCATTCCTGAAGAGACATGGGATCAAAAGGTTACTGATGTTTTAAATAATGAAGTTGATGTCTTTGTGATGGGTGATGATTGGGAAGGGAAATTTGACGATCTGAAAGAGTATTGCGAAGTTGTATACTTACCCAGAACACCTCATATCTCTACCACACTGATTAAAGAAGAATTAAATAATTCCAAATAAAACCACATATTAACACTGTATCTCTCTCTTAATAGTAGGGCTGAAGCTATAGTGTTTTTATTTGCACTTAACTAAATAGAATGACCAAAGTTGATATAAGAAAAACTTATGTCATCACATGTTTATATTGAAGTGATATCATTTCAATACTTTACTTAGTTCGATTTTTAGTACAGTTTTAATAATAATTGAAATAAAATGATAAGAATATTTAGGTAATGAAGCAAACCTTGTTAAAAAACACAACAAATTTCACATAATAGTTCAAATATGTGCGTAATATGTGATTTTTATTGTAAAAAGTCTATAATACTTTTCGTTATCGCACCATAAGTCAACGTTATGGGAGTATTATGTTTATACCAAGAAGCATAGGGGAAGCAAATGTGCTTTTTGATATATCAATTAACGGAGGAGAATTTAATGGATATTATAAAACAAGTCCTGTCTGATCAGGCGTTTCTAGGAGCGATATTCTCAACAATATCAATCATCCTTTTAGGTTACTACCTAAAGAAAACAAATAAAGTTACAGATGATGCATCAAAAGCATTAACTGCAGTATTACTTAATGTTGCGTTACCAGCATTAGCATTTAAAGCATTTATGACAGATATTAAACCTGAAACATTTACTGTAGGTTTAAACTCATTCATCTTTGGTTTTGTTGCATATGTACTTTTAATTCTTATCACATTAGCTTATACAGCTAAATATAAAGGTGATAAACTTGATGCAATGCGTGGACTTACAATCTTTGGATCCACAACATTCTTCGGTATTCCTATCATTTCAGCTTTCTTAGGAAATGAAGGAGCACTTTACGCAAACTTATTTAATGTAGCATACCGTGTATTCCTATACTCATATGGCTATATCTTATTCTCAGGTTTAAAATTTGAGAAGAAAAACTTAAAACAAATTATTCTTAACCCAATCATTATTGCTACATTCTTAGGATTCTTGATTTGGATGTTCCAAGCAAGCCTGCCACAAGTAACTGTAGGCGCTGGTGAAACTGCTAAGACAGTTGCATTCTTACGTTTAGATGTGACACTTCCATGGTTCATGAAAGCTGTTGGTTACTTAGCATCATTATCATCACCACTTGCATGGTTAGCAATCGGTATGACATTAGCAAAAATTTCACTTAAAGATGCAACTAAAGACGTTAATGTTTGGATCTACTCATTTGGAAAACTGGTTGTTGTTCCAGCAATTATGCTACTTATCATGATTTTCTACAAGAAAATCGGATTCTTACCTTTAGACTACGTTGCGATTACTGGTGTAATCATCATGCTTGCAACACCACCTGCAACCGTTGCCGTAAGTTATGCAATTAATTTTGATAAAGAAGCATTATTCTCGTCAAATGCATCACTTGTTGCTACAGTATTATCGATTGTTGCAATCATTTTATGGTTAGTTATTCTTACAGCATTACATGGCGTAGGAATTATCTAAGAATCAAAAAAGGAGATTTAAAATGAAACTATTATGCTACGGTGTTCGACCAGTAGAAAAACAATTCTTTGTAGAGTTAAATGAAAAATTTAATTTTGACTTAGTCTTAACAGAAAAAATGCTAAATGACGAAACAGTTCATATGGCAGAAGGTTGTGAGGCAGTAATGCTTCGCGGGAATTGCCCAGGAAATCGCCAAAATTTAGAGATTTACAAAAATTATGGCGTTAAGTATGTCTTAACACGTACTGTAGGATATAACCATATCGATTTAGAAGCTGCTAAAGAATTTGGTTTAAAAGTTGCTTATGTACCATTCTACTCGCCTAATGCAATTGCTGAATTAGCATTAACACTTTCATTAACACTTGCACGTCATACTCAATACACTGCAAACAATACACATAAAGGAAACTTCAAAATTGATGACTTTATGTTTAGTAAAGAAATTCGTAAATCAACAGTTGGGATTATTGGTTTAGGTAAAATCGGATTTACCGCAGCTACAATCTTCAAAGGTGTTGGTGCCAATGTTATTGGTTATGATGTTGTTGAAAAAGACTATCTTGGAGATACATGTACTCAAGTAGATCTTGAAACACTTTTAAAAGAGTCAGACATCATCTCGATGCATATGCCTTACTTCAAGGGGTCAAATGATGAATTCTTGAATGCAGAGAAAATTGCTCAAATGAAAGATGGCGTTATTGTTGTGAATACTTCACGTGGAGAACTTCAAAACATTAATGATATTCTTGATGCTGTTGAATCTGGAAAAATCCAGGGTTTCGCGGCAGATGTTCTTGCAAATGAAACAAAATACTTTAATAAGGATTTATCAGGAGAAGCGTTTGATGAACTACAAACACGTTTGAATAATCTTTATCCACGCGTTCTTGTAACCCCACATGTTGGTTCATATACTGATGAAGCTGTAAGTAATATGGTCGAATACTCATATGAAAACCTTCAAGAGTTTATCGACAAAGGTGAATCAAAGAATCAATTAGCTTAAATTTACTAAAACCGTCGCAAGACGGTTTTTTTTTATCCACTAACGATAACGATTAAATGCAATTATCATTTAAAGTTCAAGGTATCGTGATACCATGTTCTTAAATATTGGAGGATTTTATGGGGAAAAATTTAAGCGTAGCATTAATGGCGTTTTTAGTATTTATATCATCGGGATTCATAGCTCCCGTTTATGCAGACAATCCGCCAGAAACTACAGAAGCAGAATATAATGAGATGAAAGATGCTTTTGATTACAGTATTGTTTTGTCGGGGTATCATTCAGCGCGACAATCATTTGTAACGGGACCTGTTGCGGTTCGTCGTGATTCGAGTTTACCGACTAATTTGATGTCTTTTACTTATGGTGCCGAAGCATCACTTTCTTTGGTTGAAAATGCGAAACCACTCGCATTACTTATTGGCGGTCGGGTACGAAATCTAAATGAACACGTACAGCCCCAAATTCAAAAAACGAATATTTCCGGGAAACTGATTAACTCGAAATTAGTTACGGATGATTTCACATGGCCTGATCAAGTTTTTAAAAATGTCGATGGTACACCAAGTTTAGGTGAAGAGCAAAAATCATATTTGCCGACATCTCGAACAACGGAATTGTTTTTAGGCTTTGATAAGCAAGTTAAACTTACCTCTGATACGATGAAACCGTTGGTGGAATCATTGGGTCAATCAAATGGGAAAACGCTGGGTGGAAAGTGGGTCAATGGTAAGCAAGTTAAGTATGATATTCAACCTTCACAAAAAAACGCTAAAATTCTGGTCGTTAATATTGAACCCAATGAGAAGGGTGAGGTTTTAATTTCTGATTTAGGCTTTGATTATGAATCCGTAATTAATAATAAAAATATCGAACAGGTGATTATTACATCGTACCGTATGGTTCAAGGGAAACCGGAATATGCGAAAAAGGTAATCCATCACAGTAATTTTATGTCAAATAAAGGTGGGGCGGAACATACCCTTCCAAGTGGGAGTTCGGAGATTGCTGAACACGCCGCAAAAATTATTAATTATATGCCCGAGGCGACCCAAATTACAGATTTTTATAATGATAAAAATCAAAATGGTAATTTCGTTGCACCACAGGGAATTACGGTAATGCATAATGGTCTCGACGATGATGGAAGCTTGCGCTTAGACAGCGATGAAATTAGCAAAGAAAATAACATCATTTCCTATGACGATGTATTCGGAACAATCTTTGCACCGAAGGCAAGTGTTGTATTAAGTGGTGCGAATGTTTATGGTCAAATCTTTGCTGTTGATTACCACCAACGTGGTAATAACACTCATGTTTTTATTCCCAATACGTGGTTATCCACCATGATTCCACCACAAACAGACAATCTACACACCATTCAAATTCAAAAAGTTGATCAAGATGATCCAAACCATGTTTTGGCTGGTTCTAGGATAACTTTAGGGATGGTTTTCGGTAACAAGCTCAAGTATTATCGTATTCGCAACAACGTTGTTGATTGGGTTGAAGATGTAGAAGATGCGGCAGTGCTAGAAACAGGAACGGATGGGTTGGTTGCCTTTCCCAGATTAATTCCGAGCCCGCGTCCTTACTATGTGATTGAAATGGAAGCTCCCACGGGTTATGACCTAGGCTTTATCGATGAAGAAGTGATTGCTGCCCCTGATCATAAGGGCATTCAACGTAAGGGAGTGCCAGTGACCATTACACAATCTTCAGGTCGAGTTATTGAAACTCACGTTTATAATAAGAAGACACCCAAGCCAAAAGTCCTTTTCAACATCAATAAACACAATCAACAGGGGGATTTATTGAATCATGCAGGTTTCTTACTTTTCAAAATAGATAAGAATCATCGTTTTTACTACAGCACAAGTTCATCATCGTCTGAGACTGTGTGGACACAAGAAGCTGATGAAAAGAATGTGCTTTTTACGGAACAAGGTCGATTTAATACTGACTTAAATTTAGAAGTTGGAACGTATTACCTTCAAGAAATTATCGCACCAGAGGGTCATGTGTTGAACTCTACAATCCGTGAGATTACTTTGAGTGAGCAGGATAACCCTCATATGGAAACAATTCTTAATCAACAAATGGATGCAGACAATCAGTTACATCTTTCCAAAGTAGGGGTTGAAGATGATGGCAGCATCACACCGTTCATAGCACCACTTTGGGCTCGCTTTAAGCTATATAACATGCAAACAGGTCGATATTATGCTGTGAAAGATCAGAACGTTGTATGGACTGTTGGAACGGATCCCAAGGCGGTAATTGAAACGGACGGGTTAACTGGAGATATTCTTTTTAAAGAATTACCGAAGGGGGATTATGTTTTGCTTGAGGTAGAGACATCTAAAGGTTACGTGGTGGATACCCAACCTCGCATCATCCATGTCGAAAATGCTGCGGTGACACCGGTTGAATACCAATTTGAAAACTATAAAAACGTACGTACTATTTATGGTATAATCGCAATTGAAAAAGTTGATGCATCAAATCCTTTAATTAAACTCCAAAGCGCACAGTTTGTTCTAACAAAAAACGATGAACACGGCGATACCTACTACTACACGATTTCGAACCAGGCTGTAAAATGGGTAAAAAGTACAACGCCTCCAGCTGATGCAATTGTGGAAACAAACGAGAAGGGTAAGGCTGTTTTTATTGGAGTTGAACCAAACCAAGATTATCAAGTTCAAGAAGTAAAAGCACCGGACGGTTATGAGGGGAATGCGACGGTGGATATTACAAAAGTTGATTTTGATGAACAGCTAGCAACTGTACCTCTTGTTGTACGTAAAACCGTCACGAATACGAAAATTCACACATCACGTGATTATAGTTTTATAAAAGTTGATGAAAACGATCAGCCGTTATCCGGTGCATCATTTCTTATGTATAATATGATTAATGGAACGAGAACCTATTATCGTGGTGATGGTACCTGGACTGAAGACCGCAATCAAGCAGATGTTGTGGTGTCCACATCATCGGGAATGGTAACGTTTAAAGATGTCCCATTGGGAAATTACTTTATTCAGGAAATTGAAGCACCTCAAGGGTATCAAGTTAAAAAACAACCGATATCCATTCAAGTGACAAAAGCGACTGCGACTCCATTACATTTTAAAAATATTAAATTGCCACGAGTACACCGCTTAGAAATAACAAAGCTCGATGCTGATAATCCTCGAGTCACTTTACGTGACGCAGAATTCGTGCTGTATCGAGAACGAGGTGGACAAAAGGAGTATTATAACTCAGAAAATGGTGTCACATCATGGGAAGCATCAGAGGTTCGCCATCGAAGTGATCGTTACGGACATCTATATTTTGATAAACTTGAAACAGGTACATATACTCTTGAAGAAGTTCAAGCACCCTTGGGTTATGAATTGACGACCTATAAGGAAATAATAACGATAACGGATACGGACGATTCAGTAATCTCCAAACAAGTTCTAAATCAAAAAGAAACAGACCCAGTTACACCGGGAACTCCATACCATGAGCTTAACATATACAAAGTTGATGCAACCGATGACACAAAAATGCTTCAAGGTGCTGGTCTACGTTTAAGCCGTATAGTGTATGGGGTCAAACGTTATTATCATGAAGATGATTATGGGTTTATTACATGGCGAAAAGATTCTTCAGAAGCGACTGTTTTAGAAACGGATGCTGATGGATTTGCACAGTTTAATCAACTTGAAGCGGGCCTGTATGAACTTGAAGAACTCAAAGCACCACAAGGTTACGAATTACTAGAAAAACCTGTAGCTATTACGGTTAAAACTGACATAACACCCGGATCGACATCATTTGTATTAAAAAATGTCAAACAAACAGATCCTACACAACGTTATGATTTACTTTTAGTGAAACGGGATGCACAGACACATAAAACACTTGTTGGTGCTGAGTTTGGACTCTATCGTATCCAATCGGGACAAAAAGAGTATTATCAACAGGATGGCTCATGGTCCAAAGATGTCGCAACTTGGGTTAGTGATGCATCCGGTTTCATTCAATTTAAAAAATTAGTACAAGACACCTACTGGTTAGAAGAATTAGAAGCACCACAAGGGTATCAGCGCTTAACAGACCCTGTGGAGGTAACATTAACACGTTCGATGAGTATGGATGTCTTAAACACAAAAGCAACCTCAGAGGTTCCTCAAACACCTCACAAACCGCAAAAACCGGAGATATCGGTACCAAGTGAAAAACTTCCTGCTGCCGGTATCACACCAAAAGGAATTTGGCACTATGGTATTGTTCCAAGTATCGTGGGCGGCTTGTTGTTGTGGATCAATCGGAAACAAAAAAAGAAGCGAAATTTTAAATAATTTCACTTGTGATTTTGAGAAGAACCTTAACAATTATCACAAGATGGATTTACTTTAGGGTGAATCCATCTTTTTTGAGAAAAAAAGCACTAATTATGCAAGATGGAACTATGACAAAGTGTTTAATCATGCTAGACTTGATACGGTGATAAATATGAAATCCATATATGGATACGATCTAAATGAAATGGGAGATTTATTTGAATCTTATGGTGAGAAGCGTTTTCGTGCAAAACAACTCTTCCAATGGCTCTATCAAAAACGAGTTACCTCGTTTGATGATATGAGTGATTTAAGCATCTCTTTACGTGAAAAATTAAAACAAGACTTTGAATTGGATACGCTTAAAGTTGTTATGAAACAAGTAGCTTCCGATGAAACGACAAAATTCTTATTAGAGTGTAGTGATGGCGCACTCATTGAAACAGTCATGATGAAGCATGATTACGGATACAGTGTATGTGTTACATCTCAAGTTGGATGTGCGATGGGGTGTAAATTCTGTGCTTCAGGACTTTTGAAGAAAAAACGTAATCTTACATCTGCTGAAGTAGTTAATCAGATTATGTTTGTGCAACGTCATTTGGATGAACAAGATAAACGGGTAAGCCATATTGTTGTGATGGGAATTGGTGAACCATTTGATAATTATGATAACATCATGCGTTTTATACGTATTGTGAATCATGACCATGGGTTAGGAATTGGTGCGCGCCATATTACAATTTCAACATCAGGCGTTGCGCCGGTGATTAAAAAATTTGCAGATGAACAAACCCAAGTGAATCTTGCGATTTCACTCCATGCACCAAATGATACGCTCCGTTCAGAAATCATGCCGGTGAATAAAATGTTCAATCTTGAAAAACTCTTTGATGCCTTGAAATACTATCAATCAAAAAGCAACCGTCGATTGACGTTTGAATATATTCTAATTGATAACGTTAACGACCAAATCGCTCAAGCAAAAGAATTAGTAGCCCTTATTCGTGGAATGAATGCCTATGTAAATCTTATTCCTTATAATGAAGTCGATGAAAATCCGTTCCGTCAAACAAAACCGGAACAAGCGGCTAAGTTTTATGATTACTTAAAACGTAATGGAATTCAATGTACCATTCGTCGTGAAAAAGGAAGCGAAATTGATGCAGCATGTGGACAATTACGGGCGAATGTGGAAAAACAACGTAAACAATAAAAACCGAGTTAAAAAACTCGGTTTCCTAAATTCAAATCTCAACCGCACCACCCAAGGTGCGGTTGTTTTTGTATAATAAAAGGAGCCCACCCGACTAAAAGGAGCTCCCATATGAAGTATAAACAATTAGATAAAAAAATGAAAGACCAAATTGATATTCTATTAAGCATCGGCTATTCTATGCGCAAGGCAGCACGTAAACTCAATATATCTCATTCTACGATTTCTAGATATAAAAATAATGTCTATAAGAAACGAACGATTGATATCCGAGACAAATATTCCCACTTAATCGAATATCTGCATTCTCACTATGATCCTAAAGTTCATTCGGTAGAAGTATGTTTGAGTAACTATAAACGATATCATCCATATAAACCGTGTGTTACATCGCAGCAAGTCTATAACTGGATTAACCAAGGTAAACTTGATATAAAACCAAATAGAATGTGCTATAAACGTCGAAAACGCAAAAAAAGAATTAGTGGAATGATGAATCATTTAAGATGGAACTTGGAAGAGAAAACGGTGCTTCCAATTAGCCTTAGACCTAAATACATTGAGGAACGTAACGAGATTGGTCATCTCGAAATCGACTCTATAATCGGTAAGAAACATGAATCTGCAGCAATTATATCCATTGTAGACCGCTGCTCAAGAATGACCTGGCTTATTAAAGCAGAATATCGATATGACTATTACACATCAAACTTAATTCGAAAATTTATTGAAGAGAATAATATAACAACCAAATCAATAACAGTAGATAACGGACTTGAATTTAAAACACTAGGAATTACAGCCAAGCGGTTGGGTGTGAAACTATATAAGTGTGATCCATACTGTTCTTTTCAACGTGGAACCAATGAACGAGCGAATGCAATCGTTAGAAGGTTTATACCAAAAGGAAAATCAATGTATGATATAGCGCAACAATATCTTGATGATATTTGCTTCAAAATTAACTCAATGCCGCGAAAAATATTTGACTTCAAAACGGCCTATGAGATAGACTTTAATAAAAGTAAAAGTGGTGCGGTTGAGATTTGATAAAAGAACCGAGTTAAAAAACTCGGTTTTTATTTGGTTCTTTGAGTACGATTATGTTAGAATTTTGATACAAAAATAAGGAGTTACTTATGGCAACACATCAAAATATAATACTCAAGACCTACCGTAAAGATATTTGGTCAAAATTTATGAAAGGTATTACACATTATCAACTGATTCAAGCCAATGATTGCATAGGAGTTTGCATATCAGGTGGCAAAGACAGTATGCTCATGGCACTGTGTTTCAAAATTCTTGTCCAACATTCAGAGGTTCCTTTTACCGTTAAATACATTGTTATGGATCCTGGATATAATGAAGTTAATCGTCAACGCATCTACCAAAATGCACATGAACTGGAACTCGATATTGAGATGTTTGATGCGAAAATATTTGACTATGTAGATCACATAGAAAAGAGTCCGTGTTATTTGTGTGCTCGAATGCGTAGGGGTCACTTGTACCAATTTGCAGAACAATTAGGTTGTAATAAAATTGCTTTGGGACATCATTATGATGATGTTATTGAAACGACTGTCATGAATCTGTTTTATGGGGGCCAATTTGGGACCATGATGCCACGTCTTAAATCCACAAGCCATCCAGATATCGAACTTATTCGTCCCTTGTATTTAGTTCGTGAGTCGTCAATTATCAAGTGGGTCAACTGTACGGGTCTTGAATTCTTGCAATGTGCGTGTCGTTTCACCGAACGCGATGAAAAACTGCATCATGAAACAGAAAGTAAACGTAAAGAAATAAAACAGTTTATCCAAACATACAAAGCCATTAACCCATTTATTGAATCGAATATTTTCAGGAGTACTGAGAACGTGAACCTTAATAAAGTCATTTCTTATTTTGATGATGAAACCCAACATCATTTTTTAGATGATTTCAATGAACCAAATATACAGTAAAAATTGAAAGGTCCGTGAGATAGAAGTCGAATCATTTATTTCGTGATATGATAGGAACATCAAGAAAGTGAGTGATAAACCATGTATGATTATTTAAAAGTAAGCAATACAGATTCTCTTTTTTATATTAAAGATATCGTACCAAATCCCCGTGGTGTAGTGCTCATGTGTCATGGATTCACCAATCATTCGGGCGACTATGATGTATATGCACGTGAACTGAATAAAAACAACTACTCTGTATACCGTTACGATATGCGTGGTCACGGCAAGACCATTTCAGAAAAAGGTGATATTGACACGTATAAGACCTATATTACGGACCTACACACTATGGTTCGTATGGCAACTCGTGAAAACATTCATATCCCTTTATTTACCCTGGGATTTAGTATGGGTGGTCTTGTTTCAGCGCTCTATGGTATTGAGTACCCAAACAGCTTAAGTGGACAGGTATTCCTTGGGCCTGCGGTCGGTTATGTCAGTGGTGTTCGAGGTCCCAATCGACTGGGAATCAAACTGGCAAGTAAATTAGCTGATGATATGCTTGTGAAATTCACGGAGGACTCGTTGGAAATTAATAATCCAATCAAAAAAGAAACGCTGGAAAAAGATTATATGTATACCAGCAAAAATCCGATGCGTTTATCGTACTTTACCGTTCGTTTTGCACGATCAGTATTTATTGATGGGGCTGAAGATCTAATGAGTCGACGTGAATTTTATCGCTATCCAACCTTTATTGCGCAAGGAGAAGAAGATCCAACCGTTCCTAAAGATGTTTCGGAGTCTTTTTATGAATTAATTCAATCAAAGGATAAAACTTTAAAAATCTATCCCGGCATGCGGCATGTCCTATATGATGAGCCAAATGGGATGGAAGTCATTCAAGATACGATTGATTGGCTTAACAATCGCACAACCTCTCTAAAATAGTCTCTCAAGACTATTTTTTTGTAATAGTACCATTTTGATTACATTACCTATAACTTATATAACATTCTTCATTCCAATGATTTAATATCTTATATATTAATCGTGATGAAGTCGTGAAAATAGGAGACGTTTATGAATCATAATAATTTTTGGGCAATTATTGCATCCATTCGAAATCAAAGTCAGAATGATGATGCGTTGTTTTATTTCCTTTTCCAAAAAAATATTAAAAACATGGCTCCCCAAGATTTAGAAAATTTTAACTTATATTTTTATGGGTATCTCGAAGCCTTAAATGAGAGTGTTTGGCCCATCATGCTCTGTCAAGTCGTGAATGACTCAATTGAGTATGATACCGTTCGAAACTTTAACTTATGGGTTTTAAGTCAAGGCTACGGTGCTTATTGTACTGCCTTAGATAATCCAGATATGTTGGGAGATGTGGTAACATATATTCCATATAAAAATGCACAATTCCCACAGTTAATTGATGTTGTGGGTGAAAAAGGATATGGTGACATAAGGGTTGAGACACCAAACTATTATCGTAATCTAAAATGGGGAAACTACAAAAACACAGAACATGCGTTACTGGATATTTCAAATGTCCTTCCACGTATGAATGCTGCGGTGGAACTTTATGGTATGAAAAATTTATCCTCGGAAGATGTAGAGAAGTTACTTAAAAAATGGGGTGTTAATAGTAATTTATTTGCAGAATATAAAAATAGTAAGGAAGCATCAAAGTTTACTGAGATAGCTAGGAATGTATGTACTGAATATTTTGATATCCAAGAATCGCTCCATGAAATTGTGGAACTTTTGACGATTCAAGCGCACCACTTGTTTTACTGTGCAGTTAATCCATTTACCCATACAAGTAGAATCGTTCGTTTTAATATCGATACCAAGAAAAAAAATGATATTTATAAATCGACATGTATTACAAAAGTCACTTACGTCGACCGCAACCAAGAGTTTCTTGTTTTTTTTGTTGATCATGGCTATGAGAATCAAAGCTGTGAAGATATGTATTTGATTTACAATATAAATGCCAATACGATTAATCGGGTAAAACCACAGTTAAGTGAGCCAATGACATTACTGAATAAGGCAATTTTGATTGAAAAAGATTTATATTTTTCTGCTAAAACCAATGATCCAAAGTCATATGATATTTATCGATACAGTACGTTAACACACACAACATTTAAAATGATTTTAAATGCAGGGATGTTGACTCGGTATGAGGATACATTTATATTCGGAAAAATAAATGCTTCGGACAAAGTTCACTTTGTTCGTGGTATCTATGAATTTTCAATCGAGCGCGAGCAAATTATTACCCACAATTCAAACATATTTTACAATGAAGTTTCTATCCATGGAAAAGAAGGCATTTTTGGTTTGAGAGAAGGACTTCACGTCTGGTTGAATTGCTTCGATTTTGAAAGTCATAAAATGTGTCCCCTCGAATTTGATGATGTCATCCCACTTGTCTATAATGAGCGTATGTTGGTTGGATGGATGCGTGTTGAAAGTGGACAGAAGCTTGTAATCATTGATCGGTCTACGAAAAAATTATATAGTTTAGAAAAAGGGGTTATTTATGCTTTTGATAAGAATCATTTAGATTGGATAAGTACGGATTCCTATCAAAAATTAATAAAGATAAATCATTTGTTGTATTAAAAAAAGATCAGAACCTAAGAGTCCCGATCTTTTTTTGATGCATGGTATAAAAGTTCATCAACTTTCTTAAACTGTCTTTGAATATAGAGATATATTACTATAATAACAAGTAGCGGAATTAATAACAAAACCATTACAGTAATCGTGATTGATCTTGGATTTATCGTTTCAAATGTCCCAACTTGACTAGCGTCTGATGCATCACGATTTATAGAATTCCATGTTACATTTTTTGCGGGGACCTCAAACACTTTAATCTGAATCATAGTCTGATTGCTCGTCTTGAAAGTGACCGTTATCCCATCCGCGCTTTCTTTTCTTAATACTTCAGTAATTGGAATTGTTTCGCCGGTTTCCTGAATCCAAGCTCTTACGTGCGCGAGGTCGATTAACCGTTGATCTGTTAGGCGACTAAAGGTTCCTATTGTAATTTCTATGTTAGAAGCAACAATAACCTCAGTACTATCGGTAAGTTTTTTATTTTCGGTTTGTGGTTCTGACACAGACTTTATGATTGGATTGGGTGTGTTTTTTGAATCGTCTTCAGTTATTGTTAGAGTAATAATATCATATTGTTCGAGCCCGTCATCATCGATATAATAGATACGAATACGATATCGACCAGCTTCGGTAATATGTTCAACTGAATCGTAAATCTTTTCATCTTCGAATGAATAAACAGGTACTAAAATAATTTCGAATAAAAATATTATAGTAAATAACCTAGTGAGTTTCTTCATCATCTTCTCCACGTTCTTTTGGAAGTGTAATTGTAATAAATACATTCTTATTATTAGTTTTGAGGTTGTATGATCCATGAGCTAAATTTGCGAGATCTTTAATTAGGAAGAGACCATTTCCACTACTGTGTTGATGCTCTTTATCTTCATTTAGAACGTTAAATAGAAATTCGGATTTTTTCATGCGATCGAGATTCTTAAGACTGCTTTCATTTTCATAAATCATTTCGACAGAGTTAGAAAGTTCGCGAATAGAAATGAAAACGGTTGATTCAGGGAGTGCGTAATGTCCGATATTCGACATTAAATTATGAATCAACAATTGTAAAATAACTTTATTGGATTCAATATTTAATGATTCGGGCCCATCAATGTCAATCATTAAAGCTTTCTTTGAAAAACTTTGTCCGAAAGAACGTAAGGTTGTATAAGTTAATGCGATTAAATCAAAATTTGAAATATTTTTTTCCAGTGTTAGATTATCTTGGTTTAATACTTTTAGAATTTCATTAATGCGTTCCATGAGTTTGGTGCTATGTTTTATGTTCATAGACGCAACAGATGATGGAGTATCTGACGGATTAGTGTTATCAATTACCAGTTCATTAATCATCAACTGTTGGTGCACCGGTGTTTTTAAATCGTGAACGAAAGAACGTGAAACAACTAAAGCGTTGTTTAAACGTTGACGACTAATTTCTAAATCTTTTTCAAAGTCAGTATAACGGTGTGATGCTTGTATCATTGCATTATCAATTTGAGATGAGACATTAGAAAGACGTTGATTGATCACATCATCACTGGCTTTGATTTGATCAAATTCGTAATTTTGAAGATGTTCTAGCGATACTTTTGCTTTCTTTAATGGTTGTATAAGCGAATTCATAATAAAGAAAAATGCTAATGTAATTATGATGAACGAGAAGCTTAGAATAATTATTTGTTTTGCTAGAAAAGGCATTAAATATATATCGTCAGGGAAATTATACAAACGTATAAAAAATTGATAATCATCTTCGTGAGAATTCAAGTTGCCTTTCGCTTCGTATAATACTGCTTTTGAAGAAACAATGTCGAAGAAATTTCTATCATCAAGTGCTATTGAAGATTGATAGATGGTTTTCTGATTCTCAATTACAAGAAGATCAAGAGGATACCGTGCTGCAAGAGTCCCAAATTGATTCTCTTTCGTTAATGCATAATCATCAACAGATTTGCTGACTTCAGCTTCAATTTTTTCGACAGCTTTAGACTCCTCTAGCCGGTATTGAGCAGGGAGGTTGCTGAGATTTATAACATAATAGGCTATTATAACGACATAGCCTACAGAGAGCGCGATTCCGAAAAGAAAGCTACTTTTACTATGCTTCATTCCACTTATAGCCACATCCTCGGACTGTGACAATTGAAAAAATATTCATTTTGGTTCGCAAGTTCTTCAAATGTACATCAACCTTACGAATGTTTTCAGGAGTAGGCTCCTCAGCCCATACAGCTCTAAGTAAATCTTCGCGCGTGATTAATTCAGACTTATGACTTAAAAAGTATTCAAGAAGACCGAATTCAGTAGGGGTTAAATGATGTTCTACATTGTCTTTGTAGACACTTCTAAGACGCAAATCCATCATGATATTTTCAATGCTTGATGCTAAAAACTTGATGTGTGTGATAGGGACTTCTTCACGATCTAAAATATTCGCAATATACTGAAGAATTACCTTTAAGCTTTTTGATTTTTCAATATATAAATCTGTATGAAGTCTGAGTGATTCGAGTTCGGTACTGTTGCTTGGTTTTCCAGTTAAAATAATTGAACGTGTACCTGGCGACATTTTTCGTGATGCCTCAACAAGACGTAAACCATTAATCACATCTAATTCAAGGTCAGTTAGTAATAAATCATAATGATTTAAAGCTAAACTTTCCATTGCATCAATTCCACTGTAGACACAATCCACATCATAAGGAACTTTCTCAAGCTTTTCTTTTAGAAAATCAGAATATTCAACATCATCTTCAACAAATAATATTTTTTTCATAAATTTACCTCTTTTAAATTACTCATATTTTATCTTTATTTTCTACACAAGACCTCAAAATGCTATATAAACATTGAAAAATGTAATAAAAATCAAAAATGGGAAGTATAAGGTTCACAATATGGAATAAACAAATAAATTCAAAATAAGGAACTGTTTATTTAATATCATATGATTTTCTAATGGTAATTAAGCCTAATCCAAGATTACATCAAAAGGTTGTAATTATATTAATCATTTATAATTTTTTACATTAGCTCTGATCATTAGGAAGAGAAATGTAGAGTATAAGTCTTTCACTTAATGAATTATTGAAATTGCAAAAATAGAGCGTGTTAAAGAAACATTCTTTTTTTAAATTAATTATGAGTATTAGGAGGATTGAAACTGATAAAAAACAGAATGTATTAACAACTGAAAGTACACATGTTTTTATGGAATGATTAGTATCTAAACCTGGATGAAAAATACAATAGTAAACGGTGAAATCAATATTTTTATAAGTCAACATACAGGTTTGTTTTTGTATGTAAAATAACAAAAAAAGTTTGTTTGTTTTGCTGTTTGAATTTAGTATTAGAATTTTGAGTGAAGAACTCGTTATTTAAGTGAACTATGAAGACGGAAATTCGTTTTTCGTATCCCTTTATAATAACAAAAATGTTGTAATATCCATTTATAAGTAGATATTATCAATTTTTACAAAAATTTAATATTCAAATTATGCACTTAATTAACTACATATTTCATCTATTTTTTTTATAACATTTAAGCTTTTGTTTATGACAAATTGCGCACAAAAGTCACGTCGGACTTTAAGATAATTTCGTAAACACACGCGACGTGTGTTAGAAGGAGGATGAGATATGAAGGGTATTAAAAAACATTTAGTTGCTTTATTATCTACAGTATTGATGATGACATCACTCGGTATCGCACCAGCACTCGCTGATGATGCGCCACTTGGAAACGATGACTTCAATATCGTAGTGAATAAAAAACTAAACCCCAAAGATGGAACTGACCTAGTTCCGTGGGACTAAAGAAAAAACCAAGTTAGGATGAAGTTAACCGATAATTTACGGGCGATTGATATCCTAGCTTTTCTTGTATTCGATTTTCATTGTAATATTTTAAATAGTTTATCACAGTTTGTGATACAATTTCAGTAGAACCCTTTAGTTCTGGGTTTAATTCGAATGTTTCACACTTTAGAGAGGCATGAAACGATTCGATAGGAGCATTATCAGCGGGTGTCCCCTTACGGGACATACTCATGGTAATGCTTTTATTTTTTACTCTAAGTTGATACTCTTTTGATGTATAGACACTTCCTTGATCAGAATGAAGAATACATGGCTGAACGATATCCGGAAGTTGATTTAATGTATCAACCACACATTCTAGGTTTTGTCTGTCACTCAATGTAGACGCAATAATCTCACCATTATATAAATCCATGATCGTAGATAAATAGAGCATTTTATGGCCATAAGGGATGTAAGTGATATCTGTCACCAATTTCTCTAGAGGACGTAGTGATTTAAAGTCGCGATTAATGATATTGGGCATAATGATCTTCGGATTTTTGTTTTTTCGATACCGTTTGACCTTAACACGGCATTGACATTGGTGTTTCTGCATTATCTTTTGAACAGTATTCTTATTGATAATTCTTTCTTTTCGAATTAATGCAGTTATTTTTCGATATCCATAACGAAATTTATTTTCTTTACAAAGTTCAATTACTAATGCTTCATTGACAGAATAATTATTAGAATCTAGTTGCTCTTTTTTAGTCCAACGGTAATACGTTGACTTAGGTACCCCAAAAAGATTCAAGATATCTTTAATTGATACAGTGTTGCGATACTCTTCAACGAGCTTGATGATTATTTCAGGAACCACATCCTTTCTCTTTCCAAATACTTTTTTAATAGTTCAATTTGTTGCTCCAAAGATTTAATTCTAAGTCTTTGTGTTTCTTCGACCGTGTCTCCTTCAGGCCCTTTTCCAAAAGTATATTGCTTGCCTACAGGTTGAGAAAATCGATAGTGTTCACCATTTCGATACCATCTCCACCATGTTTTGACTTGTGTTACATTTTTTATTCCAAGTTCAGTCTGAATAAACCTGCTTGAGTATCCTGCCAATTTCATTTCTATAACTTTCATCTTTGTCTCATAGCTATGCATAGTTCGTGTTCCCATATAAAAACCTCCTATATTGAACTATTTTACAATAATTCTCATACAAGAGGTTTTTTTCTTTAGTCCCACGGAACTAGGTCAGTTCCGATCTTACATTAGATTTAAAAATCAAACTTGAAGATAAAGATCCGACTACGCCTAAAGTAGTTAATGACTTATCACAAGTATTCAAAGACGAGGGAAAGGAGAAAGAGAAACTTGATCTTGTAAAAGATAAAACCGACGAGTACGAAATGGTTGTATCTGAGAATGGTGAAGTTGAATTTGAACTAAACTATTCAAAAGAGGTCAAAGCAGCAGAAGGTGAAGCTGAAGCGATTAACCGCGATGAAAAACATAGCTTTAAAGTTAATGTAACTGAAATCGAAGAAGCTAAAGCAGAAGAGCCCAAAGTTGAAGAACCTAAGGCAGAGGAACCTAAGGCAGAAGAACCTAAAGTGGAAGAACCTGAAGCTGATGAAGATGTAGTGGATGGACAAAAAGTTTCTGTTGATGGATTAGGTATACAAGGGTTGTCAATCGTTAGTGATGGAACAGTAATAAGCCGTGATCCAGGAGATACAAGACCAGTAAATATTCTCTTTAATGGTGCTCAAACTAATGCCAATACAGCTTTGTATAGTGGAAGTCTAGAAATTGATTTATCATCTGCACCATTAGTGGTGGATAAGAGTAAAGTTAAATCTACAAATAGTTCAGTCAAATTGCAATCATACGATACACAAAGTAAAATTATGAAGTTTAAAATTGAAGATGGCTTTTCCGGATCGTTTAGCATCCAATTCCCTGCAGATGTAAGTGTGGCTGCAGTACCATCAACAACTTCAGTAGTTTCCGCAAAAATGAATGGTAAAGATAACACTGGGGCGGAATTTGAAGAAGCTGCTGCACAAAGTGGAACAATAAATATAACAGGTAATCCTGGGTCTTTTGTTGAAGCTGACAGTACAAATTTCGCTTCTTGGAGTTATGCAAGAAACTGGAACGGATCTGTATATGCAGGTGGAGTAATAGGATGGTTTGTGAATAGTTTTTCAGGTCAAGAATTACACTTCTCAGATTTGAAAATTGTGAGAAAAAATCATAATTTAAATTTTGATTTATGTGATGGAGTTAATCCTCATATTGATGATTCTAAGTTGCAAACACGTCGTTATTTGGTGAAAAATGATGGTGATGAAACAATAGTAAGTTATGGCGAAGTATCGCTTTCAAGATTTGATCTTCGACAAAATACTAAGGTTCCATCTGGAACTGCAAGTGGATCTTATAACTTCGAATACGAAATATATAATGGTAATAATTTAATTGGAACTCTAAATCAAAAAACAACTGTTCTTCCAGATGGCACGATGCTTAGACCTGTTCATATGGTCTCACCTACTACCGCAGGAGAAGGTGATCGCGTTATATATCGAACAGCTGTAGGAGTCGATGGAAGTGGTCCATATCCTACTAAAAACCTTGAAGAAATTATTTTAATACCATCAGAGTTTAAACCAATTAGAGTTGGTGGGAACGCAATGGTTCATTCATATGAAACTAATAATTCTGGTGTTTACACACAAATTACAGACGGAGAAGACATTTCATCAATTAGTAACATAACACGAATAAAGCTGTCTCGATCTGTAACTATTTCAAATCAAACTGATAATCATCAATATATTGAAGGTATTCTACAAAATACGACTCCAGGTCAAAGTGTAGATTTCGAAATTGAAAAGGTTAACTATATTGATACAGTAGGGGTTCAACATGAGTATTTTTCCGAAGGTGGAACTAACCCAAAAACTGTATCCGTTGAGATTCAAAGTAGTTCAAATAATTTAGGAACTACTCAGTTGCAAGTTGGTGACGTAGATGGTGGATACCCAGGTACTGGGTATGGAGTGATTCCAACAGCACCGACTATGAAAGCGCGCTTCTCTACTTTATTAACTATACAAAATGGTGGTGGACCAACAATTACCAATCCATATGTATTTATGATTGCCCCGGAAGGATTAGAGGTCAATACCAATATAAGTCGCCATGGTATCCGTTTGAATACAAGACCGTTAGATCACTCATATGTTGGGCGTGATGTATTTATTCGAAATGAACAACCAGAACTTGAAAAGATTCCATTGAGTAATGGAAAAGTAATCTATCTATATAAGTTGAAAAATGATGAGCTAGTTGGAACACGTGATTTTGGAGAACTATTACAAGTTCAATTTAATGTGGATAGTTCCAAACTAATCGCTGGGAAATATGATGTTGAGTTTGGTGCAGGTAGTTTCGATAGTGAAATAGAAACGGTTAACTCACCAAAATATAGTTCTAAGAACCTCAGCCAAGAAGAAAAAGACTTGATTGGCACTAGTGCGGAAACTTATCAAGGACGTACAAAATCATTTGAAATAACACGAGCAAATGGCGTTAAAACGAATTCAGGGGTTAAGGGTGGACTTGATGCTAACTGGCTTAACGGTGACGGCGTAATTGGTACATCAAAACCTTATAGCAATGTTTATTTTGGATATACATTAGAAAATGAAGGAACACTACCAATTGATCGCTTTACAATAATCGATACTTTACCTAATTTGGGAGATTCTACAATTACTACAGGAATTGGTCGCGGTTCTAATTTTAAAGTTAATGCAACAGGTAGTATTAAAGTACTCATAAATGGTGCTGAATCAAATCGTTATTTGATTAGTTACTCAACAAGTGAGAATCCAGAAAGATTTGATGCATCAGGTAATATTATCGCAGGTGCAGCTTGGACAACAAGTAAACCAGTTGATGATACTACAATACGAGCAATAAAAGTTGAAATGATTGATAAATTAATGCCTACGGATAAACTCTATATTGAATTTGAAGGTGTTCTCCCAGCAGAAACCCCTCGAGATGATTCGATGGCTTACAACAGTATTGCATACCGTGGTGAAACTACAAGCGGTTCAATTACAAATGTTGATGCTTTAGAGCTTACAAAAACAGGCGTTAAAGCTTCAAAACCAACAGAAAAAGGTGTTCTAGAAGGCCAGTTATACTATGATTTAAATAAGAACGGCCAAAATAATAGTGAAGCAGGTATGAACGGTATTACAGTAGAACTATACGATGCAAACGACCTAAATACCGCTTTAGAGTCAACAACTACTTCTGTAGGTAATGGTGTAGATGGTATGTTTGGGTTTATTGACAAACCAAACGGTGATTACCAAATCAAGGTTGTATTTGACAGTGATGTTAAAGCTGAATCATTTGGAACAGATCAAGTAGAAATTGATTCTTCCGGAAAATTCGGGTGGTTAAAGAAATCGGGATCAAAAGTATTTAAAGTATCTGATATTTTTGGAACTGAAGAAATAAAAGATATAAATGGTGCATTGACATTAATGACTAATATTTCTGGTGGCGTCGTATTCGTTGATAAAGATGATAATATCGTAACTTCGAATTATGGTAAAAATTGGAAAGTAGAATTAATGCTCAATGGTTTAGTTATTAAAACTATGCAAACAGGAACTAATGGTTCATTCTCGATGGTAGATGAAGTCCTTCCACAAAATGACAATTATGTACTTAAATTTACGAATACTGCAAATTCAAAAGATTTCAAGTATAGTTCAGTTCTAAACGACTTACATGATGGGACTGCAACTGAACGTGTAATCATGGGACATACATATACAAATGGAATTCTCTACATTACAGATACTGATACACCTGAAATTAAAAATCTGACAGCAGACAAAGCATTACAACCAACAGATATTTCATATAGTGTTACAGATGCTACAACAGATGTAACTGAGGCTTGGACAATTAAAAATGCATCTGGAGCAACTATTGCTTCCGGTACAAAACAAGCAGATGTAAAAGCAGCGATCGCAGCAATTGATGCAGCTGGTGAATATACATTTGAAATCGTTGCAACTGATGCAGCTAAAAATGAAGCCAAAGGAACTACAACATTCAAATTCATTCCTAAGACAGCTGGAAATGAACCAGTATTAAATGTTACAGGAACAAGTAAAACAGTAGAATTAGGTTCTGCAAAACCAAACCTAAAAACAGCATTCGGCGTAACTGCTACTGATAAATTAGGTGGTGCAATTGCAGATGCTCAAATAACTGCAACCGAAATTGATTCAATTCCTGTAGACTCAAGTGGAAATGTAACAACAGAGGGAAGTTATAAAGTTAAGCTCGAAGTAACAGATCCAACAACAGGTCTTAAAGCTAATAAAGAAGTAACTGTAACTGTAGTTGATACAACAGCTCCAGTATTAACCGTTACTCCTACAACAATTAATCTAAACCTTAAAAAAGGTAAAGCAAATGCATTAACATTTGATGAATTTGTTGAAAATCACTTAACAATGACAATGGTCGAAGCTGGAAGCCAAACAGGCATCAAACTTCAATCAGATGATTATAGTGTAGATTTCGCTAATAACGGAACTAACACATTCAAAGTTTATGTTGTTGATAGCGCAGTAGCTAAGAATAAATCAAATGAAGTATCAATTACTGTAAATGTAGAAATGTTTGATGAAATTGATGATAATAATAATGAAGCAATCAATGCACATGACTTCAACATTAAGTTAAGTGATGTAAATGATGCAAACTTAATCATTGGTGCAGATGCAAAAGCATATGACATTAGTGTATCACCTAAAAATCCAGTAGGTTTGACGGTAGTATCGCCATTACCAACAACAGTTGGTGATCACACAGTAAAATTCGAAACGGAAAAAGGAACTTCAAAAGAAGTAAAAGCCCATGTATTCGATGATATCGATTCAGGAACAAAAGAAGCAATCAACGGACATGACTTCAACATTAAGTTAAGTGATGTAAATGATGCAAACTTAATCGCTGGTGCAGACGCAGCAGCATTCGATGTAACGACAAATACTCCAGTATCTGTAGCAATCGCAACAGTGACACATTCAATTACAAGTGTGGGAGATTACCCTGTTAAATTCGAAACAGCAGCCGGAACTTCAAAAGAAGTAACAGCGCATGTATACGATGAAATTAATCCTATAAATAATGAAGCAATTAATGCACATGATTTTGTAATTCAATTATCATATGTAAACGAAGCAAACGTAAAACAATTATCAGGTCTAAAAGCATTTGACCTAAGTGTTGATCCTGCAGTTCAATTAAACAATGATGATATTAACGTATCAGCATTACCAACAACTTCAGGTGTTCACAACATTACATTCACAACAGCTAAAGGCTCATCAATCACAGTTAAAGCACATGTGTTTGATATCGTGGATAATGTAAATAAAATTGCTATTAATGCTAACGATTTCTCAATGCTTATTGATGATGTAAACGAAGCTAAATTTATCGAAAATTCAGGCGTTGAAGCATTTGATGTATCAGATGTTAATAACATTACGCCAATTACAGACATCAAAGTGATTTCACAATTACCTACAACAGTTGGTAAACATAAAGTTAAATTCGAAGCAACTAATGCAGCTGGTAATACAGAAAACATTGAGGTAGATGCATCACTCTTTGATCATGGAACAATTACTCCAGGTCAAGGATCAATCTTTGCAAACAACTTTGACATGAAGATGAAAAACATGAACAACGCAAGTGTTATCGCAGCAGCAGGTGTAACAGCATTTGACGCAAACGGTAATGCAGTTGATGTTAAAGACATCAAACTCGTAAGTGCACTTCCTACAACAGCTGGATTCCATAACTTCATCTTTGAAGCAAATGGTGTTCAAGTTACTGTTTTAGGACATGTTACAGCACGTTATCAAGTTGTTGGACATGACTTAAATATGACAATGGCTGAATTCAAGGCATTCAAAGCTAATGGTACGATTGAAAAAGAAATTATCAAACGTGCAGAAGGTAAAGTAATTAACTTGGATACAGGCGAAATTGCAGAACTTGCAAGTGTTGATTACCATACAGCAGATATTACAAAACTTGCTCCTGGTAAATATGATGTGGTCTTGAACTACACAATCGATGGTGACTTTATTGATGAAGAAACACCTTCAACATTTGGCATGAATAAAACAATCAGTAAACATGTTAACTTAAATATTACTGATGATAGTAATTCTGGAAATGGATCGAATAACGGTTCAAACAACGGTTCAAACAACGGTTCTACAAATGGATCTCAAAATGGTTCAGGAAATGGAACTAACACAGATAAAAATGCATCATCACTTCCTTCAACAGGTATTGCAGTAGATAGTACACCAGTACTTCTTGCAAGTGGTCTTGTTGTTCTAGGATTTGTCTTAATGCTTATGAATAAAAAGAAAAAAAACGAAGATCAATAAAATGATTAGCGTAATTTTAAAACACCCTTTATAAAGGGTGTTTTTTTATGGAATGGGTTGATGATTTTAATCTAGATTTCACGATTGTCATGTAAGATTAAGATAAGAAGGAGGGATTCTATGAATATTGAGAAGAAATGGTTTCAAGATTTAACGAAAGAAGAGTTGTTTGAGATGTATCGCTTACGTATTGATGTTTTTGTGGTTGAACAAGAATGTGCTTATCAAGAGATCGATGATTTTGATTTAACGGCACTTCATGTTTTTGCTCGGGATGATGCAGGCGTTTTAGTCGGCTATGGGCGTGTTTATGACGCGGGTGACTTCAATACCTTCGGACGTGTTTTAATCTTGCCTAAACTGCGTAATCAAGCTCTGGGCTCAATTCTCGTTCAAACGCTAATTGATACCATCAAGACAACCCTCAAAGATAAACCGATACAAATTCATGCAATCGCATCCCTTAAAAACTTTTATGAGAAAAGAGGGTTTAAAGCCATTGGACCCATCGTCGTTGAAGATGGAATTGAACACATTGATATGGAATATTGTGCTTAGCAAACAAGAATCTGATTTAGCACTTTCTTGCTATTTGACCCATAATAATCACGATATTTGCATGCTGATAATTTGTATATTTGCTAATTTGGTGTTTTTTATATTTGAGCATTGCATATTCCCAAAACCTAGCGTATAATAGGAAACATCAACAGGGATTATGTTGAAAAACACAATGCGCCCGTAGCTCAACTGGATAGAGCACTTGATTACGGCTCAAGAGGTTATGGATTCGACTTCTGTCGGGCGCGCCAAATATTAAATAAAACACCTACTTCTGTAGGTGTTCTTTTTTTATTGGTCCTGAGGTCTAAAGAGACGCCGATAAATATAGAATAAGAATCGATCATAGTAAGATACAATACGTTTGTTTGAGAGTGTATAAAGAATTACACCACACCAACTTAAAACAAGAAGAAGTCTTAGATAGAGATTATCAAGGTTAAATGTAATCGGAGCCATTAGTACGAGTAGATATGTATGAAACATATAGATATTTAAAGAGTTTTTCCCAAAGCGTTTAAAAGGTGTCTTACGGTCTGGCACAAGATTGAGGAGAACATAAATACCCATAAAACCAAGACCATAACGCACTAAGGCTAAAAGCATTGGATATCCCATTGTGGAAAAGAGTTCATGATACGAACGATCTCCCCATAGAAACTCGGCTGGAAGTTTGAGGATAAAGGTATAGAGATATGCCGCAATGATTAGTAGGGTAAGTACAAGGAAAGGATAACGTTTTGGTTGTGACTGGATTTCCTCAATAGTTTGATGTGAGGTGAAATACCCTGCAAGAAAATAGGGCAAGAAGACAAGAACACGAGACAAGGTTAAATAGTCCCCAAACTCTGTGAAAAGACCTCCGATAACGCCAATAAATAAGCTTAGAGCAAAGATATCTTTGACTTGAAGCAATGATGGTAAAAGTAACTTCCAAATAAACATAGCAAGAAGAAACCACATTGCCCATCCAGGTGTTAGAAAACTAAAAATAGGTAATGAATCTGAAGTTTGCATTCCAATTGGAAGCATCTTCAACAAAGCCCAAAGTGTATTAAAAATAAAGAATGGAATAAAGAAGTTGCGAAATGCATCATTACGTCCCTTTTGAATATTTTTAGAAAGATACCCTGAAATAAACACAAAGGCAGGCATATGAATCATATAGATGAGATTATAGATGAACTGAAGACTTTTGAAGTCATGACGTAAAAATTCAAATCCATGTCCAAATACGACCAGCATAATAAGTATTCCTTTGAAATTATCGATCCAAAGGTATCGTTGTTTAAGTGTAGTCATAAAGCCTCCGATTTCCTCTATAATAACAAGATTCATACCGCAAGTCTATGAAATAGAAAAACTGCCGAAGCAGTTAAACACGAACCTTATAGACAATTTTAGAAATGGGATTATTACCTACGAGGTCATAACCCACCTTATGGGCTTCATGCTCAAAGAAAACAACAAAACTCTTGGGTGGTAGAGAACCTTTAGTACAATGTGTTTCGCAATCTCCAAACAAAATATCACCTGCTTCATCATAGTCAGTTTGATGAATGAGTTGATCTTTGTGTGTCATTTTAAAATATTCGGTACCCTCTAAAATGACATGTACATCAAAATAATCACGATGTAATTCATAAGACTTTTCTTCTTCAAGACCGGTCTCAAAATTAATGAAGTTTTTAATTAAAGTTGATGAGGGTTCAGAAATCGTTGTCTGTATATCCTTCAATACCTCATCCAGTTCTGAGCTTAAACCAAGGTATAAATGTGCATTACTGATACGGTCGTAGATCATAGTCAATCCTCCTTGACACCATCATACACAAGATTTCAATCATGTTATTTAATTTTGTGCATTAGTGCCATAAACTATGTATTTCATGACATATAGCTTTGAACACGGAAGTATTTAAGTAGAATATTGATAGGGAAGGAAGTTTAATTCAACATAATAGATTAAAAACACCTTCTCAAATAATAATAGTGAGCATAAAACGTTAGCATCAAGCACATCCCCTTGCATATAAATCGGCGGTTGATTTATGTCGTGTATTGATGTTCTTTATGTTCAACCTCTATTCAATCATTCCCAATGCAGAGTTTATCCATTCTTTGCAATTGATTGAATCATCCAAAGAGCACTGTGTCGGACAACGCAGTGCTTTTTTCGCATTATTTGAATGAATCAACCTGTATATTTGTCTAATTCTGCGTTTTACGTTGACAAGTTAGTGAACTGTTTGTACTATAAACAAAAAAGGAGATGATGATATGAAACGGATTGATTGTTTAGGCGAAATTTGTCCTTACCCAATGCTTTTACTCCAAAAAGAATATGATGCCTTATGTTCTGGAGAGTCTGTTTTATTGGTTACAGATCATCATTGTACTTTATCTGCCGTTGGTGTTTATTGTGATGCGCAGGGGTTTCGTTACAGCCCTAATGAGGTAATACCTGGTGTGTGGGAAATTACGATTACCGCAAAACAATAACGAAGCGCAATCAAAATCTTGAGGGGTTCTATGAAAGATTTAGAGAAGAAACAACGTTATGTTTATCTCGCAGCATTGATGATGCTGCTTTTTATTGTATTTGTTAGAGGTGGGGCACGTATTAAAATGAGTCACGATACGTTGCGAAAGCCAGCGGCGTCTGAATCGGATGTGATTGTGTTTCTGGTTACATCTGATGATACCCTGGATACCATTGCTGAGCGTCTTGAAGGGCAAGGGATAGTCCGTTCAAAAAAATTTTTCAATAAAACAATCCAACGATCCACAACGCAAAACATTAAGCCAGGAAATTATTTTTTAGATCGTTCATCAACCTATGAGGAACTTGCAAGTCAATTAACCAATCCAGAAAACAAAGTTGGACGCGAAGTTGATATCACATTTATCCCAAATGATTGGGCTAAAGATTTTGCGTTTAAAATTGGGAACATTACCAACCTCAGAGCAGATGATATTTTATCGGCTTGGAGTGATCCAGTGTACTTAAAATCCCTAAGCAAGGACTATCCGTTTTTAACTGAAGCTGTATTAAACCCCTCGTTAAATGTTGGTTTAGAAGGGTATCTTACCCCTGAAACCTATCGTTTCTTTACTCAAACAACCGTCGATGCGGTTACGCGAAGACTTTTAGACCAAACCCTTGCGTTTTACCAAGAACATAAAGCTTTATTTGAGACTCAAAAACTCAAGATCCATGAAATCTATACACTGGCTTCAATTATTAATTTTGAAACCGAAAATTTTGATGATATGAAACGGGTCTCCGGTGTATTTTATAGTCGACTCCAATCGGAAATGCCCTTGCAATCCAGTGTTACCGTCTGTTATGCATTGTATGAATATGAAACCTGGCAACAATGTGAATCGAATACAGATATTGATTCTAAATTTAATACATATCAACATTTGGGACTTCCTATTGGTCCGGTTATGAATCCATCTCAAAATGCACTCTTAGCTGCAATGGAACCGGAAAGACACCAGTATTATTATTTTGTTGGTGATATGAAACATCATGATGTTTATTTTGCGGAAACGTTATCAGAACATGAGTATAATGTGGAAACATATGTTGATCCCTATCGATAACCCTAAATTCAAAAAGAGCAACCACCTAAGGGGCGGTTGCTCTTTTTGAATTTAGTCTAAACCGTATCTACCCATCTTCCGAAAATTAAGAAGGCCGTTGTTTATAGAATTAGGCAATCGATTTTTGATTTTTTTGTCGAGTATCATCAATACAGCAGAAATCACATATGTAAGTAACACAAGGATTAATGATATATAGATTGGTTTAACAGAATATTGATCTGCATCCAACCATTTCGTCAAATCAAAAGATTCACTACCGACCGTAATTAGCATTGGATATATTGACATAAATATTAATGCAGTGTACAAAACTAATAACGTTCTAATTATTGAAATTATTTTCTTCATATTTAATCACCCTCTGTTCCATTTGGAAGAAGGATTCGCAAATCCCGAATACATTCTTCTTTAAATCAATTCTAGTATTTTAGAAAAAAAGGAAACGATTTCATACTAGAGTAGTCACTACATTATTTTTAATAGTACAGTCATTAAGAAAAAAAGTAAAAGCGCTGGAATATACTTGGTTCCGAACCGAGTTAATCAGAATTCATAAAAGGGCACATCTTGCATTATCCTGTTCTTGAAAGATCAAATTAATATTCGAGAAAAACATTCCCTCTATAATCCAAAAGTATATTGAATTGAAGTGGATTAATCATGGTGAACGTTTTAAAAAAGAAAAAGCAGATGAATTCTGCTTTTTCTAACACTTCGTCGCATCAACTTGATCTTCAATATAGTGCATAATTTCTAGGTGTTCTTCCATATTTTCGTCTGTAATATTTTTACGGATGAGATGGTACTCTGACATAAACTCAAATCCTTCAAGTTTAATAATTTTAAGTTGTTTATTATAAACTTCTTTTTTAATAGACATGTAAGGCAAGAATGCCAGGCCGAATCCACGCACGGTTGATGTTTTAATGGATTCAGTTGTATCCAATTCATAAGGGATGCGTAATCTTGATTCATCAACATGACATTTCTCAAGTTGTTGGCTGAGTAACTGACGGCACTTTTGGGACTTCTTCAACATCAATACTTGATATTCATAAAGTTCTTCGACCGTTAAGGTATCTGGAACATCTAAATCCGTACTTGCGACCAGGTAGTATGGATCTTGAATTAAAGGACGGCAATAAAGGGATTCATCAAGAGGCGTTCCAATGATAAAACCGATGTCTGCCTTTCCTTCTACAATTTGATTTTCAATTTCAATACTGGACGCGGCTTTCATTTCTAAATCATAGGATTCAAAATTTTCTTTAATGCTGTGGATGGTGCAAGGAAGGGCATAAGCATATACAATTGGTGTTGCCATAATATTGATGCGATGATTTTTATCATGTTTAAGGTTTTCGACTTCTTTGATCATTTTATCGTGACATGAAATCAATCGTGTTGCATATTTTAAAACGACTTCGCCTTCATCCGTGAGCGCCACCCCTTTGTGGGTCCGTTCAAAAAGCGTACAGTCAAGGTGGGTTTCCATTGCTTTGATTTGTTGACTCAATGCGGGTTGAGAGATATTCGCAAGTTCCGCAGCACGTGTGATGCTTTTATATTTTGCGACATCTACAAATGCCCGATAAAAACTAATATTCATGGGGATTCTCCTTGTGTAATTTAGATAATTATATCACAAGGCTCTTGATTTGGTTTATCAACCAATAAGTAATTGTTATGGCACAAACAGATTTTTAAGTGTTTTATCAGAAAAGATATAAACCTTGTGAAATGTGTTGTTTTCTAACAAATATTCGCGATCTTAATATCAAATAAACACACTTTTGAGCTAACTTCGGTATAATAAAAGAAAAAGGAGTCTTTATGGAAAAACAACGCTGCGAGTGGGCGAATCGTAATCCCTTAGAAATGATGTATCACGATACAGAATGGGGTCGTAAATCTGAAGATGATCGCTATTTATTTGAAATGTTGATTTTAGAAGGTATGCAAAGTGGTTTAAGTTGGACCACGATTATTGCGAAACGTGAGGGGATGCGCGAAGCCTTTGCGAATTTCGAACCGGCACGACTTATCCGCTTTACCGAAGAGGATGTAGAACGTCTTGTTTTAAATCTGAATATTATCCGCCACCGTCTTAAAATTCAGGCAGTAATATCCAATGCGCATGCATACTACAAACTAACAGAAGTTCATGACAGTCTCGCAAAGTTTTTATGGCATTATGTTGACTACAAACCAATCATCAATCATTACAATGATATGTCAGAAGTTCCAGCATCCACACCACTATCAATTCAAATCAGTAAAGATTTAAAGAAACTGGGATTTAAGTTTGTCGGTCCAACGACAATTTATGCTCTCATGCAAGCTGTGGGCATGGTTGATGATCATTTAGAAGATTGTTTTCTTAAAATACATGAATAAAGAAAAAAAGATCCACGTAATCGTGGGTCTTTTTAGACACCAAAAAGAAAAATTAAGGAAGCAATCATAAAGGCAATTAAAATCCAGTAGATAAGCATCGCTACCACTTGCTTTTTTGTATCGCTCCATTCTTTCGCATCGACGTAGAAAATCGCAATACATCCGATAACAACTTCAAATAGTACTTCTAACATCGTTCCCCTCCCATAATAGATATATTATAAAGCATAGGTTTATGAAATCGTTATCCACTCGATCATTTTTTAGTAAATTTAAGATATGCGTCCAAGGCATTCACGGTCGTTACGGTTAGATTCTGTGGTAATTCATCAAGGGGAAACCAACCCATACCACCCAATGCGTCGGGTTCCATTAAACATGGATTGCCATCGGTAATGTGCGCAAGATATGTTGGTGCAACAAAGTGCACGGCTTCTTCAATCAAAATATGATTGGTCGCACACAAAAGCTGATCCAATTGGATCTCTAGATTTAATTCTTCTTTAATTTCGCGTTTTACCGCATCTTCCAAGGTTTCATAGAGTTCAACTTTTCCACCAGGTAAACTCCAGTGATCTTTCTCTGGATTTTTTTTTCGTAAAACAAGCAGGACTTCACCTTCTTGCATAATCATGGCACCTACGCCAACACGGGGTTCATTTTGTATCATCAGGATCTCCTTGTTATTACTTCAAGTATACCGCATCTTAAATTGTTTGTGAGTGAATATCACGAGTTCGGGCAAGGGTAAACGGTGAGAGGGGTACTTTATCCATGCACTCTTTGGTATAATAATAAGAGAACGTTTCAAGCTTACTTGAAATGAATGAGGAGGATCTATGGACTTAAATACAAAAGTAGAATCAGTTTTTGAAGATTATAAACGTGATTTGGAACGCCTTGTATCCATCGCAAGTGTTCTTGACGAAGAAGGTCAAAAACCATTTGGACAAGAAATCCAAAAAGCACTTGAAGAAGTGTTAGCGATTGCGAAGGAAATGGGCTTTAATACATTTATCGACCCAGAAGGCTATTACGGTTATGCGGAAATTGGTGAAGGTGAGGAAATGTTTGGTGTGTTGGGACACATGGACGTTGTACCTGCCGGAAATCTTGCATCATGGAATACGAATCCTTTTGAATTGGTTGAGAAAGACGGCATGTTGTTTGGACGTGGGACTTCTGATGATAAGGGACCAACTTTAGCCGCTATGTATGCATTAAAAATGTTGTTGGATGAAGGGAAATCTTTAAACCAACGTGTTCGCTTTATCTTCGGTACGGATGAAGAATCCTTATGGCGTTGTATGAATGCTTATGTTGCGAAGGAAGAACTTCCAACTCAAGGATTTACACCAGATTCATCATTCCCATTGATTTATGCGGAAAAAGGGTTGATTGAGTTTACTCTCACAACACATCAAATTACCGACATTCAATTTAATGGTGGTGGTGCCTTGAATGCAGTACCGGCTGAAGCATCAACGACATTTGATCCTGAAGTGGTGAAAGCCTTGGATGAATTGGGTTATCCTTATGAAATTAAGGATGATGTGATTACCGTTACGGGTAAAGCGATGCATGCACAAGTTGCCGATCAAGGTGAAAATGCAATTACGCATTTAGCTCATGCATTGTATACAGCGGGAAAACGCAGTGAAATGATCGATTTTATTGTGGAAAAATGCTTAGATCCAAATGGTAAACTCATCTTTGGTGACGTTTATGATGATGTATCGGGTAAATTAATGCTTAATGTTGGGAAAGTAAGTTTTAAAGAAAACATCCAAGAAATTGGAATTGATATTCGTTTCCCTGTTACTTATCCAAAAGAAGAAGTCGAAACAAATCTTAAGAAAGCAGCACACGCACATTCTGTTGTCGTGGAATTGTTTGACTATCTAAAATCCATTTATGTGGAAAAAGATTCTGAGTTTATTCAAAGTCTCATGGGTGCATATCAAAGTGTTACAGGGGATATGGAATCCGAGCCGAAGACAAGTGGTGGTGCAACCTATGCACGTGCTATGGATAATGTCGTAGCATTTGGTGCAATTTTACCTGGAGGGTTGAAGACAGAACATCAACCAAACGAATGCATTAGTATTAAAGATATGAAAGTTGCGATGGCGGTTTATGCGCAAGCATTCTTAAATCTTGTTATTGAATAAATAGAACTTAGTAGGGGAAAATAAAAGTATGAGTGAAACAAAAAAACGTTTTAAAATGCCTACGTCTTATACAATCGTGTTTTTTGCTTTAGTTATCACAGCGATATTGAGTTATATTGTGCCTCAATCGGTTTTTGATAAAGAAGCGGGAAGTATTGTATTTAACGCAGCATTTGGTGAACACGGTGAGATTATCCGTGGTGTGGGTCTAAGACCGTTTGGATTTTGGGATGTCTTAATGGCTCCAATTCAAGGATTTCAAGCAGCAAGTGATGTTGCTGTTGGGATCTTATGTGCCGGTGGTTTCTTAAATGTGTTAAATCATGTCGGCGCTTTGGATGCGGGTATTGGTCGTATTCTAGAGCGTTTTGAAGGAAATATCTTAATTGCAGTGATGATGTTTATTTTTGCTGTATTAGGAACTTCATTTGGTTTCTGGGAAGAAATTACAGCGTTCTCAGTTGTTATTGTGCCAATGTTTGTTCTTGCGGGATATGATGTAATGACTGGTTTGGGTGTTCTCTTTATTGGGGCAACAATTGGTAATATGTCCAGTCTTGTAAACCCATTTTCAACCGGGGCTGCTGTTGCCGCAATTGGAAATCCAGATCTTACAATTGGATCAGGAATTGTATTACGTTCAATTATCTTCTTAGCACTTTATGTTGTTGGGACGATGTTAATGATTCGCTATGCATCACGTGTTAAAAAGAATCCTGAAAAATCAGTATTGGCTGATTGTGAAGGTGTGAATACACTTGTGGATAAAAATGAATCTTTACCTGAGTTTACGACACAACGTAAATGGTCAGCGTTGGTATTAATTCTAATCGTAGTTGTCATCATTCTGGGATACTTCCCTTGGGAAGAAATTGCAGGTGTTGGAGTTGCGAATGCAGTGAACAGTCCATTTACAGCTCTTGCGAAAGTGCCAGTATTGGGATCAATTCTGGGAGCAGGTCATGTTTCAAGACTTGGTACATGGGGATTTAATGAGTTTGCGTTCCTCTTTGTATTAGGGGCATTCTTACTCAAATTTATTAATAAAATGTCCGAGACAGAATTCTTAGATGTATTTATTGACGGAATGAAAGATTTGTTTGGTGTTGTGGTTGTGCTTGCAATTGCACGTGGTATCGCAATCATTATGGGAAGTTCAAGCGAAGGGATGTCAATCACCTTTATCTATTGGATTTCTGGAGCATTAAGTGCAGTACCAACTTGGGTCTTTGGTTTATTTGCGATTGCTTCATATGTTCTTATTGGCGTGTTCCTTCAATCCACAAGTGGTGTTGCTGGGATTTCAATGCCAATTCTTGGAGCCGTAGCTTCCGCAGTGTTTGCGGCAAGTGCTATTGGGGAATCGGGTGGACAAATTATCTTAATCAGTGCCTTTGTGGCCGGAATTAACTTTATGGCGGCGATTTATCCAAGTGCAACGCTGATGGGAACACTTGAGTTTGTGAATGTTCCTTATGATAAATATCTTAAATTCACACTTCGCATTTTATCAGTCTTATTAATTGTCGCTGCGGTTATTATATCCGTTGCCTCCGCAGTTGGATTTGTAAAATAGAACGAGGAAAATATCATGAACTTAAATTTTAAAAAATTCACAGCAGAACATATTCCGGCTTATTACACATGGCGTAATGACCCTGAGGTCGCAATTTTTGATCAGTCTCAATTTCTAAGACCGATGTCTTTTGAAGAAGTTGAAACATGGAGTCAAATTATGGTTGATGGGATGACTTATGTAATCTGTGATGGGGACAAACCGATTGGAACCTGCGCATTTATGAATCTTGACCAACGTAACCGTCATGCGGAACTTGCAATTGTTATTGGGGACAAAGATTACTGGGGTAAAGGCTATGGGAAACTCATTATGGCTCAACTCATTGAGTGGGGCTTTGAAGGGCTTAATCTCAACCGCCTTTATCTTCATGTGTTTGACTTCAATAAACGTGCCATTGCACTCTATGAGAAAATGGGCTTTGTGGAAGAAGGACGAATGCGTGAAATGCTTTATCGAAATGGTAAGTATCACGATGTGCTCTGCTATGGTTTATTAAAATCAGAATTAAAATAAGAAAAGACGCTAGGATTAGCGTCTTTTTTAGTGGCTTCGATTGTTTTTCGAGAATGTAAGATAAACCCGAATGTTTAATAGTAATAGTGAAATAAAACATAAGAAGAATAATGGTGGAATGGACCAAGAAGCAAAAATCGTCTTGCTTATAAAATCGTAGTAAATTCCAAATGGTATAACAAAATGCACGATAAAGGTAATTATAAAGATTATGAAACATAAAGCGATGTGAAGCTTATGATCTCGATAGAGATCAAATATAGATTCGTGATGCATTGAAATCCCCCCCTTGTACTTCTTATTCTACACTGTAATCTTCGAGAATACGAACGGAAAGTTCAATAATAAACTCATCTTCAGTTTTAACCGTTATCTCATTAATAAGCAGCTTCTCAAAGAAGGCTTCATCGAGCTTAAAGTTATGTTTATCAGCATACATTATCATCGCATCATAACCAATAGATAAGGTATCGTAAGATCCATGATGATAGTAAGTAAGATACGTTCCTCCTGGTTTTTCGTAGAGCTCCACATGCTCTAAATCACCCAGTGAAATTGCATACAAGTAATCCAATTCACGGTATCGCTTTTCAAGAATTGCTTGCTTTGATGTAATCGAACCCACGTAATTGGTAAAGGTGATACCATTATCAATACAAAAATTAACGTAAGCTTTAAGAAAACTGTGAGGATCTGAGCTTACAGTTTGTCTACTTATAATTAAAGACTCCGGTTCGAGGACTTTTACTTCACAAACATTAGCGTTTGAATGCGCCGCTAAATCCATTAAATCCAGTGTATGTTTTATGAAACTTTGACTTAGTTTTAATCTCTGTATCTGTTCATCTATTTTTTGATTTCTTTGTGATAGAATATGAGTAAGGTTCTCGGGGGAACGAACATCCAGATACTCTTTAATATCTGTGAGTGGCATTCCTAAATCTTTAAGGAATGTAATAACAATAAAAGCATAATACTGATGATAGGCATAGTATCGGTAGCCATTTTGATCGGTAAATTCCGGTTTAAATAAATCGATTTCATCGTAGTAAAATAAAACATGTTTCGGTACATGGCATATTTTTGCGAATTGACCGGTAGTAAGTTTATCCTTTTTTATGCTCATTATGCGTTTTCTCCTTGACTATAAGGTTACCTTATACCTTATTATAGTTCAGTTGCAAAAAAATGTACAGGAGGTAAAACTATGAGATTAATTATTAGATATTTGAAGAAATATAAAATGTTGTTTCTTTTAAATATTGTCGCAATTCTGGCCTTTGCGCTTGTTGAGTTGGGAATACCAACAATCATGGGAACCATGATTAATGAGGGTGTAGGAACACAGAATATGGACTTAATTAAGAGCCAAGGTTTCTTGCTCCTTGGAGTTGCCATTCTTGGAGGTTTGGGGACAATCTTACTTAACTATACGTCGAGTCGTATTGCTACACGTATCACTCGCGATATTCGTAACGATATGTTTGAAAAATCTCAAGAATTTTCACACTCTGAGTATAATGAAATCGGGGTATCATCTTTAATTACACGTGTTTCTAATGATGTATACCAATTACAATTATTTGTTCAAATGTTATTACGTATGGGGCTACATGCTCCCTTTATGATTTTATTCAGTTCGGTAATGATTTATCGTACCAATCAACGTCTTGCACTTGTGATGGCGGGAAGTGTTCCTTTTATCCTTATAGTAGTAGGCATTGTTGGGAAGCTATCCGGACCCTTAAGTCGAAAACAACAAAAACTTATGGATACACTGAATCGTGTAACCCGTGAGAATATAACCGGTGTCCGTGTTATTCGTGCATTCCGTAAGGATAAACACGAAACAGCACGTTTCCAAAAAATTAATAAAGATTATGCGGATGTATCTAAAAAACTATTCCGTGTTATGTCACGGGCAGAACCACTGTTCTTCTTTATCCTAGAATTATCAGTACTAACCATTATGTGGACAGCATCTGGAATGGTTGAAGCAGGAACGCTAGAAGTGGGTTCAATTGTTGCCTTTTTAGAATATCAATTCCATGCTTTATTCTCATTACTTTTATTCTCAGTTGTGTTTATCATGTATCCTCGTGCTGCTGTAAGTGCACGCCGTATTGATGAAATCTTGAATAAAGAACCAATTATTAAGAATCCTGAAAACGGAGTTCATGAAGGATCTCAAGAAACGTCAATTATCTTTGATCATGTTGATTTCGCATATCCAGATGGAGAAGCAAATGTTTTAGAAAATCTAAACTTTAGTGCTAAAAAAGGTGAAACTATAGCTTTTATTGGTTCTACGGGTTCAGGGAAATCCACGCTGATTAATCTTATTGTTCGTTTTTATGATGTGACTAAGGGTCGTGTCTTGGTGAATGGTGTTGATGTTCGTGAATGGGATTTATATTCCTTACGTTATAAGGTAGGGTTTATTCCACAAAAATCACTTCTCTTTAGTGGTAGTATTTCTCAAAATATTCGTTATGGGAAAGAATCTGCAGATGATCATGAAGTTGAAGAGAGTGCAGAACTTGCATCTGCTAAGGACTTCATTGAACAAAAACCGGATAAATATAATGAATGGATTAGTGAAGGTGGATCAAACGTATCTGGTGGACAAAAACAACGCTTAAGCATTGCACGTGCGCTTGTACGTAAACCTGAGATTTATATCTTTGATGATAGTTTCTCAGCGCTTGATTATAAAACGGATGCGTTAATTCGTAAGAATTTAAAAGAAGAAACAAAAGATGCAATTATGTTGGTTGTCGCACAACGAATTAGTTCGATTGTGGATGCAGATCGTATTATCGTGTTGAATGAAGGAAAAATTGTTGGACAAGGGACTCATTTAGAATTGATTAAGAATTGTCCAATTTATATTCAAATTGCAGAGTCTCAATTCAGTGAAAAGGAGATGGCAAAGTATGAAAAGTTATAAAAAACTCTGGCGTTTTCTAAAGCCTTATAAACTCAAACTTATAGGAGCTGTCTTATGTCTTCTTGTAGCGGCAATCTTAACGGCTGCTGCGCCGATGATTGAAGGGTTTGTGACGACTCAGCTTGCAAGTGATGTGAAAGATATCAGTTTAAATGTAGCAGGTGCTCACATTCAGTTTGATGTGATTATTCGCATTATTAGTATTTTATTTGTAATTTATGTTACCAATGCATTATCACGTTTATTTCTTCAATATTTAATTTCAGATGCAATTCAATCAGCTGTTTATGATATGCGTATGGAAGTTAAGAAGAAAATGGAACGACTCCCTGTTAGTTATTTTGATAAACACTCAGCTGGGGATTTAATGGCGCGTATGTCTACGGATATTGAAGCGTTATCGGGTGCACTCCAACAGTCTTTTGCGCAAGTCGTGATGGCTGTACTTGGAATTATTTTTGCGGTCATCCTTATGATTTCCATTGATTTTACGATGGCACTTGTCGGGATCGCAATTATTCCATTAAGTATTCTTGTTGCCCGTTTTATTATGAAACGTTCACAAATACTCTTTACCCGACAACAAGAAGTTTTAGGAAACATGTTCTCGGTAGTTCAAGAGAAATTTACGGGTTTTAATGAAATTAAACTGTATAACTATCAAGAAAATGCGACGGCAGATTTCCGTAAAGCCAATGAAGAATTGTGCGAAAATGGATTTAAAGCAAACTTTTTCTCGGGTTTAATGACACCAAGTGTTTCGATGATTACGTATATTGCGATTGCACTTGCAGTTTACATGGGTGCGATCCGTATTATCGAAGGTGCTATGGCTGTAGGGGCTTTACAAGCCTTTATTCGTTATATCTGGCAAGTTAACCAACCTTTGTCACAAATTACCCAAATGGCTCCAACCATCCAAGCGTCTATTGCGGCGATGGATCGTGTCTTTGAGTATTTAGAAGAACCGGATGATGTCTACGATATCGAAAATCCGATTAAAATTGATGATTATGAGGGATCGGTTTCATTTGAAAATGTTTATTTTGGATACGGTGAAAAACCAGTTATTCAAGATTTATCCGTTGAAATTAAGCCAGGAGAAATGGTTGCGATTGTAGGCCCAACAGGTGCTGGGAAAACAACGATTATTAACCTCCTGATGCGTTTCTATGATGTGAATGACGGATCGATTAAAATTGATGGAATCGACATTCGTGATATGAAACGTGATGATCTTCGCTCACTGTTTGGAATGGTCCTTCAGGACACATGGCTCTTTAGTGGAAAAATTAAAGAAAATATTGCCTACGGTAAACCGGATGCAACCGATGAAGAAATCATCGATGCAGCGAAACGAACCAATGTGCACCACTTTATCACAACCTTACCAAATGGTTATGACATGGTTTTAAATGAAGAGTCCTCAAATATCTCAAATGGAGAAAAACAATTAATTACGATTGCACGAGCACTGTTAAGTGATCCGAAAATCTTAATTCTTGATGAAGCAACCAGTTCTGTTGATACACGACTTGATGCAATGATTCAAGAAGCGATGGCTGAATTGATGAAAGGTCGCACAAGTTTTGTGATTGCGCACCGACTTTCAACCATTAAAAATGCAGATAAGATTCTTGTTGTTAAAGATGGGAATATTATTGAAATGGGAAATCATGATGACTTGATGGCTAAAGGTGGCTTTTATGCAGATCTTTATAACAGTCAATTCACAGATGACCAAGAATAAGAAATAAATATATAGGCTGTTGACCGTGATGTCAGCAGTCTTTTTTTATGCCTATAAATTATATTTTGCGACAATATAAAAATAATTTATAGGCATAAAAACGTTGTATTGGTCGGCTCTGCGTTATCGCCCTATAATGGAGTCAAGAAATGATAGCGCTATCATTCTTTGTATATTTATTTTTGATCATCCCGACACCGGGAAGATGTCAAAACATAGAAAGGGCACAATATGACAAAAGTAATAGATTACAAGAAGATTCTAAAGGAAACGAATACGGAGCCTAAGTTGTTCCAAATTATGGACGAGAACGGGAAAATCGTCAATAAAGATTACTTTCCAGAGTTAACTGATGAACAGATGGTTGAAATGATGGAGGTTATGGTTTGGGGACGTGAATACAACAATCGTGTAAGCATCCTGAGCCGACAAGGAATTATCGGAAACCTACCACCAACTGAAGGACAAGAAGCAGCACAACTAATCAGTCAATACGCATTACAAGAGGGAGACTGGTTATTACCAACATATCGTGATGTACCACCATTGATTCGTCATGGAATTGAAACACGTCAAGCGATGAACTGGTACAACGGTCATACAGATGGATTCGCATACGATCATTCAATCAAAGCATTTCCACCTCAAGTTATTATTGGAGCACAAATTATCCAAGCCGCAGGAGTTGGTTTAGGGCTTAAGAAAAACAAAAAAGAAAATGTCGCAATGACTTATATAGGTGATGGTGGGACATCACAAGGGGACTTCTATGAAGGATTAAATTTTGCAGGAGTTTACGATGCACCGGTAATCTTTATCGCTCAAAATAATGGATTTGGAATCTCTGTACCACGTAGTTTCCAAACAAAATCTGCAACACTATCCCAAAAAGGGATTGGGGTAGGGATTGCACATCTCTTTGTAGATGGTATGGATCCTTTCGCAGTTTATGCAGCAACAAAAGCAGCACGTGAATATGCTGTTGCGGGAAATGGACCCGTACTTCTTGAGTTCTTAACATTCCGTTATGGACCTCATACATTAAGTGATGATCCACGTCGTTACCGTGAAAACGAACTCGTTGATTCATGGTTACCAAAAGATCAACTCATTCGTATGCGTAAGTTCTTAACTGAAAAAGGACTTTGGTCTGAAGAACAAGAAGCAGCAATTATCGAGAAAACACAAATTGAAGTTAAAGATGCATTGGATGCATCACGTAAACTTCCTAAACAAAAAATATCAGAATACCTGGCAAATATGTATGAAGTGATGCCACCTTCAATTAAAGAGCAATACGATCTTTATGTAGAAAAGGAGAACGCATAAGATGGCTGTTAAGAATATGGTAGAAGCAATTACGGATGGACTTGAAGTAATGCTTGAAAATGATGAAAAAGTTTTAATTTTTGGAGAAGATGTTGGGAAAAACGGAGGGGTTTTCCGTGCTACCGATGGTCTTCAAGCAAAATTTGGAGAAGATCGTGTTTTTGATACACCGCTTGCGGAATCGGGAATCTTAGGTCTTTCAATCGGTTTAGGTGTTGAAGGATTTAGACCGCTTCCTGAAATTCAATTCTTTGGATTTATTACAGAAGCAATTGACTCCATTACCAACCAAATGGCTCGTATGCGTTACCGTACCGAAGGTCAATTATTTGCACCGATTACGATTCGTAGTCCTTACGGTGGTGGTGTTGCAACGCCTGAAATTCACTCAGATAGTTATGAGGGAATGATTGCACAAATGCCTGGGATGCGGGTTGTAGTTCCATCAAACCCTTATGATGCGAAAGGACTCTTAATTTCATCCATTAAAAGTAATGACCCTGTGTTGTTCTTAGAACACTTGAAACTGTATCGTGGTGAAAAAGTAGAAGTACCTGAAGGGATTTATGAAGTACCGCTTGATAAAGCAAATATTGTTCGTGAAGGAACAGACATCTCAATTGTTTCATATGGAGCGATGGTGGTGGAAGCACGTAAAGCTGCAGATATCCTTGCGGAAGAAGGTATTAGCGTTGAAGTTGTTGACCTACGTACCATTGCACCTTTAGATATGGAAACAATCGGAACATCTGTTTCAAAAACAGGACGTGTATTGGTTGTTCAAGAAGCACAACGTATTGCAGGGGTAGCGAGTCATGTTATGTCTGAAATCAGTGAACGTTTCTTCTTAGACCTTGTAGCTCCTGTATCACGTGTAACAGCGCCCGATACAACATATCCTTTACCACAAGTGGAACAAATTTGGTTACCCAATGCACAGGATATCGTTACATCAGCACGTAAATTAGTACAGGAATATTAGGAGGAACTCATGAATTATAAATTTAATTTACCCGATCTCGGTGAAGGAATTACCGAAAGTGAAATTTTACTTTGGCATGTAAAAGAAGGGGATGTCATTAAAACTGATGATCCACTCTTTGAAGTTCAAAATGATAAAACTACAATTGAAGTGCCATCTCCTGTTAAGGGAACAATTAAGAAAGTTCTTGTGGAAGCAGGAGTCGTAGCGAAAGTAGGTGCTACGCTTGTGGAAATTGAAGTGGATGCTTCAGATTTACCTAAAGATGCGAAACAAGAAGAAACACCAAGTGTTGAAAAAACGGAAGTGGAAACCAAAGTGGGTCCTGTTGTTAGTCAAGGGAAAGCACGAGCAATTCCATCAGTTCGTAAATATGCACGAGAAAAAGGGATTGATATTGCCCTTGTAACGCCAACAGGAAAACATAATACCGTTACAAAAGAAGATATTGATAACTTTACTGGACAAGCAAGTGAAGTGGCAACGCCAAAAGTCACAACACCAAAAGAAGTTGTGAAAGCTCCGGTACAAACAGAGGGTACAGATGGCTTACGTCGTGAAAAAATGACACCAATGCGTAAAGCAACAATGCAAGCAATGGTTCATTCCACATCATCCATCCCACGTGTTACGGTATTTACCAATATTAATGTATCCAAATTGGTGGAACACCGTGATATGTATAAAGACTATGCGAAAGCAGAAGGTGCACGTTTAACGTATACGGCATATTTTGTGAAAGCAGCCGTAACCATGTTGAAGAAATATCCAATCTTCAATGCGATGGTTGATGCAGAAAAAGGTGAGATCATCTACCGTGATGCAATCAATATCGGTGTCGCAACGAATACTGACGCAGGACTTTATGTACCAAATATTAAAAATGCAGATACAAAAAATCTCTTTGAGATTTCAAAAGAAATTGAAACAAATGCACGTTTAGCTCAAGAAGGAAAACTACCAATGGATGCAATGCGTGATGGTTCATTCACAATCACAAATGTTGGTGGGATGTCATCAGATGGTGTTTACTCAACACCAATTATCAATGCACCTGAAGTGGGAATTTTAGGAACAGCGAAAATTGAAATGGAACCGTATGTTACAGAAGACATGACTGTCGCAATCGCACCATTTATGAAACTATCCTTTACCTTTGATCACCGTATTATCGACGGTGTGGAAGCACAACATGCTTTAGATGAACTTAAAAAAGTTCTAAGCGACCCAAACAAGCTTGTATTGGAGGGGTAAGAAATGGTAGTTGGAGATTTCGCAAAACAAGCAGATGTCATTGTAATCGGAAGTGGACCGGGTGGCTATGTCGCAGCCATCCGTGCTGCTCAACTTGGAAAAAAAGTTACCATCATCGAACGTGATGAAATCGGTGGCGCATGTCTTAATGTTGGATGTATTCCTTCAAAAGCTATGATTCATGCAAGCAGTGAATATGCAAAAACACAAACAAATACACCATTTGGTTTAAGCTATGGTAAAACAAGTTTTGATATGAAACAAGCAAAAGCTTGGAAAGACAAGGAAGTTGTGAAGACCTTGACTTCAGGCATTGGTGCACTTTTAAAGAAAAACAAAATCGAAATTGTTAAGGGTGAAGCACACTTTATGTCGGAAGATAAAATTCGTGTTGTAGATGACATGGATGTTCAAACATTCTCATTTAAAGATGTGATCATCGCAACTGGAAGTAGACCGATTGAAATACCTGGATTTAAATTTGGTAAACGAATTTTAGATTCTACAGGAGCACTTAACCTCGAAGTTGTACCAAAATCGTTAACCATCGTCGGTGGTGGCTATATTGGTTGTGAACTTGCAGGGGTATTCGCAAACTTGGGTACCGAAGTCACAATTCTTGAAGGTGCGCCAAATATTCTACCGCTTTTTGAGAAAGATTTAAGTGCTTATGTTGTGGATAATTTTAAACAAAAAAATGTAACGATCCATACGAATGTGAAGGCTGAGTCCGCAAAAGTTGAAAATGACATGGTAACAGTCACTTACAGTCAAGAAGGAAAATCAGTTACTCATCAATCTGAATATGTTTTAGTCACCGTTGGACGTCGTCCAAATACGGATGATTTAGGACTTGAGTATGCCGGTGTCACAGTTGGCCAACGTGGACTAATCGAAGTTAATGATCAAGGACTTACAAATGTTGCTCATATCTATGCAATTGGTGATATTATTCCAGGTCCTGCTCTCGCACACAAGGCAAGCTATGAAGCGAAAGTCGTTGCGGAAGTAATCGCAGGAAAAACAGCTGGATTTGACTATACGGTCATTCCATCAGTAAGTTATACCCATCCTGAAATTGCGGTTGTCGGAATGAATGCTGTAGAAGCAAAAGATCAAGGCATTCAAGCGAAAGCTTTCAAATTCCCTTATGCCGCAAATGGTCGTGCGTTATCCATGGATGATACACAAGGATTTGTTCGACTTACTGTAGAGACTGAAACAGGATTTATCCTAGGGGCTGAAATTGTAGGCGCACAAGCAAGTGAATTGCTTGCGGAGCTTACCATGGCAATCGAATCTCAATTAACGGTTGAGGATGTATCGTTAATCATTCATACACATCCTAGTTTATCGGAAATGATAATGGATACTGCAGAATTGGCTCTGGGTTCTCCCATCCATCTCTAGAAAGGGTCATGATGAAAAAAATATTTGATAAAGGATTTGGAATGAAAGTACTGAATGGGGTGGCGATAGGTTCGGTTGTAGTTTTGATTCCTGGTGCCTTGCTTAATGAAATCTTTAAAGCGCTCTTACCCATTTTTCCACAAGGTCAATTTGTTTTAACGGCAACATCTTTCGGAATGATTCTCATGGGTGTTGTAATTGGTGTGGCTGTTTCGATGATGTTTAAGTTTACACCGATTCAAACCGCATCCGTAGGAATGGCAACCGCATTTGCCTCCGGTGGATGGAAACTTGCGGAAGATGGAACGTTTATGCTTAAAGGCATTGGTGACATCATTAATATGGCTCTTACTGCTACGTTTGCGGTTATCTTAATTCTTGCGGTTGCAGACAAATTTAAAGCTTATGCCATGTTATTAACACCAACTTTAGTATTAATTGTTGCGGGTGGTTTGGGAATGATTACACTCCCATATGTTCAAATGATTACAGGTGCAATGGCACACTTGATCAGTAACCTTCTTCAGCTACAACCACTTCTCATGTCGATACTTGTATCTATGATCTTTGCGATGATGATTGTTTCCCCACTCTCTACAGTTGGGATTGCGCTCGCAGTTAACTTATCCGGTGTTGGATCAGCAGCAGCTAATGTGGGAATTTGTGCAGCTGCATTTGGTCTTGCGATTACAGGTTGGAAATCAAATGAACTTGGAACAAAAATTGCTTTAATGTTAGGTTCACCTAAAATGGCGATGCCTAATGTTATGAAAAAACCAAAAATTATGATTCCTGTTCTATGTAATGCGGCACTAAGTGCTATTGTGGTTGTTTTACTTAATCAACAAGGTACGCCCATGTCAGCGGGATTTGGGATTAGTGGACTGATTGGACCCATCAATGCAATTAACCTTGCTGGTGGCTGGACTTTAGGGAATATCATCAATGCAGTTCTTGCCTTTATGGTAATGCCGATTGGTCTTGCGATTGTATTCAGAAAAGTCTTTACTGAAGTGAAGCCGATTGTAGCGGTGGATGATTATCATATTGAGGTACAATAAATGAAAAATTTTGTAGAATTGGAGGCACGTTTAGTACGAGAACGCATGACGCAAAAGCGTCTTGCGCTTGTATGTGCGGATGAAGTGAATACACTTGAAGCAGTCATCAATATGGAAGAACGTGGGTATATCAAACCAATTCTTCTGGGAAACAAAGAAGCAATTCAAGACGTAATTCGTGAAAACAATCTTGCGGTGAATTATGAAATTATTCATTGTGACAAGCCTCGTGAAGCCGCTCAAAAAGCAGTTGCACTTGCGAAAGCAGGAGAAGTTGATCTAATCATGAAAGGGTTAATTCAAACCAGTGATTTATTATCCGCAGTCGTGAAACGTGAAACAGGCATTCGTGAACAGAAAGTCTTGTCCCATGTTGCGCTTGTGGAAATCCCATTCAAAGAAACAATGTATATTATGAGTGATGGAGGCATGATTCCTACGCCTAATTTTGATCAAAAGGTAGGGATTATCGAAAACAGTATTCAACTTGCTCATGCTTTAGGGATTGAAGAGCCAAAAGTGGCCTTATTAGACGCTGCAGAACATACCAATCCTCACATTCAATCCTCCGTTGATTCAGAAACCTTAAGTCAGCGAGAGTGGGAACATGCAATTGTCGAAGGACCAATATCTTTAGATCTTGCAGTATCGAAACATGCAGCAGAGATTAAAAAATGGAATGGTCATATCCAAGGTGATGCCAAAATTCTAATTGCTCCAGATATTATCAGTGGAAATATTTTGGGGAAAGTTGGAACACTGTTCACCGATGGCAAGATGGCGGGTGTAATTCAAGGTGCGAAAGTACCAATAGTCCTTACATCTCGCGGTTCAAATCGTGATGAAAAAATCAACTCAATCTTACTTGCATGTTCGATTGCGAAAGGAGACTTATAATGTATATTCTAGCCATCAATCCTGGAGCCAGCTCAACAAAATTCGCGTTATTTAATGACGAAGAAGAATTAATGCGTGATGACCTAAAAATACCTTTAGAAAAAGTAGAAGGTTATCACAAATTAGAGGATCAATTGGAAGATCGTTATGCTTCAATTTATGATGCATTGGTTGAACATGGTTTTGATCCTAAAAAAATAGAAATTGCAGTGGGTCGTGGTGGTATTTTACCACCCGTTGAAGCTGGAGCAATTGCAGTTACTGACACACTCATTGATTATCTCTTACATAAAGCTGAAGTCATTCACCCCGCAAACTTAGGTGCTTCGATCGCTCAGAAATTTGTAGATCAAGCAGAAAACTGTACGGCGTATATTTACGATCCGATCTCCGTCGATCAAATGGATCCAATTGCCCGTATCTCTGGGTTAAAGGGTATTGAACGTAAAAGCATTGGACACATGTTAAATTCGCGTGCTGTTGCCATAGAACACGCGAAATCCCTTCAAACTCCTTATAACAAACTCAACATGATTGTTGTCCATGCTGGAAGTGGTATTACTGTCACAGCACATAAACAGGGTCGTATGATTGATCTTGTTGGTGATGATGAAGGTGCCTTTTCACCGGAACGAAGTGGTGGTTTACCTTTACGTCCTTTTACGAATCTATGCTATAATAATGACAAGGAAGCGGTTACAAAACTAACCCGTCATCAAGGTGGTCTCATCTCATATTTTGAGACCAATGATGTCCGAACTGTCGAAGCAATGATTGAAGAGGGTCATGATGAAGCAGCGCTCGTTTTAGAAGCAATGGCTTATCAAATTGCGAAAAGTATTGGTACATTGAGTACTGTGCTTAAAGGTAATGTTGATTGTATCGTGATCAGTGGGGGATTTGCACGTTCGAATCGCATAATGAATTGGATTGAAGAACGTGTATCGTTTATTGCACCGGTTGCGATATATCCGGGAGAATTTGAACTCGAAGCACTTGCTTCAGGAGGATTAAGAGCATTTCATAAACTCGAAACCACTCATTATTTCGAATAGAATTAAGAGGTAACTATGGAAATTAGAGAGTTGAAATACTTTATTGCTGTTATTGAAGCAGGCAGTTTTACTGCTGCCGCTAAAACGTTACACATGACGCAACCTGCTCTCAGTTGGAACATCAAACAACTTGAGGCGAAACTTGAAACGCAACTCATTGAGCGTACTCAAACGGGCGTCAGTGTAACAGAAAGTGGGCAAGTGTTTTACGATGGTGCGAAAGATGTTGTTGCACATCTAAATCGCTTGGATCGATTAATGAAGTCTGAAGCACAACGCATCCGCCGTAAAATTCGATTTGGACTTACCATTCTTTCTTCCATTAACTATATGGATCAATTCCAAGGATATGTCGGCAAATATCCACAAGTAGAATTAAATTTTGTGCAACGTGGTTCTAAGGAAATTCAAGACATGCTCATCCAAGATAAACTGGATGCGGCCTTAATTTCTGAACCCATTTATTACTC